>JAGNWJ010000107.1:5570-7178 GCA_017986065.1 Rhizobacter sp. | reverse complement strand
AACCCGCTGCCCGGCGGCGAGATCGTGCCGGCGCTGGACCGCGGCCTGATCGATGCGGCCGAGTTCAACAACGCCAGCTCCGACCGCCTGCTCGGCTTCCCGGATGTGGTCAAGAACTGCATGCTGCAGAGCTTCCACCAGAGCGGCGAGCAGTTCGAGGTGCTGTTCAACAAGACCAAGCTCGACGCGCTGCCGACCGAGCTGAAGTCGATCATCGAGTACGCGGTGCAGGCCGCCAGCGCCGACATGAGCTGGAAGGCCGCGCAGCGCAACTCGCAGGACTACATCGAGCTGAAGAAGGCCGGCGTCAAGTTCTACAAGACCCCGGACGCGGTGTTGAAGGCGCAACTCGAGGCCTGGGACAAGACCATCGAGAAGAAGGCGGCCGAGAACCCCCTGTTCAAGAAGGTGCTGGAATCGCAGCGCGCCTTCGCCGAGCGCGTGGGCCAGTGGCAGAACGATTACACGGTCGACTTCAAGATGGCTTACAACCACTACTTCAAGGCAGGCGCCAAGAAGGGCTGACCCGACGGGATCGACAAGGGGCACCGCGAGGTGCCCCTTGTCTTTGAGCACGAATCATCGGGGGCACCGCGCCCGCGGTGGCAGGAGTCGAAATGCAGTCATTCATGCTCTCGGTGGACCGGTTGTCCACCTTCATAGGCAAGTTCTTCGCCTGGACCGTCGTCGCGCTGACCGCGCTGATCTGCTGGGAAGTGTTCTCGCGCTACGCGTTGAACAAGCCGCACGCCTGGGTGCTCGACGCCCAGATCATGCTTTACGGGACCCTGTTCATGACAGCCGGCGCCTACACGCTGTCGAAGAACGGGCACGTGCGCGGCGACGTGCTGTACGGATTCTTCAGGGCGCGCACGCAGGCCACGCTCGACCTGATCCTCTATGTCATCTTCTTCCTGCCGGGCATCGTCGCGCTGACCTGGGCGGGCTGGAACTTCGCCCAGGAGTCGCTGGCCATCCGCGAGCAGACCTTCTCCGCCGATGCCCTGCCGCTCTACCCGTTCAAGTTCATCATCCCGATCGCCGGCGGCGCGCTGCTGCTGCAGGGCGTGGTCGAGATGCTGCGTTGCGCCGTGTGCATCCGGGATGGCGAATGGCCGTCGCGCGAGCACGACGTCGAGGAAGTCGACGTCGAGAAGCTCAAGGAAATGGTGCACGTGAAGGATGAGGACATCCAGGCCCTCGACGTGCTCGTGACCAAGGAACACGGGAGCCGGGCATGAAGATCCGCAAGGAACTGTGGTTCGGCTTCTCGCTGATGGCGCTCATCGGCGCCGGCGCGCTGTACATGCTGCTGAGCGCCGACAAGATCACCAACGGCCACATCGGCCTGCTGATGCTGTCGCTCGTGGTGGTGGCCATCATGCTCGGCTTTCCCACCGCGTTCACGCTGATGGGCATGGGCATGGGCTTCACCTGGTGGGCCTACGACCAGAGCATCCACAAGACGCTCGACCTGATGGTGCAGTCGGCCTACAAGGTGATGGCCAACGATGTGCTGATCAGCATCCCGCTGTTCGTCTTCATGGGCTACCTCGTCGAGCGGGCCAACCTGATCGAGAAGCTGTTCCACAGCCTGCACCTGGCGCT
>JAGNWJ010000107.1:0-5470 GCA_017986065.1 Rhizobacter sp. | reverse complement strand
GGAGCCAGCGCATCGACGGCCCCGGCTGCTGACGCAGCGGGCACGCCCCGCGTGGCCTCGACGGGGTACTGGATCGGCCTGGGCGCGAGCGGCGCTGCGCTGCTGGCGTTCTACGCACTGCTGAGTTATGCGCGGCTCGAGATCTTCAAGATGCTGCTGGCGTCGTTCTTTCCGCTGCTGGTGCTGATCCTCGCGGTGCTCGGATCGATCGTGTTCGGGCTGACGACTCCGACCGAGGCGGCGGCTGTCGGCGCCCTGGGCGGATTCGTGCTGGCGGCGGCCTACAAGCAGCTGAACATGCGCGTGATCACCGAGTCGGTCTACCTGACCGCCAAGACATCCGCCATGGTGTGCTGGCTGTTCGTGGGCTCGTCGATCTTCTCCGCTGCGTTCGCCCTGCTGGGCGGACAGGAATTGGTCGAGAACTGGGTGCTGGGCATGAACCTCACCAAGACCGAGTTCCTGGTGCTGAGCCAGGTGATCATCTTCATCCTCGGCTGGCCGCTCGAGTGGACCGAGATCATCGTGATCTTCATGCCGATCTTCATCCCGCTGCTCGACAACTTCGGCGTCGATCCGCTGTTCTTCGGCCTGCTGGTCGCGCTGAACCTGCAGACCGCATTCCTGAGCCCACCGGTGGCGATGGCCGCGTTCTACCTGAAGGGCGTGAGCCCGCCGCACGTGACGCTGAACCAGATCTTCGCCGGCATGCTGCCGTTCATGGGCATCCAGGTCATCGCGATCATCCTGCTGTACCAGTTTCCGGGCATCGGCCTGTGGCTGCCGTCGGTGCTTTACAAGTAACCGACTTCCTTCGATGACAGGCCCGGAGAGTCTCTCGACTCTTCGGGCCTTCTTTCTGGTGGATCAACGCTGCGTCCGGGCGATGACGGTCACTGGAACATCGAAAGCATCTGCTCGAGCGCCGAGGTGAAGGGCTGCTGCATCAGCGGCAGCGTCAGCAGCACACCGACCAGGCCGACCGTCAGCGTGATCGGAAAGCCGATCGCGAAGATGTTCATCTGCTGGGCCACGCGGGCGATGACGCCGAGCACGAGGTTGGTGAACAGCAGCATCGCGATCAGCGGCAGCGCGATCCAGAGTCCCAGGCTGAAGATCTGGGCGCCCCACAGCTCGGGCCGCGTCGCGCGCAGGAAGGCGAACGGTTCGGCACCGACGGGAAACGCCTCGAAGCTCTGCACCACCGCGGCGATCAGGAGCAGGTGGCCGTTGATGACGATGAACAGCCAGCTCACCGTCACGCTGAAGAAATTGCTCATGGCGGTGGTCTGGCCGCTGGTCGCAGGATCGAAGAAGCCCGCGAAGTTGAGGCCCATCTGCAGCCCGCCGATCTCGCCGGCGAACTCGACCGCAGCGAACACGATGCGCACCGCAAAGGCCATCGACAAGCCGATCAGCACCTGCTGCAGCACCAGCATCAGAGCCTGCGCGGAGTCGAGCGGCACCACCGGCATCGGCGGGAGCGACGGCTGCACAGCCACCGCGATCAGGAACGACAGCGCCACGCGCACCCGGGCGGGCACGCTGCGCTGGCCGATCACCGGCACCACGCCGAACAGGGCGAGCACGCGTATGAAGGGCCACAGCAGCGGACTCACCCAGGCCCAGACCTGCGCTTCGTCGAACGTCAGCATGGCATTGCGGTCTCAGTGAGGAAGGCCCGCCACAGGCGTGGAGGCACCGTTGCTAGCCGACGACCGAAGGGATCGACTGCAGCATGCGCTGCAGGTATTCGACCAGCGTCGTCAGCATCCACGGACCGACGATGGTCAGCACCCCGACCGTGGCGAGGATCTTCGGCACGAACGACAGCGTCGGCTCGTTGATCTGCGTTGCCGCCTGGAAGATGCTGACCAGCAGACCGACACCGAGCACCGTCAGCAGCACCGGTGCCGAGACCATCAGCAGCAGATGCAGGGCCTGCTGTCCATAGGTCAGTACTTGTTGCGAATCCATCGGTCAGCCTTCTCTGCTTTCTTCTAGGCGAAGCTGGCGGCGAGCGAGCCGAGCAGCAGGTTCCATCCATCGGCCAGCACGAAAAGCATCAGCTTGAACGGCAAAGCCACCAGCACCGGACTCAGCATCATCATCCCCAGACTCATCAACACGCTGGCGACGATCATGTCGATCACGAGGAACGGGACGAAGATCAGGAAGCCGATCTGGAAGGCGCTCTTCAATTCGCTGGTCACGAAGGCCGGCACCAGCACCTTGAAGGGAACCTCGGCGGCCTTGACCGCGGGGTCGATCTTGGCCAGCCGCGCGAACAGCATCACATCGGCCTGGCGCGTCTGCTTCAGCATGAACTCGCGCATCGGCACCTCGCCGCGCCGCAGCGCCTCGTCGAAGGCGATCTGGTTCGTGTTGAACGGCTCGTAGGCTTCGGCGTAGACGCGGTCGATGGTCGGCCCCATGACGAAGAAGGTCAGGAACAGGCTCAGGCCGACGATCACCTGATTCGGCGGTGCGGCCTGCGTGCCCATCGCCTGCCGCAGCAGGCTGAGCACGATGACGATGCGCGTGAACCCGGTCATCAGCAGCAGCACCGCGGGCAGGAAGCTCAGCGCGGTGAAGAACAGCAGCGTCTGGATCGGTACCGAATAGCTGGTGCCCTGCGCGCCCTGCCCGATCACCAGCGGCAGGTTGGCGCCGGCGCTCTGCGCGACAGCGGATCCGCCGGCGAGCGCCAGCAGTGCCAGTGCCAGCATCGGCAGGGCCCGTGCGCAGCGCGAGGAGGCCCTCTTGCGTGCCGTCATGTCAGGGTGCACGGTCTGCTCCCGAGGTGCCGGCGCGCAGGCGCTGCAGGACGCTGGCGAACGAACCGGCAGCGCCCGACTGGGTTGGCGTGACGGCACCCGGCGTTTCGGCCGGAGGCTCCATCGTGTGCAGCGTGGTGATGCTTTGCGGCGTGACACCCAGCACCAGCCAGCGGCGCTGATCGCCGTGTCCGACTTCGACCGTGACGATGCGCTGCGACGTCGACAGGGGCAGCGCCGCGATGCTGCGCATCACGTTGCCCGAGGCGCCACCCAGCGGCGTGCGCTTGAGCAGCCACAGCGCCAGCGGGATCAGGACGATGATCGCCACGAACCACAGCAGCGATGTCAGGGGCATGGTGTTCATCGAAGAAGGCCGAGGCGATCGGACATCAGCTGCCGCGGCTCAGGCGCCGCATGCGTTCGCTCGGCGTGACGATGTCGGTCAGGCGGATGCCGAACTTGTCGTTGACCACCACCACCTCGCCCTGCGCGATCAGGTAGCCGTTGACCAGCACGTCCATCGGTTCGCCGGCCATCGCCTCGAGCTCGACCACCGAGCCCTGCGCCAACTGGAGGATGTGCTTGATCGGAATGCGGGTGCGGCCCAGCTCCACGGTCAGTTGCACCGGGATGTCCAGGATCATGTTGATGTCGTTGCCCGCCACCGCGCCACTGTCGCTGGAGAAGTTGGCGAACTTGGCCGGCGCGACCGAATCGACCGTGGTCTGCACGCCAACGCCGAACGGGTCATCCCCGCCAGCAGCCGCCGGTTCGGGCTTCGCTTCGGCCAATGCCGCCGCCCATTCGGCGGCCATCGCATCCTCTTCGGCCTGTTTTTGCTGTGCCGCTTCGTCAGACATTGTTCGCTCCCAGCCAGCCCATGTTCGAGCTGGACAACAGTTGATCGACTTTCAGCGCGTAGCGCCCGTTCGAGATGCCGTAATGGCACTCCAGCACCGGAACGCCGCAGACCTTCGCCTGGATGCCCGGCTGCAGGTCGAGCTCGATGAAATCCCCGGCCTTGAACGACAGCAGCTGCTCGACGGTGGCCGGTGCGGTGGCCAGTTCGGCCACCAGTTCCACCTCGGCCGACTGGATCTGTTCCTTCATCAGGTTGACCCAGCGGCGGTCGGGCTCGGCACTGTCGCCCTGCATCGTCGAATACAGCACGTCGCGGATCGGCTCCAGCGTCGAGTACGGAATGCAGAAATGGATCGTGCCGGTCGAGTCGCCGATCTCCAGCGTGAACGAGGTCGCGACCATGATCTCGCTGGGCGTGGCGATGTTCGCGAACTGCGGCTGCATCTCCGAGCGCTGGTACTCGAGGTCGAGCGGATAGATGCCGACCCAGGCCTTCTTGTATTCCGTGGTGATGACCTCGACCAGCCGCATGATGATGCGCAGTTCGGTCGGCGAGAAGTCGCGGCCCTCGATGCGCGTGTGGTACTTGCCGGCGCCACCGAACAGCGCGTCGATCACCGCGAACACCAGCGTCGGATCGCACACGATCAGCCCGCTGCCGCGCAGCGGCTTGACGCTGACGATGTTGAAGTTGGTGGGCACCACGATCTCGCGCAGGAAGGCGCTGTACTTCTGCACCTTGATGCCACCGATCGACACCTCGGGGCTCTTGCGGATCATGTTGAACAGGCCGATGCGGATGTTGCGTGCAAAGCGCTCGCTGATGATCTCCATCGTGGGCATGCGCCCACGGACGATCCGTTCCTGGCTGGAAATGTCGTAGTTGCGGATGCCGCCCTGCGGCACGTCCTCGGCTTCGAGCTTCTGGCTCTCGCCGGTGATGCCCTGCAGCAGCGCATCGACTTCGTCTTGCGACAGGATCTGCTGATTCATGTCGGCCGCACGCTCACTGGATGATGAAGCTGGAGAAGTTGACGCCGGTCACCGGGTTGTGGACTTCCGGGGCCTTCTTCTTCTTTTTCTTCTTCGGCTTGGGGGCTTCCTCGGCGTCCGGATCGGCAGGCGCTTCGTGCTGCTGCGCATCGGCTTCCGGATCCTCGAGGGCAATCTCGATGCCCATCGGGCGCACGGCCTCGCGCATGATCTCGGCGGCCAGCCTTTCCTTGCCGCTGCGCTCGAGCAGTTCCTTCGACGTCTTGTGGGCCAGCACCATCAGGATGCCGTTGCGCACCGCCGGCAGGTAGAGCTTGAGTTCATCGGCGAACTTCGGGTCATCGACCTGCAGCGTGATGCCGATCTGCGCGTAGCGCTCGGAATCACGATCGGCCAGGTTGACGACGAATGGATCCAGCGGCACGAACACCGGCGGGCCCTTGTGTTCATCCTTCTTGGCGTGCGCGTCCTTGGCCGGCGCCGCTTCGCCGTCCTCGCCCTCGGCTTCGGCAGCGGCGGCTTCGGCGGCTGCGGCCTTCTGCTTCATCATGTAGACCGCCGCACCACCGCCGGCCAGGACGACCAGCAGCACCGCCGCGATGATGATGATCAGCTTCTTCTTGCCCTTCTTGGGCGCGGGGGCATCACCAGCTTCGGCAGCAGGGGCGGTGGCGGCAGCAGTGGCCATGACAGTTCCTTCAGGTGATGAACACGATCCAGCGGTGGCAGGCAGACCGACACCTTGCCAACGCTCGATTCATTATCAAAACGACGACTGCTGTCGATGCTTCGATAAGGGACTGAAAGAGGGGTGATTTGGAGCTTGCGTCCCGGGG
>JAGNWJ010000106.1 GCA_017986065.1 Rhizobacter sp. | reverse complement strand
GCACGCCGATCTGCCTGCTGATCCGCAACACCGACCAGCGCAGCAAGGACTACGGCAACATCCTGCAGACGTTCCGCCCCGGCCATGCCGACTACACCTACTGGCAGAAGTACGGCATTCGCGATCCCCGCGGTGGCGGCCGCTCGTCGGCCCGCATGACGGCGCCGATGGTCGGCGCTGGCGCCGTCGCGAAGAAGTGGCTGCGCGAGCACCACGGCATCACGTTCAGCGGGCACATGTCGCAGCTCGGCGACATCGCGATCCCGTTCGAGTCACTCGACCACGTGCCGAACAACCCGTTCTTCGCTGCCAATGCCAGCGACATCGCCCGGCTCGAGGACTACATGGACGAACTGCGCAAGGCAGGCGATTCGTGCGGGGCTCGCATCGAGGTGGCGGCCCACGGCGTGCCGGTGGGGTGGGGCGAGCCGCTGTTCGACAAGCTCGACGCCGACATCGCCCACGCGATGATGGGCATCAACGCCGTCAAGGGCGTCGAGATCGGCGCCGGCTTCGCCAGCGTCACGCAGCGCGGAACCACCCACGGTGACGAGATGACGCCGACGGGCTTCCTGGGCAACAACGCCGGCGGGGTGCTCGGGGGCATCTCGACCGGGCAGGACATCACCGTGTCCATCGCGATCAAGCCCACCAGCTCGATCCGCAGCCCCCGCCAGTCGATCGACATGCAGGGGCAGCCGGTCACGGTGGAGACCTTCGGTCGCCACGATCCGTGCGTCGGCATCCGCGCCACGCCCATCGCCGAGTCGATGTTGGCGCTGGTGCTGATGGACCACGCGCTGCGGCATCGCGCCCAGTGCGGTGATGTCCAGGTGGCCATGGCCCGCATCGCGGCGCAGCAGCCGGGCCTCTAGCGCGGTGCCGGACTGAAGAAGTTCTTCAGGTTCTGGTCAAGTTTCGTTGACACCGTCCGAAATGGTGCGTAGCGGCCCGACATCCGAGTCCGCACCCACTGTCCTGGACCTGTCCGCTTACGGAACTGCCCATGAATACTGCTGCTGCCAGTCTCGCCAAACCATCCATCCCTGATCGCTCGGCCCAGCGCCGGCCAGCGCCCAAGGAAGGAATACTCGAATTCTTCCGCCACCAGGGCATCTGGTCGCCGGGCGTGAAGCTCTTTCGCACCCTGCAATTCAAGACCAAGGCGCTCTGGGTCTCGATCGCCTTCCTGATCCCGATGCTCGGGCTGTTCTATCTGAACTGGCAGACGGAAACGAGCCTGATCGAAGCGACGAAAGTCGAGCAGCAGGGCGCCGAGTACGTCCGGCCCGTGCTCGAGTGGGTCAAGATCGCACAGGATCGCCGGACCGCGGCGGTGCTGGGCGAGGGTTCGCTGGACGACCTGCAGCAGAAGGCGGCGGCTGTCATGGCCCGCATCGAGGCCCAGCAGTCCGAGAAGGGCGAGGCCTTCGGGACGCAGAAGGCCTTCGATACCTTCAAGCAACTGCAGGCCGACCTGCGCACCAAACCCGTCGGTGCCACGCCCGACGACACCTACAAGGACCACAGCGAAGCAATCGCTGCTGCGCTCGAACTGTCCACCGAAGTCGTCAATGCCTCCGGCTTGATCCTGGACCCGGCCGCCGAGTCGTATCACCTGATCAACAAGGCGATGGTGTGGGGACCGAAGCAGACCGAATTCACATCGCAACTGGCGACGCTCGGCGCGCTGTCGCTCAAGTCCAACGAACTGGGTTCGGAGCGGCGCCAGTGGCTGGCCGTCACCTATGCGACCCAGCGATTGCTGGACAGCTTCGATGAGGCGTCCTTTCAGAATGGCGTGGCCGGCAGGCCCGAAGCGGAGAAGCAGGCTTACGGCATGGAGCACAACGACGACATGTTCGATGCGTTCCTGGAAGGCCTGAAGACGCAGGTGCTCGGTGACAAGCTGCAGGGCACGCCGGAAGCGCTCCTCTCTCTGGGCCACACCGTGCTCGGCACCCAAGGTGCGATGAACGTCAAGCTCTTCGACCGCGTGGAAACCGTGCTGCAAGATCGCGTGGAGCACGAGACCCATCTGCTGATGGTCGAGGCTTCCGTGATGCTGGGCTTCGTCCTGCTTGGTGGCTACCTGTTCTATTCGTTCTACCTGGTCACGCAGGGCGGCATCCGCGAGACGCAGCGTCACCTCGAGGCCATGACCGCCGGCGACCTCACGACCACCCCGAAGCCGTGGGGTCGTGATGAAGCTGCCCACCTGATGTTCTCGCTGGCCGACATGCAGGTTTCATTGCGCACGATCGTGACGCAGGTTCGTGGCGCGTCGGAATCAATCGTCCATGCGAGCACCGAAATCGCCGCGGCTTCGATCGACCTGTCGCAGCGCACCGAAGAATCGGCCGCCAATCTCGAGGAAAGCGCTTCGTCGATGGAGGAGATCTCCTCTACCGTGCGGTTGACTGCTGACCACACCGCCGAAGCGGCTCAGCTTGCGACGAGCAACGTGACGGTCGCGAACCACGGCGGCACGGTGATTGGCGAGATGGTCAACACCATGCAGGACATCCAGGCTTCGTCACGCAAGATCGGCGAGATCATCGGCACGATCGACGGCATCGCCTTCCAGACCAACATCCTGGCGCTGAATGCGTCCGTCGAGGCCGCGCGCGCCGGCGAGCAAGGCCGCGGTTTCGCGGTGGTTGCGTCCGAAGTGCGCAGCCTGGCCCAGCGCAGCGCGCAGGCGGCCAAGGAAATCAAGACTCTGATCGAAGCCAGCGTGGCCAAGGTCGAGTCGGGCACCAAGGTCGTGCGCGGCGCGGGCGACACCATGCATCAGATCGTGGACAACGCCCAGCGCATGAGTTCATTGCTGGGCGAGATCTCCACCGCAGCCCGCGAGCAGAGCGCCGGCATCCTGCAGGTCGGTGCCTCGGTGCAGGAGCTTGACCGCACGACGCAGCAGAACTCGGCCCTGGTCGAGGAAAGTGCTGCAGCGGCCGCCGCGCTGAAGGATCAGGCCATCGGCCTGGCCAGTGAAGTGTCCAAGTTCAAGCTGCCGGGCAACGCGTACTGATTGTCAGAGCGATGCCGCGGCGGTGTGGATCGACTCGCGCACCACCGGGTAGATGTTCTGGTTCCAGCGTCGGCCGCTGAACACACCATAGTGGCCGACGCCCGCCTGCACGTAGTGAGTCTTCAGGTACTCGCGCAGGCCGGTGCACAGATCGTGCGCCGCCAGCGTCTGGCCCACCGCGCAGATGTCGTCGCGCTCGCCCTCGACCGTGAGCAGTGCCGTGCGGCGGATCGCTGACGGCTTGACGATGCGGTCGCGGTAGGTGAGCTCGCCCTTCGGCAGGGCGTATTCCTGGAACACCGCCTTCACGGTTTCCAGATAGAACTCGGCCGGCAGGTCTGCCACCGCGAAATACTCCTCGTAGAACGTGCGCGTGGCCTCGGCCTTTTCGAGGCCTTCGGCCTCCTGCTTCTCGAGCAGCTGGTACAGCTCCTTGAAGGAGTTGATGTGGCGGTCCTTGTTCATGCTCATGAACGCGGTCAGCTGCACGAAGCCCGGGTAGACACGCCGCCCGGCGCCCGGATAGCGCATCGGGACGCGGCCGATCAGGTTGGATTCGAACCATTCGATCGGCTTGGTAACCGCGAGCTGGTTGACCGCGGTCGGGCTGATGCGGCAGTCGATCGGGCCGGCCATCAGCGTGAGGCTGGCGGGCGTGGCGGGGTGATGGTCTTCGGCCATCACCGCCGTGGCGGCCAGCGCCGACACGCAGGGCTGGCAGATCGCCATCAGGTGTGAACCCGGGCCCATGATGGCGAGGAAGTCGATGATGTGCTCGGTGTACTCGTCGAGCCCGAACTTGCCGTGCTCGAGTGGCACGTCGCGCGCGTTGTGCCAGTCGGTGATGTACACGTCGTGGTCCGCCAGCATGGTGCGCACCGTCTCGCGCAGCAGCGTCGCGAAGTGGCCCGACATCGGCGCCACGATCAGCACCTTGGGGTGCCTGTTGTCGTTGAGGCGGGCCTTCCTGAAATGCAGCAGCGTCGCGAACGACGCGACATGGGTGATCTCCTCGGTGATCGCCACCGGCTCGTCGACACCGGTCACCGCGACCTCATCGATCGCGAACGGCCGACGCTGGTGCGTGATCTCGCTGAGCCCGAACACCTCCCAGGCGGCAGCGAGCTTCCGGTTGGGCGTCAGGCGGCTCCAGCCGTAGGTGTGGTCCTTGAGCATCGGGAGCGCAGCCTTGGTGAAGGTGCGCAACGGCCAAAGCAGGTCGGACTGCGCCTGGTAGGCCTCGTACATCATCCGCTCTCTCCATGAACTGGGCATGCAGCTGCTCTTGCAACTCCCGCGCCAGCAGCGGTCGGTCGGGCGATTACCGCGATGTCGTGGATGTTCCGCCCGCCGGGTGATGGAAGGCACTGGCACAACGCTTGCACTCGTTGTGGTGCATAACGATCGAATGGAGCTGAGCCCATGGCCACCGCATTGAAGACCCGTCCGAGCAGCAGTGCCGTGGCAGCGAAGCCCAAGCGGAGTGCAGCGCGCGCTGCGCCAAAAGGGCCGGCCGCGGCCAGCCTGACGCTGAGCAGCAAGAACTACTCGTCCTGGTCGCTTCGGGGCTGGCTGATGACCAAGCTCGCCGGACTCGATTTCGACGAGGTGATCGTCTCGCCCGACGACGCCAGTGCGCGCAAGGAAATCCTGCTGCTGTCGCCGTCGATCCTGGTGCCCTGCCTGACCCATGCCGGCATCAAGGTGTGGGACACGCTGGCCATCGGCGAGTACCTCGCCGAGATCAAGCCGAAGGCCGGCCTGCTGCCTGCCGACATCGCCGCGCGGGCGCACTGCCGGGCCATCTGCGGAGAAATGCATTCAGGCTTCAGCAGCCTGCGCTCGGCCTTGCCGATGAACCTGAAGGGCGACTTCCCGGGCTACAAGGTCTGGGCGCGCGCCGAAGGCGATATCGAGCGGATCACCGCGATCTGGAGCGAGTGCATCGCGCAGTACGGCGGGCCGTTCCTCTTCGGGGAGCATCCCTGCATGGCCGACGCGATGTACGCGCCGGTGGTGACGCGTTTCCGCACCTACCACGTCAAGCTCGATCGCACGTCGGCCCACTATTGCGACACGGTGATGGCGATGCCCGAGATGAAGGAATGGATCGCCGCCGCGAAGCGCGAACACGAGGACATCGAGGAACTCGACATGGAGTTCTGAGGCGACGGTGGTTCGCCGTTGTGCAGGGTTCTGAGCGCACCATTTCGGTGCCTTCGTTGCAGGGCAGTCTGCCGTTCCCCTCGAACTGCACCGCGGGTGTCCTGATCGACCCCCGGAGAGCGCGGCGGTCGTGCCCGTGGAACTCCCACATTGAGCCGCGAGGGAATGCGCCGCTAACACCGCATTGATCCGCTGCCGTGGCTTGCGCCGGCGTGACAGACTGACGCCATGGGCGCATCCCCCGTCACCGGCCTGATCCTGACGGGTGGGGGTGCGCGTGCCGCGTATCAGGTCGGCGTGCTCAAGGCCCTGATGCGCATCCGCCGCGACTGCTGTGGCATCGGTCGCAACCCGTTCGACGTGATCGCCGGCACCTCCGCTGGCGCCATCAACGCCGCGGCGCTGGCCTGCCGCTCCGACGACATCGACGGCGCGGTCGGTCGGCTGGTCGATACATGGGCGGGCTTCCACGCCGATCAGGTGTACCTCGCCGACTCGCTGGGCGTGATCCGCAGCGGCGCGCGCTGGCTGACGATGCTGTCGCTCGGTTGGGTGCTGGCCCGTTGGCGGCGTGCCCGCCCGAAGTCGATGCTCGACAACAGCCCGCTGCGCGAACTGCTGGCCGATCTGGTGCCGGTGCATCGCCTCAACGACATGATGCGGGGAGGCCATCTGAAGGCGCTCGCCGTGAGCGCGTCGGGCTACGGCTCGGGGCTGCATGCGACCTTCTACGACACGCTGGCGGACACCGCGCCGTGGAACCGCTCGCAGCGGGTGGCGGTGCGGCAATCGATCACCATCGATCACCTGCTGGCTTCGTCGGCGATCCCGTTCGTGTTCCCGGCCATCGAGCTCGGCCTCGACGGCAGGCGCGAGTACTTCGGCGACGGATCGATGCGGCAGTCGGCGCCGATCTCGCCTGCGGTGCACCTCGGTGCCGAGCGGGTGCTCGTCATCGGGGCCGGGCGAATGCACGAGCCCGCATTGCCGATCGAGGGACGCGTCGCCAGCCACGAGTACCCGAACCTGGCGCAGATCGCCGGTCATGCGCTGTCCAGCATCTTCCTGGACGCGCTCGCCGTCGATGTGGAACGGCTCCAGCGCATCAACCGGACGCTGTCACTGATGACCCCTGAAGCGCGCATCAACAGCGGCCTGAAGGCGATCGATGTGCTGGTCATTGCGCCAAGCCAGCGGCTCGACGACATCGCGGCCCGCCACCTGGGCAGCCTGCCGCAGGCGGTGCGCGCGCTGCTCCGCGGTGTGGGCGTGTCGGGCCAAGGCAAGCAGGCGCGTGGTGCCGCGCTGGCGAGCTACCTGCTGTTCGAGGCACCCTACACCCAGGAACTGATGGCGCTCGGCGAGTCCGACACGCTGATCCGCAGAGACGAGGTTGCGAGCTTCTTCGGCTGGGATCGGCGCCACCGGCCGCGCGGCGAGGACGATCCGCGCGCGGTCTTTTCGCGCGCCGAGGACATCGACCCCGCCTTCGCGACGGCCGACTCGCGGTTCTAGCGCGCTTGCGCTGCGGGGCGCCTGCACGCCGTCGCGGATACTCGCAACTTCCATCGATCTTGCCGCGATCCTGTCCTGCGCTGCAGGCCCAGCTCAGGCGCGATCGGCGCTTCCCCAGCCCCGGATTCCATGAGCACCATCGAACTCATCGCAGCCGTGATCTTCGCGATCGCGCTGCTCCACACGTTCTCGGTCAAGTTCTTCGAGCGGCTGGCGCACCGCAGCCCGCGCAACGCGGGGCTCTTCCACCTGCTGGGCGAGATCGAGGTGGTGTTCGGGTTCTGGGCGTTCGTCCTGATCGCGTTCATGGCAGCGGTGGAGGGCGGGCAGAAGGCCATCGACTACGCCGAATCGCGCCAGTACACCGAACCGTTGTTCGTCTTCGTCATCATGGTGGTGGCGGCGTCGCGGCCCGTGCTCGAGACGATCCGCGCGCTGGTCGAGGCCGTCGCCCGTCTGCTGCCGATTCGCACCGCCGTCGCCC
>JAGNWJ010000030.1 GCA_017986065.1 Rhizobacter sp. | reverse complement strand
TGGGTGCGTTCAAGCCCGGTCTTCTCGGCGACGCGCGTCATGCTGCCGTTCTCCTGGGCCAGGTGGAACTCGAAGTAGCTCTTCTCGAAAGCATCGCGAGCCTCGCGCAATGGGCGGTCGAGATCGAAACTTTGCTCCGGTTGCGGGCCTGCGGTCATCGACAGGCTGGCCAGCGCCACGTGGCTGGAGTGAGTGGTCACCGAGGCATGTGCCAGGTCGCCTCGCAGCGCTGTCACATTGGTGGCCGCGCGCGCCGCCGCAGCCGGCTTCACCAAACCCTGTTCGACGGCTCGCAGCAGCTTTTGCAGCGTGATCGGCTTTTCAAGGAAAGCCATCGCGCCGTTCTTCGTCGCTTCGACGGCTGTATCGATCGTGCCGTGACCGCTCATCATGATGACCGGCATCGTCAGCAGGGCGTTGGCATTCCATTCCTTCAGCAGCGTGATGCCATCCACGTCGGGCATCCAGATGTCGAGAAGAACGAGATCAGGCTGACCACGTTCACGCGCTGCCCGGGCCTGCGCGGCGTTTTCCGCGAGCTCGATGGAGTGACCTTCGTCGGTCAATATCTCTGACAACAGCGCCCGGATGCCGAGCTCGTCATCAACAACAAGAATGGTGGCCATGAACCCTCAGTGTGCGGGGGCGGAATCGCTCGCCGCTGCCGCAGTGTGCGCGTCTCCCGGCGCGAATTTCGAAAATGATAACGAAACTTGCGCGCCATGAATGGCGTCCTCACCCGCGCCACCCTCGGTTTCGCTTGATATGAGGTTGCTGATGCGCACGCGCGCGCCGTGCTCATCTGCGATTTTCTTGACGACCGCCAGACCCAGCCCGGTGCCTTTGGACTTGGTGGTGACGTAGGGTTCGAAGGCGCGCTTGAGCACCTTGTCCGGAAAGCCGGGACCGTTGTCGATGACGTGCAGCCTCACGACTCGCACCGCGCCTTGATCAGTGCGCCCTGCTTCGGTTCGCACGCGCACCTGCGGCGGCGTGTGCGAGTTGGCTGGATCGGTGGCCGCGTCCAGGGCGTTTTGCACCAGGTTGTGGATGACTTGCCGCAGCTGGGTCGGGTCTCCGATGATCAGCGGCAGGTCGTGTGCCGGCACGAAGCCCAGCGTGCCGGCCTCCTGTGCGGTTGCGTAAAGCGTGAGGACCTCGTTGACGAGGGCGTTGAGGTCCAGCGGCTTGAGCTGTGCCGCCGGCAGGCGCGCGTAGTCGCGGAATTCGTTCACCAGCGTCTTCATCGCCTGTACCTGGGTCACGATGGTGCCAACGGAGCGCACCAGCATGGCCTGGTCGGCGCCCTCGAGCTTGGCCGACAGCTTGTGCTGCAGACGCTCGGCCGAAAGCTGTATCGGCGTCAGCGGGTTCTTGATCTCGTGGGCGAGGCGGCGTGCGACTTCACTCCAGGCCTCGATGCGCTGGGCGGACACCACCTCGGTGATGTCGTCGAACACCATCAGGCGCGCGCCCTGGGGCATGGCTGCGCCACGTACCAGCAGCGTCAGCGAGTCGCGATTCGGAGCGGTCTGCAGTTCGAAAGCCTCCTGCCAGTGGCCGCGTTCGCCAGCTTCGAGGCTGTCGGCATGCAGTTCGAATCGCTGCCACACCGAAGCGGCGAATCCGTCGAGGCCGGCCACCTCGTCGAGCCGGCGTCCTCGGTAGGCAGACAGCGGCAGCTTCAGGATGCGCGTCGCGCCCGGGTTCACGGTATCGATGAGGCCGTCGCGGTCGAACACGATCACGCCGGCGGTCAGGTTGTCCAGGATGGTCTGCAGGTTGGCGCGAGCGCCCTCGACCTGCGACACGCTGCGCTGCACCAGTGAGCGCGCCTCTGAAAGCTGCTCGGTCATGTCCGCGAACGATCGCGTCAGGCCGCCCAGTTCGTCGCGCGAATCGAAGACCTGCTTGACTCCCAGGTCGCCCTTGGCCACCTGGCGCACGCCCTCGGCCAGCAGCAGCAGTGGCCGTGCCAGCTGGTTGGAAAGCGTCACCGCCAGCAGCAGCGCCCCGACCACCGCAAGGATCAGCGTCAGGGTCAGCGTGCCGATGTACATCTTGCGCAGCCCTTCGCGCGCCAGCGAGCGCTGCTGGTACTCGCGGTAGGCCGCCTGCACCGCCAGCGCATTGGTGGCCAGCGCCGCTGGCAGCAGTGTCGTGACCAGGAGATAGCGTTCCTGCTGCGCCAGGGCGATGTCCGCGCTGGGCAGGATGGCCAGCGCACGGATGCGGGCCGGCCCGCCGCTGGAGGTTCCGGTGCCGGTGCCCGAGGCGTCGTCGTCCAGGCCCTCGAGCTGCGCCGCCACCCTGCCGCTGCGGGCGCTGCGCAGCAGCGACAGCGCGGGCCTGTCAGGCATCTGGAATGCTGCCGATCGATTGGCAGCCAGCAGCACCTGACCGATGCCGTTGACGATCGCGACGTCCTGGGCGGCCAGCTGCTCGCGCAGGCGCTCCAGTGACAGAGGCTGTACTTCGCCGGCGCTTTCACCCAGCCGTTCGGCTGCGAACTGGGTCTTGTTGGCAAGTTCGTTGACCTGCGCATCCAGCGTGCCCCGGCCCAGGGCCAGGCCGGCATCGAGTGCGCCCTCGACCTTGACGTCGAACCAGCTCTCGATGCCGCGCGACACGAACTGGTAGCTCACGGTGTAGATGAGCACGCCGGGCAGCACCCCGACCAGCGCAAAGATGGCGGCCAGCTTCAGCAGCAGCCGGCTGCCGAACTTGCCGCGCTGCACGCGCACGAACAGGCGCACCGCAGCGATGCCGATGACCAGAACCAGCAGGCCGGCAACCACCATGTTGACCCAGAAGAGCCATGTGTAGTGGCGCTCGTAGAACGTGCGGTTGTTGGTGGCGATCGACAGCAGGAAAGTCAGCACCAGACCGGCACCGGTGGCTGCCACCAGCGAAACGATCCAGGCCCAGCGGTTGGCCTTGGTCACCGGTGGCCCCAGCGCGGCGCGGTGCGCGGTCCCGCACGGCGGGAGCGTGCAAGGGGGGAACCCGTTCTGCTCATGCGATCGGCACTAGGGCGTGGTGACGCGCTGGGTCTTTTCGAGCTGCAGGGTCCAGTCGGGCTGCCCGCCGATGCCGATCTGCATCGGGCGCGGCAAAAGGGTGGTGTCGAGCTTGTAGCTGAACTCGACGTAGTACTGCTCGCCCTCTTCGATCTGACCCGGCTCGGTGAGCTTCCAGCGGCCCATGCGACGCACGGAGGCCACGGCGTCGGCGAGGCTGTCGAAACTCTGGTTCAAGCCGCCGAAGCTCACCCGGTAGGTTCGCGTCAGCGGCTGGTAGGCGAGGCGCCAGGTGCGTGTCACGCGGTTCACTCTCTGGTCGCGCCAGTACCAGCGCTCCCGGAACAGCGAGGCGTCGGCGACGAAATGAAGCGGCACGCCCTTGAGGAGGGCATCCTCGACGCTGTGCGGCAGGTCGAATCGGACTGCGAAGTCGAGGAGCAGTCCCTCCTCGTTGCGCGACACGGCGAACTGGCTCAGTTCGGGTGCCGGCGTCTCGGCCCGCGCGGGGAGAGATCCGATCCACAGCGTCAGTGCCAGCAGGCACGTCGCCCACAACGACAGGAACCGGGCGAACAACGCACCGGGCCTCGAGGGGCAGCAATCCGTCGCGCAGCGGTGCACAGAGGGGCTCAGACTTGGTTTTTTTGCAGCAGGGCGTAGAAAAAGCCGTCGGCCCGGGCAGCTGATCCCGGGTTTTCAGCAGGTGGTTGATTGTCGGGCAGTGGCAGCAGGTGGCCCGGGGATGGAGGGTCGACGACCCGACTTGCATCGCTCTGGCGTTGCAAAAAAGCATCGATCTGGTCCTGGCCCTCGGCCTTGAATACCGAACAGGTGGAGTAGAGCAGGCGGCCCCCTGGACTCAGCAGCGGCCACAGCGCATCGAGCAGCCTGGCCTGGGTGGCCGCCAGTGCAGGCACGTCGCTGGGTCGCCGCAGCCAGCGCACGTCCGGGTGACGTCGCACGATGCCCGAGGCGGTGCAGGGCGCGTCGAGCAGGATCGCGTCGAAGGGCTTGCCGTCCCACCATGTGGAAGGCTGGCTGGCATCGCCGGCCTGCATCCGTGCGTGCAAGTGCAGCCGGTCCAGCGTCTCGCCAACCCGGGTCAGGCGCTCCGCATCGTGGTCGAGCGCCAGCACGTCCAGGTCGGCCAGTTCCAGCAGGTGGGCCGTCTTGCCGCCGGGCGCAGCACAGGCATCGAGCACGCGGGCGCCCGATGGCAGCGCGGCCCCCGCGAGCAGCAGGGGTGCGGCGAGTTGGGCCGCCGCATCCTGCACCGACACATCGCCGTCGGCGAAGCCCGGCAGGCGGCTCACCGGGCATGGAGTGTTGAGCATCACGCCCTGTGTACCTATGGGCCGACCCGGCAGGCCCGCGACACTCAGTCTTGCCAGGTAGGCGGAGACGCTGACGCGCCGGGTATTGACGCGCAGCGTCATCGGCGGATGTCGGTCGTTGGCTGCCAGCAGGGCCTGCCAGTGCTCAGGCCAGTCGGATTGCAGTTGTTCCACCCACCAGTCGGGGTGGTTGTACTTCCCGGGCAACGTTCGCTGTGCGGCCTCGAGCACGGCCGGCTGCTCTCGCAGGAAGCGCCGCAGCACGGCATTGACGAAGGCGGCACTGGCTGCGTGGCGCCGGCGCGCAGCAGTGACCGCATGGTCGACCAGCGTGTGATCGGCGTACGGTGCTTCGCCGTCGGGCCAGGACAGTGCCAAGGCGCTCAGCAGCAGCGCATCGACGCCCTTCGGAGGCGCCTTGGGCACCAGCCACTCCCGCGCGGCGAGGGCCTGTCCCAGCCGCCGCAGCACATGGGAGCTGAGGGCATGGACGCCTGGCCTGACCTCAGCCGGGCAGCGCGCCAGAGCCCCGGTCAGCGAGCGCCCGGCGCGCACCGCCTCGATCGCATCGGCCGTGTGATCGAGCAGGCGGGCCAGTGTCGGCTTGTCGGCAGTGACCCCCGGAGCTGTGATGTGGGCAGGGCTTTTCACCGCGCGGAGTCTACGAGCTTGGGTGGCCGGGTGCTTCGTGCGGGCATCGCATCCCCCGTCCCACCCGGCGACCGAGCTGGGTTACCCTCGATCGCATGAAGCAAGGAACGCCGACCATGCCTGCCAAATCCAGCCCTGCGATCTTCAAGAGCGAAGAGCAACTGGCGCGCCTGAGCGCGTCCGAGCGCATCCGTTATCGCCTGGTCGGTGCCAATTGCAGGTACCACGCCAACGACAACATCTCGGCCTTCATCGAGGGCGGCGAGATGGAGGAACTGCAGGCCGAGGTGGAGGCCAAGATGCAGGAGGTGCTGCAGGCGCTGGTGATCGATACCGAAAGCGATCACAACACCCACGACACCGCGAAGCGCGTCGCGAAGATGTTCCTGACGGAAGTCTTCGCGGGACGCTACACACCGATGCCTGCGGTGACCGAATTCCCGAATTTCTCGCGTCTCAACGAGTTGATGATCGTCGGCCCGATCACGGTTCGCAGCGCGTGCTCGCATCACCTGTGTCCGATCATGGGTCGTGTCTGGATCGGCATCCTGCCGAACGAACACTCGAACCTCATCGGACTGTCGAAGTACGCGCGCATCTGCGACTGGATCATGAGCCGCCCGCAGATCCAGGAAGAAGCCGTGACGATGCTTGCCAACGAGCTGCAGGACCGGGTCAAGCCCGACGGCCTGGCGCTGGTGATGGAGGCCGATCACTTCTGCATGCACTGGCGCGGGGTCAAGGACACCGAGGCCAAGATGATCAACAGCGTGATGCGAGGGTCCTTCCTCAAGGACGTGAACCTGCGGCGGGAATTCCTTTCGCTGCTCGACAGGAAGAGCACCTGAGATGACGATTCGCACCAAGATCAGGAGACCCCCATGCTCGTGCGTTTGATGTATGCCAGCCGCGCGGCCAACTCGGTGAACCAGAACGAACTGGTCGCCATCCTGAAGAAATCGAAGGCCAACAACGCCGAAGTGGGCGTGACGGGCGTGCTGTGTTTCTCGTCCGGGATCTTCCTGCAGGTGCTCGAAGGCGGCCGATTGCAGGTGAGCGCGCTCTACAACAAGATTGCCGCCGATCCGAGGCACCACGACGTGGTGCTGCTGAGCTACGAGGAAGTCGAGGAGCGACGCTTCGCGGGCTGGTCGATGGGGCGTGCCAACCTCGCGCGGTTGAATCCGGCGCTGGTGATGAAGTACTCCGAGACCGCGCTGCTCAACCCGTACGCGGTGTCGGGCAAGATGTCGATGGCCCTGTTCAACGAGCTGGTGGCATCGGCCGCCATCATCTGCGAAAGCTGAGCGCCGACGGAACTGGCCTCGCCGCGGTCATCCCAGGGTGTCGGCCCAGATCGTTCTCGCCCAGTTCCACGCGTAGCGGCCTTCCAGCTCGTTCGGCGCGGCAGAAAGGCCTCCGGCGCCCGCGACGGTCTTGAATGTCTTCTCGGCGGCGACGTACTCGTGCACGCTGGCGACGTGCACCACGGTCTTGTCGTCGACGAAGCTGTAGCAGGTGTTGGTCAGCATCGGCGCCGGGTTGATCTCCCAGCCGGACAGCTCGGCCACGATGGCCGCGGCCGCGACCTTGGCGTGGCTGTTGGCCATGTGCGCGCTTTTCGGCATCAGCGGCGCAAGCTGGATCGAGTCTCCCAGCACATGGATGTCCTTGGCGACCGTCGACTCGAAGTTCAGGTACTTGACCCCGCACCAGCGTGCGTTGCTGTTGGCCAGTCCGGTCTGCACCGCGATCGCGCCGGCGCGCATCGGTGGCAGCACGTTCAGCACATCGGCCTGCACGTCGTCCTGCACCTCGAACTTCAAGACGTTGATGCCGCTGGCCGCGCTCGCGTCGACCGCCACCGCCTTGTGCTGCGGTCGGTACTCGACCATGCCCTTGTACTGCTCGGCCCAGACCTTCTTGAACAGGCCGCCCTTCGAAGTGACGTCCGGGTTGGCATCGAGTACGAGCACTTTGGATTTCGGTTTCGCAGCCTTGAAGTAGCTCGCGACCTGACAGGCGCGCTCGTAAGGACCCGGCGGGCACCGGTAGGGTGCTTCGGGGATCGCGAGTGCATAGACCCCGCCATCGGGCATCGCCTCGAGCTGCCGACGCAGCGCGGCAGTCTCCGGCCCGGCCTTCCATGCCTGCAGAACCCGGCCGCTGGTGTGCGCGGCTTTCAGTCCGGCCACGCTGTCCCACATCAGGTCGATGCCGGGTGACAGCACCAGCTTGTCGTAACGGATGCTCGCGCCCGAACTCAGCACCGCAAGCTTCTGCGTCGCGTCGATGCTGGCGACGGTGTCCCGCACGACGGTGATTCCGTGGGCACGGGTCAGGCTGGCATAAGGCACGGTGAGGTCGCCGAGCTGCCTGCTGCCGCCAAGCACGAGGTTCGACAGCGGGCACGACACGAAGGCTTCACCCGGCTCGATCAGCACGACGTCGATCTTCTGTTCGGAGAACAGGCGCAGGTACTTGGCTGCCGTCGCGCCGCCGTAGCCGCCACCGACCACCAGCACGCGCGCCTTGTCAGGTATCGCGCCGGGTCCGCTGGCGCAACCGGACAGGCCCAGCGTGGCCAGCGCGCCGGTGGCCGAGGCCAGCTTGAGGAGTTCACGGCGTCTCGAATCCAGTGTCATGGCGCGGTCCTCACTTCTTCTGGGCGGCGAAATAGACCGCGATCTGTTCGATCTGCACGTCGGAATAGCCCTTTGCAATCTGGTGCATCACGGTGGCCGGCCGGGCCCCGCTCTTGAAGGCCTTCATCTGATCGACCGCGTAGCTGGCCGGCATGCCGGCCAGTCCGGGTACCGCTGCGTCGTCGATGGAGCGGCCCCCGGTGCCGTGGCAGTTGGCGCAGGTCGCAGCCAGGCTGCTCAGTCGCAACGACTGGGCGTCCTGCGCCTGAACCGGCGCAACCGCTGCCATCGAGATCCATCCGAGGCCCACCCACTGCCAGCTGTTCGACAGGAACATCGCGAAACTCCAGTCATCGAAAGTGTCCGAATGTAGGGCATCGTCCGGTGGAGATTCGGCCGCAAAGCGCATGTGCTCATGCGCATTCAGCATGGGTTTCTAAGGGCCCCAGGCCGGTTCGGTGTAGCGCCTTGCCAGTTCAGGGGGCAAGGGCGAATCGAGCAGGCCAGCGACCAGACGCAGCGCGTCTGCCGCCGTCGGCGAGAGCCCGACGCGCGGCCCCACCTGGCTGGCCGCGTCGACCCAGGCCCGCACCAGCACCGGCCGCAGCATCCAGGGCAATGTCTGCACCTCGAGCAGCGCGTGGGCCAGCGTGTCGCCGTCGGGCCAGTTCGGCATCGCGTCGGCCTGCGGCATCAGCCGCTCAAGCACCAGCGCGTACCAGGCGGCCCCGTCGCGGTCACCGCTTCCTGCGGCGCCGGGTACCAGGCGCGACAGGTGTGCGGTCACCACGGCGATGTGCGAACGCATCGGTGTCGGCAAATCGGTCAGGTCGTTGCTGGCCGCGGGCAGATCGGCGGCCGGCGGGCGCTCGCCGAGCTGGCGGCGCATTGCCAGCCACAGCAGCCTGTAGATCGGTGGCGTCGGCGAGCGCGCGGCCATCACGCGCCGCGTGGCCTGCAGCAATGCCCGGCGGTCGTCCTTGGAGCCGCGGCGCACGCGCTGGAGCAGCGCTTCGAGACAGGGCAGCCGAGTGGCGGCCGACAACAGCGCGACATCGGCGTCGATCGCCTCGGCGTTCGGCGTGCTCTGTGTTTCGGAGTTCCAGGCCGCGCGCAGCGCTCGCGAAGCGGTCGATCCGGTGTCCCACTGCGCGATCAGCGACAGGACTGCGGCGCCGAGGCTCGCCGGGCCTTGAGTGCGCGACAGCCTGGCGAGCGCGTCCTGTTCCTCGGTCGAAGCCGCAGGCTTCAAAGCGTCCCCGCAGCCTGAAATCCGAAGACGCTGGCCACCAGCCGCGTGGGAATCTGACGGATCGCGTCGTTGTAGGTCTGGGTGGCCGTGTTGAACTGCGCGCGCGCGAATGCCAGCGTGTTGTCGGCAGCCGCGAGCTGCTCGGAGTTCACCTCGATCTCGAGTCCGCTCAGACCTTGCTGGCGGGCCGGCAACTCGGCCAGCAGTCGCGAGCGTGCCGAAGCCAGGGCCTCCTCGGCCAGTCGCAGGCTGGTCGCGGCGCTGCGAGCGCTGGGACGAACGCGCAAGGCGTCGCAGGCGGCTTGCAACTGACCGCAGGCCATCAGCAGGGCGTCATGCAGCTGGGGCGCCTGGTCGAGCAGTGCGCGCAGACCCTCCACCCACTGCAGCAGCAGCGTGTGGCGATGCTGAACCTGCGCATCCACGGGGACGAATGCCTTGCCGATGTCATGGCGCAGGGCCGTCAGCCGGTTGTAGGCGCCGACCGTCCAGAACACCAGCACCGCACAGCCGACCAGCGTGGCGATCTGCGTGTCGCTCATCCGTGATGCCTGGAAACCGGCGCGGCGCGCAGGATCAAGTGCGAACCTCGCCTTGCCCCAGCACCACCCATTTCAGCGAGGTCAGGCCTTCGAGTCCCACCGGCCCGCGTGCGTGCAGCTTGTCGGTGCTGATGCCGATCTCGGCGCCCAGACCGTACTCGAAGCCATCGGCGAAACGCGTGCTGGTGTTGACCATCACGCTGGACGAATCGACCTCGCGCAGGAATCGCATCGCGCTCGGGTGGTGTTCGGTCAGGATCGCGTCGGTGTGGTGCGAGCTGTAGCGGTTGATGTGGGCGATCGCCGCGCCGAGGTCGGGCACGACGGCCACGCTGATGATCGGCGCCAGGTATTCCTCGAACCAGTCCTGCTCGGTCGCCTGAACGAGATGCGCACCCGGAACATGGGACAGCAGCGCGAGGCTGGCCGCATCGCCTCGCATCTCGACGCCCTTGGCCGCGAACACCGCGCCGATGCGTGGCAGGAACTCGGCCGCAATCGCTGCATGCACCAGCAGCGACTCGGCCGCGTTGCACGGGCTGTACTTCTGCGTCTTCGCGTTGTCGGTGACCTTCAGCGCCAAGGCCATGTCGGCGGTGGCGTCGACGTACACATGGCAGTTGCCGTCGAGGTGCTTGATGACCGGCACCTTGGCTTCCCGCGAGATGCGTTCGATCAGGCCCTTGCCGCCGCGGGGGATGATCACGTCGACCGATTCGGGCGACGTGATCAGGTGGCCCACCGCCGCGCGATCGGTCGTCTCGACCAGCTGCACCGCATCGGGTGGCAACCCTGCCTCGGCAAGTGCGGCCTGCACGCGCTTCCACAGCGCCAGATTCGA
The DNA here is from genome assembly GCA_017986065.1 of Rhizobacter sp. Taxonomy (GTDB): domain Bacteria; phylum Pseudomonadota; class Gammaproteobacteria; order Burkholderiales; family Burkholderiaceae_C; genus PBB1. Next base: position 17,991 of record JAGNWJ010000030.1, on the reverse strand, counting down.
GAGGATCGCCTCGGAGCCCCCGCGCAGGATGCAGGCGTTGCCGCTCTTGATGGCCAGCGATGCGGCCTCGATCGTCACGTTCGGCCGGCTCTCGAAGATCATCCCGAAGACGCCCAGCGGCACCCGCATCTGGCCGACCGAGATGCCACTCGGCCGCTGCCGCAAGTGGGTGATCTCGCCGATCGGATCGGGCATCGCCGCGATCTGCTCGCAGCCTTCGGCCACCGTCTCGATGATCTTCGGCGTCAGCTTCAGGCGGTCGAACAGCGGCCCGGCAGTTCCCGCGGTCGTCGCGGCGTCCAGGTCGCGCGCGTTGGCGCTGACCAGCGCGTCGACATCGGCGCGCAGCAGCCGCGCGAGCGCGATCAGCGCGCGGTTCTTGGCCGCCGTCGGCGCGGCGGCCATATGCGCACTGGCGGCGCGGGCGGACGCGCCCATGCGGGCGATCACGGCTTGCAGGTCGGGTGCGTTCATGAGACCGATTGTCCCAAATTCGCTGTACCTTGACCTTCGCGCGGTGCTGCCGATGGCGCGGGGCGACCGGCTCCGCTCATGTCCTCCGGGCCGGAAAAGACCGGCCCTCCCCCTCTACTTCGCTGCGCCAGTCACCCCACGCCCTCGACAGCAGGCAACGTCGTCGCATGCGAATGCATTCAAACCCCCCGATTGCTTCGATGGTGGCAGGAGCTCTGTGACGGGTCGCTGTGTGGAGTGAAGTAAAGGGGGAGAGGCGGGCACAGCACGCCTCGGAGGACATGAACGCAACACAGCGGCACGCCGCAGTGCTCACGCTCCGAACTCGGATGAGCGATCCGTTCAAGTGCGACTTGTTGTCACTGCGTCGCAGCGTCCTTCCACCCACCGCCCAACACCTTGTACAGCGTGACGCGGTTCTGCCGTTCGGCCGCCTGCGCCTGCACCACCGCCTGCTGCGCGGTGAACAGCGAGCGCTGTGCATCGAGCACGTCGAGGTAGCTCGACGCGCCATTGCGGTAGCGCAGGTCGGCCAGCTTCGTGCGCACCTGTTCGGCAGCGGCCTGCGCCTGCTGCGCTCGCAGTTGTTCGCCCAGTGTCGCGCGACCCGCCAGCGCATCGGCGACCTCGCGAAAGGCGCTCTGCACGGCCTTCTCGTACTGGGCGGTGGCGATGTCGCGATTGACCTGCGCCGCGTCGAGGTTGGCCTGATTGCGTCCTGCGTCGAAGATCGGCAGCACCAGCTGTGGCGCAAAGCTCCAGGCCAGGCTGCCGCCCTTGAACAGGTCCGACAGCTGGGTGCTCGCGATGCCGACGCTGGTGCTCAGCGTGATCCGAGGGAAGAACGCCGCACGTGCCGCGCCGATGTTGGCGTTGGCCGCGATCAGTTGCTGCTCGGCCTGCCGGATGTCGGGCCGGCGGCTCAACAGCTCGGACGGCAGACCCGCCGGCACGTCGGGCAGCACGGTCTGCGCCAGTGCCGATGCGCCCACGGGTGTGGCCGCCGACACCGCATCCGGCGGCACCGGCTGCCCCAGCAGCAGGGCCAGCGCGTTCTCGTCCTGGGCCCGCTGCCGGGTCTGCTGCGCGAGCGCGACCCGAGCACCTTCGAGCAGCGATTCGGCTTGTCGCAAGTCGAGTTCGGACGACGCGCCGTGGTCGAACTTGAGCCGAGTCAGCTTCATCGATTCCTCGCGCGACGCCAGCGTGCGACGCGTCAGTTCGAGCAACTCGTCATCGGCCAGCAGCCCGAGCCAGGCGTTCGCCACCGATGCAACCAGGCTGATCTGCACGGTCTTGCGCGCTTCCTCGGTACCGGCGAATTGCGCCAGCTGCGCCTGGCTGAGGCTGCGCACCCGGCCGAAGAAATCGAACTCGTACGCGGTGACCGACAGGCCGGCCGTGTAGGTGCTGTTGATGCTGCTGCCGGAGCCGCCGCCCACGCGGGGCGAGCGTGATCCGGTGATGCCGCCATTGACGGTGGGCAATTCGTCGGCGCGCCGCACCTGGTATTGCGCGCGCGCTTGCTCGATGTTCAGCACCGCGACGCGCAGGTCGCGGTTGTTCTTCAGCGCGAGGTCGATCAGCCGCTGCAGTTGCGGATCGCTGAAGTAGCGCTGCCACTCCAGGTCGGCTGCGGGCGTGCTGTCGGGAACCGCCTGCGTGCCCGTGCCGGGGAAGGCCGCAGGCACCGGCGCCGCGCGGCGCACGAGCTCGGGAATCATCGAACCGCAGCCGGCGATGCCAGCCACCAGCAGCGCAAGCGTGCCGGACCGCAGAGGGCGAACGAAGGCAGTTGGCAGCGTCATGGTGCATCTCCTGGGCCCGCGATCGGCTGCGCGTCGGCGATCGCCGGACGCCGGCTGAACACGCGCATCACCACGACATAGAACACCGGCACGAAGAACACCGCCAGCAGCGTCGCCGTGAGCATGCCGCCCATCACGCCCGTGCCGATCGCGCGCTGGCTGGCCGAACCGGCCCCGCTGGCGAGGACCAGTGGCAGCACGCCGAGGATGAAGGCGAGCGATGTCATCAGGATCGGCCGGAAACGCAGGTGCGCGGCCTCGAGCACGGCCTCGACCACGCCCTTGCCCTGCGCATGCAACTCCTTCGCGAACTCGATGATCAGCACCGCGTTCTTCGCCGACAGCCCGATGATGGTGATCAGGCCGACCTTGAAGAACACGTCGTTCTCCATCCCGCGCCAGCCGATGCCGAGCACCACGCCGAGCACGCCGAGCGGCACGACCAGGATCACCGCCAGCGGAATCGACCAGCTCTCGTACAGCGCGGCCAGGCAAAGGAAGACGGCCAACAGGGAGAAGGCGAACAGGAACAGCGCCGTCGATCCCGACAGCTTTTCCTCGCGCGACTGGCCGGTCCACTCGTAGGCGAATCCTGGCGGCAGTTGTCCCGCGAGGCGCTCCATTTCGGCGATGGCCGCGCCGCTGCTGACGCCCTTGGCCGGCTCGCCCTGGATGCGCATCGCCGGGTAGCCGTTGTAGCGCACGGTCTGCATCGGCCCGTTGATCCACCGGGTGGTCACGAAGGACGCCAGCGGCACCGGCTGGCCGGCGCTGTTGAGCGCGTTGAGCTGCAGCAGGTCATCGGGCTGCATGCGCGCAGGCGCATCGGCCTGCACCACCACGCGCTGCATGCGCCCGGCGTTCGGGAAGTCGTTGACGTAGGACGAGCCCAGCGCGGTCGACAGCGTCGTGTTGATGGCGCCGAACGTCACCCCCAGCGCGCCCGCCTTGTCGCGGTCGACATCGAGCTGGAGCTGTGGTGCGTCTTCCAGGCCGTCGGGGCGCACCGACACCAGCAGCGTGCTCTTGGCGGCCATGCCGAGCAACTGGTTGCGTGCGGCCAGCAGCGCGTCGTGTCCGTTGCCGCCCCGGTCCTGCAGCCGCATCGCGAAACCATTGGCGCGGCCCAGTTCGCGGATGGCCGGCGGGCTGACCGGAAAGATGAATGCGTCGCGGATCTGGCCGAGCGCGCCGAAGGCCCTGGCGACCAGCGCCTGCGCGGTGTGTTCGGCGCCCTCGCGTTCGTCCCAGTCCTTCAGGGTGACGAAGCCCAGCGCAGCGTTCTGGCCGGTGCCCGAGAAACTGAAACCGAGCACGCTGACCATGCTCTGGACGTCGGGCTGCTTCAGCATCCAGGCCTCGGCCTGCTTCATCACCTCGGTGGTGCGGCCTTGCGTGGCTCCCGGCGGCAACTGCACGTTGACGAGGATGTTTCCCTGGTCCTCGTTCGGGATGAACGAGGTCGGCAGGCGACCGAACATCACCACCACCGCGCCGATGATCGCGGCGTAAATGATCAGGTAGCGTGCTGCGCGCGTCAGGATTCGGGCGACAACGCCCTCGTAGCCCTTGGCGGTGCGCGAGAAGCCGCGGTTGAACCAGCCGAAGAAGCCGGTCTTCGCGTGGTGGTGGCCCGCCTCGACCGGCTTGAGCAGCGTCGCGCAGAGCGCGGGTGTCAGCGAGAGGGCCAGGAACGCCGAGAAGCCGATCGCGCTGACCATCACGGCCGAGAACTGGCGGTAGATGTTGCCCACGGCGCCGCTGAAGAATGCCAGCGGAACGAACACCGAGATCAGCACCACCGTCACGCCGACGATGGCGCCGGAGATCTGGCCCATCGCCTTGCGGGTCGCATCGAGCGGCGACAAGCCCTCCTCGCTCATGATGCGTTCGACGTTCTCGACCACGACGATCGCGTCGTCGACCACGATGCCGATCACCAGCACCATCCCGAACATCGTCAGCACGTTGATCGAGAAGCCCAGCGCCAGCAGCACCGAGAGGCTGCCCATCAGGGCGATCGGCACCACCAGCGTCGGGATCAGCGTGTAGCGGATGTTCTGCAGGAACAGGTACATCACCAGGAAGACCAGGATCACAGCCTCGAACAGCGTCTCGACGACCTGGCCGATCGAGATGCTGATGAACCTGGAGCTGTCGTAGGGGATGCTCGCCTTCACGCCCGGCGGAAAGTACCGCGACAGTTCATCGATGCGCTTCTTCACGGCGGTGGCGGTGGCCACGGCATTGGCCGTGGGCGACAGCTGCACGCCGATACCGGTCGAGGGCTCGCCGTTCAACCGGATGCGCGTGCCGTAGCTTTGTGCGCCCAGCTCGATGCGCGCCACGTCCTTCAGTCGCACGCTGGAACCGTCGGCATTGGCGCGCAGGATGATGTCGCCGAACTGCTCGGTCGAGTTCAGCTGCCCCTTGACGACCACGGTCGCGAACACCGGCTGACCCGCCGTGTTGGGCAGGTCGCCGATGCTGCCCGAGGCGACCTGCGCGTTCTGCCCGGCGATGGCGGCCGTCACGTCGGCGGACGACAGCCGCAGCCCGACCAGCTTGGCCGGATCGATCCAGACGCGCATCGCGCGCTCGGTGCCGAACAGTTGCGCCTGGCCGACGCCCGGCACGCGCTGGATCTCGGGCAGCACGTTGCGCGAGGCGTAGTCACCCAGCGCCACCGGATCGTAGGCGGCGGTCTCGCTGGACAGGATGGCGAACAGCAGGAAATTGGGATTCGCCTTGTCGACGCGTACGCCCTGCTGCGTCACCGCCTGCGGCAGGCGCGGGTTGGCGCGGCTGAGCCGGTTCTGCACATCGACCTGCGCCAGGTCGGGGCTGGTGCCCGGCTGGAAGCTCAGCGTGATCGCGCCGGTGCCGTCGGCCTGGCTGACCGACTCCATGTAGATCAGGCCCGGAGACCCGTTCATCTCGCGCTCGATGACGCTGATGACGCTCTCCTCGAGCGTCTTCGCGGACGCGCCGGGGTAGGCCACGTTCACGACGATCGATGGGGGTGCAACCGGCGGGTACTGGGCGACCGGCAACTGCGTGATCGCCACGCCTCCGATCACCAGGATGAACAGCGCGATCACCCACGCGAAGATGGGTCGGTTGATGAAGAACTGCGCCATGACGCGGCCTCAGTTCGCGGACGACGCCGACGATGCAGCCGCCCGGGCTGGATCCACCGCCGGTCCGGAAGCAGCGGAGGCGGCAGGCTGCCACGGCACCGGATTCACCAGCGTCTGCCCACGCAGCTTCTGGAATCCGTCGACCATCACCTGCTCACCCGCCTTCAGCCCGTCGAGCACGATCCACTGACCCGCCTGCGCGCCACCGATCTTCACGTTGCGCGGACCGAATTTGCCGTCGGCAGCCACGACCATCACGCTGTCGCCCAGCGGCGATCGGGACACAGCCTGCTGCGGCAGCAGCACCGCCTCGCTGGCCTGCGCCTGCTGGAGTCGCACGCGCACGTAAGTGCCGGGCAGCAGCAATCCGCTGGGGTTGGGCACCTCCGCGCGCAGGGTGATCTGTCCTGTCGTCGCGTCGACGGTCAGGTCCGAGAACAGCAGCTTGCCCGGCGCCCCGTAGACGCTGCCGTCCTCGAGCACCACCTGCACCGACGTCGCAGCGGTCGCACCGCTGCGCTGCAGCCGGCCGGCCTCGATGGCCTTGCGCAGGCGCAGCACCTCGGTGGTCGATTGGGTGAAGTTCACGTACATCGGGTCGATCTGCTGCACCAGTGCGAGCTGGGTGGCCTCGCCCTGACCGACCAGCGCACCTTCGGTGACCAGTGCACGACCGATCCGGCCGGAAATGGGCGCCGTCACCGACGCGTAGCCGAGGTTGATCTGCGCGGTGGTCACCGCCGCCCGGGCCGACGCGACATCGGCGTCGGCCTGCTTGAACGACGCGACCGCGTTGACGTAGTCCTGCTTGCTGATCGCGTTGGCTTCGAGCAATGGCTTGTAGCGCTCGGCCTGCGCACCGGCCTGTTCGCGGTTGGCCTCGGCACGTGCCTGGGCGGCCTGTGCACTTTGCAGCTGGGCGCGGTACGGCGCGGCGTCGATCTGGAACAGCAACTGGCCGGCCTTCACGTCACTGCCCTCGCGGAACAGGCGCGTCTGCAGGATGCCGGCCGCGCGGGCGCGCACCTGCGCGATCCGTGTCGCCTCGAGCCGGCCGGGCAACTCGCTCGCCATTCCCACCGGCTGCGGTGTCACCGTGATCACCCCGACGGCCGGGGGCGGCGCACTGGCGGCCGAAGCCGGCGATGTCTCGCCCGGCTTGCCTCCGCAACCCGACAGGCTCGCGATCAGCCAGGCCGCGCCCACCACCGCGAGCACCATCGAAGGACGGAAACCGATTCTTTTCTGCGCGCGCATGCGACGTCATCCTGTGGGTGCCTTCTGCGCAACAGACCGGCAGCGGGCGGGTTGATTCGGCTCACCATCCGAACGAAAAACGGCTAGTCTACATACATACGTGTTTGTATGTATAAGGGCGCCGGAGGGGCTTCATGGCACGCAGAACCAAGGACGACGCACTGGCCACCCGGGATCGCATCCTGGATGCGGCAGAACTCGTCTTCGAGCAGCGCGGCGTGTCCCGATGCTCGCTGCAGGAGATCGCGCAGGCGGCCGGCGTGACGCGCGGCGCCATCTACTGGCACTTCGAGAACAAGGCCGATCTCGTCAATGCGATGTTCAAGCGCGTGACGCTGCCGCTTGATGAGGCCATCAACCGATCTGCTGATCCGGATACTGCCGATTCCGTCCTGGAGGTGCGCAACAGCCTGCTGAATGCGCTGCGCAAGACGGTGGCAGACCCGCAACTGCAGCGGGTGTTCGTGATCAAGATGCAGAAGGTCGAATATGTCGACGAGCTGCTCGTCGTGCGCGATCGCCGGGTCAACAATCGGGCCGGCCTGATACGCAATGTGGAGGTGGGTCTGGAGCGCGCGATGGCGACGGGTCGCCTGAACCGCCGCACGCCTGCGCTCGCGACCGCCATCGGCCTCTATGCCCTGACCTCCGGACTGATCGAGAACTGGCTGCTCGACCCGTCCGCGTTCGATCTGGTCCGGGTCGGCGAGCAGGCGCTCGACGCCTACCTGTGCGGGCTGACGCTGCCGGCTTCGACTACGCCCGCTCGAACTTGAACACCGCGACACTGGCCAGCAGGTTCGGGCACAGCCTGACTGGCGCACCGAGCTGGATGCCGAACGCATCCAGGATGCGCAGCCCGCAGCGGCGCGCGAGCACCTCGAAATCGGCGTAGGTGCTCACGCGGATGTTCGGCGTGTCATACCACTCGTAGGGCAGGGCCTTGGTCACGGGCATCCGGCCCCGGATCACGCTGAGCCGGTTCGGCCAGTGCGCGAAATTCGGGAAGGTGACGATGCCGATGCGACCGACGCGGGCGGTTTCCGCCAGCATGCGCTCGGTATTGCGCAGGTGCTGCAGCGTGTCGATCTGCAGCACCACGTCAAAGCTCTGGTCGTCGAAGATCGCCAGCCCTTCCTCGAGGTTGAGCTGGATCACGTTGACGCCGCGCTGCTCGCAGGCCAGCACGTTGGCGTCCGCGATCTCGATGCCATAGCCGGTGCATTGACGCCGGTCGCGCAGGTAGGCCAACGTTTCGCCCGAGCCGCAGCCCAGGTCGAGCACCCTCGAGCCGGTCGGCACGAGGCCCGCGATCAGATCGAGGTCGTTTCCGGCACTCATGTGGCGATCCTCACGCCAGGCAAGGCTCGATCAGCTTGCGGTGCGTCGTCGATCTCGCGCGCGATGCGCTCGAAGCGCGCGCGCAGCACCCCGTGGTAGCGCGAGTCGTCGAGCAGGAACGCGTCGTGGCCGTGCGGGGCGGCAATCTCGGCATAGCTGACGTCGAGCCGGTTGTCGAGCAGCGCCTTGACGATCTCGCGTGAGCGGGCCGGCGAGAAGCGCCAGTCGGTCGTGAAGCTCACCAGCTGGAACCTGGCGGTGGCTGCAGCGAATGCAGCCGACAGGTCGCCATCGTGCTCGCGCGCCGGATCGAAGTAGTCGAGCACGCGGGTGATCAGCAGGTAGCTGTTCGCGTCGAAGTACTCGCTGAATTTGTCACCCTGGTGGCGCAGGTAGCTTTCGATCTCGAACTCGATGTCGAGCGTGGTGTAGCGCGGCGCGCCGGAGCGCTGGACGACCTCTGCGCCGATCGCGGCGCGCAGGTTGCGGCCGAACTTGGCGTCCATCGTGTCGTCGCTGAGGTAGGTGATGTGGCCGATCATCCGCGCCACGCGCAGACCGCGCTTGGGCACCACACCGTGGGCCAGGTAGTGGCCGTCATGAAAGTCGGGGTCGGTCACGATGGCGCGCCGCGCGACTTCGTTGAAGGCAATGTTCTGCGCAGACAGGTTGGGTGCGGTGGCGATCGCGATGCAGTGCCGCAATCGGGATGGATATCGCATGGACCAGCACAGCGCCTGCATGCCCCCCAGGCTTCCGCCGATCACCGCCGCGAGTTGCTCGATGCCCAGTGCATCGCAGAGCCGCGCCTGCGCGTCGACCCAGTCCTCCACTGTCATCACGGGAAAATCCACGCCCCAGGGTTGCTGCGTCGCCGGGTTGATGTGGGTCGGGCCGGTCGATCCGAAGCACGATCCCGGGTTGTTGACACCGATGACGAAGAAGCGATCGGTGTCCAGCGGCCGACCGGGCCCGATCAGGTTGTCCCACCAGCCGGTGCTCTTCGGGTCGCCCTCGTAGGTGCCGGCGACGTGGTGGCTGGCGTTCAGGGCGTGGCACACCAGGACCGCGTTGCTGCGCTCCGCGTTCAGCGTCCCGTAGGTCTCGTACACGAGGGTGTAATCGCGCAGCACCGTGCCGCAGCGCAGCGTCAGAGGCTCCGCGAACGACATCGATCGCGGCCGAACGTGTCCCAGCGAACTCATGAATGAATCCGTCGACAGGCCGCACGGGCCGGCGGCGTAGCGGGTTGAAGCATCGTGGTGGTGTGACGGGAAGCGCCCGTCGGTCCTGTATTTAGCTGGGTTTGTAGAGCGCCCGCAAGCCGGAGCAAATCAGCGCTGGGCGGCAGTATAGCGAGCGCATGCCGGCCTCCATCGTCGCGACAGGGGGTTCGGGAACACCCGGAGTCAGGTCGCCGCGTCCGACGCGACTTACGGGGTCTTTTCGTCGAATCGGGCGTCATCGCCGGTCGATACGATGAGTTTCGGGTCGATGGGCGCACCGCGTCCGCGGCTCGCCTCGAGGACGCGCAATGCAAACCTGGCTCGAAAAGCTGAACCATCACTTCCCGCTGAGGTACTCCGCGTGGTTCCTTTGTGCGGTGGGACTGGTCGTCAGCCTGTCCCTGTCGCTGCTGATGCGCATGCCCAGCGGGTGGGACTGGGTGCTGCCGTCGATCTTCGCGGGGCTGGTGCTGCTCGGGGTGCGCGATACGCGCCAGGGCACGCACTCGGTGCTGCGCAACTACCCGGTCATCGGGCACATGCGCTACCTGTTCGAGTTCATCCGACCGGAGATCAGGCAGTACTTCATCGAGGGTGACAACGAAGCGGCGCCGTTCTCGCGCCAGCAGCGCTCGCTGGTCTACCAGCGCGCCAAGGGCGACCAGGACAAGCGGCCCTTCGGCACGCAGAAGGACGTCAGCGCCCAGGGCTACGAGTGGATCAACCATTCGATGCACCCGACCCACCTGCCGACCCATGATTTCCGGGTGGTCATTGGTGGCGGCCATGGCGATCCCGCGCACTCCCAGGGTGCTCATGGAACCCCATGCACGCAGCCTTACACGGCCAGCGTCTTCAATATCTCGGCGATGAGCTTCGGTGCCTTGTCCGCCAATGCGATCCTGGCGCTGAACGCGGGCGCCAAGCGCGGGGGCTTCGCGCACGACACCGGCGAAGGCTCGATCAGCCGCCACCATCGGGGCCCCGATCCGGACGGCGGCGGTGACCTGATCTGGGAGATCGGCTCGGGCTACTTCGGCTGCCGCCACCCCGACGGCAGCTTCAACCCGGATCTGTTTGCGACCAACGCCCGGCTGGCGCAGGTCAAGATGATCGAGATCAAGCTGAGCCAGGGCGCCAAACCCGGACACGGCGGCGTCCTGCCGGGGCCGAAGGTGACGCCGGAGATCGCCGAAGCGCGCGGCGTGCCGCCCTGGGTCGATTGCGTCAGCCCGGCCAGCCACAGCGCGTTCTCCACGCCGATCGAGATGATGCAGTTCGTCGACCGCCTGCGTGCGTTGTCAGGCGGCAAGCCCGTCGGCTTCAAGCTGTGCATCGGCCACCCGTGGGAGTGGTTCGCCATCGCCAAGGCCATGCTGGCCACCGGCATCACGCCTGACTTCATCGTCGTCGACGGCGGCGAAGGCGGCACCGGTGCGGCGCCGCTCGAGTTCACCGATCACGTCGGCGCGCCGCTGCAGGAGGGGCTGCTGCTGGTGCACAACACGCTCGTCGGCCTGAACCTGCGCCACCGCGTCAAGATCGGCTGTGCCGGCAAGGTGGTCAGTGCCTTCGACATCGCCCGCAACATGGCGCTGGGTGCGGACTGGTGCAACTCGGCGCGCGGCTTCATGTTCGCGCTCGGCTGCATCCAGGCGCAGGCCTGTCACACCGGTGATTGCCCGACCGGCGTCAGCACGCAGGATCCGCATCGCCAGCAGGCCCTGGTGGTGCCGACCAAGGCCGACCGTGTCTTCAATTTCCACCAGAGCACCCTCAAGGCGCTGAAGGAGCTGGTGCAGGCCGCCGGGCTGGACCACCCCGGCGCGATCACCGCCGCGCACATCGTGCGGCGCACCAACGACCATCAGGTCAAGCTGCTGAGCAACATGCTGCCGTTCGTGAAGCCCGGTGCCTTGCTGGCCGGCGACCTGTCGCACAGTGTGTACCGGCTGTACTGGCCGATGGCGCAGGCGGAAAGCTTTGGCGTGGCGATGTGACGAGCCGCTGTGCGCCGGGTCAGCGCCCGAAGCTCAAGCCGCGGGCGGCTGGGTGTCGATGAAGCTGGGGCGGCCGCAAAGCTTGTCCGACAAGCGCACCAGGTTGGGGTGCGGGCTGCGCCAATCGATCTGCGGGAAGCGGAAATCGAGATAGCTCAGCGCGCAGCCGACCGCGATGTCGGCCAGCGTCAGGTGGTTGCCATTGCAGCACCAGGGCTTGTCGGCCAGGCCCTTGCTCATCGCGGCGACAGAATGGGTCACCTTGTCCATTTGTCGACCGATCCAGGCGCTGCTGCGTTCGGCTTCCGAACGGCCGGCCCAGGTCTGCTCGAGTCGCGCCGAGATGGCCGCGTCGAGCACACCGTCGGCCAGAGCCTCCCATGTGCGCACTTCCGCGCGCTCGCGGCCGCGCTCCGGAATCAGTCGTCCGACCGGAGACAGCGTGTCGACGTACTCGACGATGACACGCGAATCGAACACCGCTTCGCCACCTTCCATCACCAGGCAAGGGACCTTGCCCAGCGGGTTCGAAGCAAGGATGCGGTCGTTGCCCCAGACGTCCTCGACCTCGAGGTGGTAGTCCAGCTTCTTTTCGGCCAGCACGATGCGAACCTTGCGCACGTAAGGGCTGGTCAGTGAGCCGATGAGTTTCATGTCGGGGAGCGACGAGGGGATCGCCGCGTGCGGAGTGAGGCTGGACTGGCAGATGCAAATTTCATTCTAACGATGGCACTTTTCACTTCGTAAGTCCCGATCCGTGGTTTGCGGAGGTGCCTCATTCGACTTGTCACTCAGCGTCGCAGCGTCCAGTCGACACTGGCCGGACGATCCGGCAGGTCGAGCTGGGACATCGCCGGAGCGCTGCAAGCCACCATCTTTCCCTTGCGCAGCACCAGCAGGCGGTTCGGCCGCAGGCGAAGCGCCTCGATCACCGAGCGCGCCTGCAGCAGCACCAGATCGGCGTCGCAACCGACCGTGATGCCGTGCCGGTCGAGACCCATGGCCTTCGCGCCACAGACGGTGACGGCGTCGAAGCAGGCTTCCATCTGTTTTGGTGAGGTCATCTGCGCGACATGCAGGCCCATGTGCGCGACCTCCAGCATGTCGGCCGAGCCGAGCGGATACCACGGGTCCATCGCGCAGTCGTGGCCGAACGCGACGTTCAGGCCTGCAGCCATCAGTTCGGGAACGCGCGTCATGCCGCGTCGCTTCGGGTAGGAGTCGTGGCGGCCCTGCAAGGTGATGTTGATCAGCGGGTTGGCGACCACGTTCACCTGCGCCTCGGCCATCAGCGGAATCAGCTTCGACACATAGTAGTTGTCCATCGAATGCATCGATGTCAGGTGCGAGCCGGTGACGCGGCCGTGCATCCCGAGGCGCTGCGTGTGGAAGGCCAGTGTCTCGACGTGGCGCGACAGCGGGTCGTCGCTTTCGTCGCAGTGCATGTCGACGCGCAGGCCGCGCTCGGCCGCCAGTTCGCACAGGATGCGGATGCTTTCGGTGCCTTCGGCCATCGTTCGCTCGAAATGAGGGATGCCGCCGACCACGTCGACGCCGAGATCGAGCGCACGCTTCAGGTTGGCCAGCGCGTTCGGCGAACGCAGCAGGCCGTCCTGCGGGAACGCCACCAGTTGCAGGTCGAGGTAGGGCGCCACCTGGCGCTTCACCTGCAGCAGCGCCTCGACCGCCAGCAGCCGGTCGTCGCAGACGTCGACATGCGTGCGGATCGCCAGCAGGCCCTTCGCGACGGCCCAGTCGCAGTACTGCAGCGCGCGTGCGACCAGCGCGTCCTGCGCCAGCTGCGGCTTCAGTTCGCCCCACAGCGCGATGCCCTCGAGCAGGGTGCCACTGGCATTGACGCGTGGCAGGCCGTAGCTCAGCGTCGAGTCCATGTGGAAGTGCGGATCGACGAACGATGGCGCCAGCAGGTGGCCCCGCGCATCGACCTCGCGCGCGGTCTCGGGAGATGCCAGCTGCGTGCCGATGGCTGCGATGCGTCCGTCGTGCACCAGCACGTCGACGCCGCTGCGGCCATCGGGCAAGGTGGCGTTGCGGATCAGCATGCTCACTTGGTCCCGAACAACCGATCGCCTGCGTCGCCCAGGCCCGGCAGGATGTACCCGTGGTCGTTCAGCTCGCGGTCGATCGCTGCGGTGTAGACAGGCACGTCGGGATGCGCGGACTGGAAGCTCTTCAGGCCTTCCGGCGCGGCCAGCAGGCAGACAAAGCGGATCGACCGCGGCTGCGTCTCCTTCAGCCGGTCCACTGCTGCCACCGCCGAGTTGCCCGTGGCCAGCATCGGGTCGAGGACGATCGCGTCGCGCTCGTGCATGTCCGAAGGCATCTTGAAGTAGTACTCCACCGCGACCAGCGTCTTCGGGTCACGGTAGAGCCCGATGTGGCCGATGCGCGCACCCGGCACCACCGTCAGCATGCCGTCCAGGAAGCCGCCACCGGCACGCATGATGCTGACGAACACCGTCTTCTTGCCGTCGATCACCGGCGACTTCATCGCCTCCAGCGGCGTCTCGATGTCGATGAGCTGCGTCGGCATGTCGCGAGTGACCTCGTAGGCCATCAGCATGCTGATCTCGCTCATCAGGCGCCGGAAGCTGTTGGTGCTGCAGTCCTTCTGCCGCATCAGCGTGAGCTTGTGCTGGATCAGCGGGTGGGTGACATGGTGGACCGGAGCGGTCATGGGCGCCTCGTTTCAGTGAATCAGAAAACCGTGCCGTCGCTGTCGATCGACAGCGGGGGCGATCCGTCTCGCAGTTCCCTAGCAATCTCCCGGCCCGCCGCCCAGGTGCCGCCTTCGAGGATGCAGGCCAGCGGCATCTCTTCGGCGGTCTTGCCCAGTCGCGCGCGCACCAGCGGAGCCAGTTCGTCGATCAGCGACACCGTCAGCGCGCGCCACTCGACGATGAATTCATCGGCCGGCGTCCAGCGGCGTGCCAGGTTGCGCGGATCGCGCGGGACGATCACGCCGCCGTCGAGCAGCAGCCCGCCATTGCGGTACTCGGGCAGGCCGGTCAGCGCATCGAGACCGGTCACGCGCGCGCCGGACCAGATCAGCGGCTCCAGCAGCGAGTAGCTCAGCCACTGACTCAGCTTGTGGAACGGCACCCAGCCGTCGGTGGTTCCGTGGCCGCCTTCGGATTTCGATTCGCCGCCCGCCCAGCGGTGGGGCCACACGTCGCCCAGCGGCACACCCTGCAGCATGCTGCCGGTGAGCCAGATCGACGAGAACGCATCCAGCACGGACCGAAGAACCTGTCCGGCATCGACCTCGGCGGTTCCATCCGAGACCGAGGCAGACTGAGTCAGCCGGTCGAACAAGGCTGAGGGGCGCCCCGCCATGCCCTGGTCGGCTGCCAGGGCCGCACCGAGCCGGTTCAGCAGCGCCACGCGCCCTTCGAGACCGACCAGCGGGTTGCCCGGGGTCACCTGGAAACTCCGCCGCAGGGTACTCGCATCGAGCCGCTGCAGCGCTGCCGCATCCGCACGCAGCGGATCATCGCCCGGCGCGCTCGAGAACAGCCCTTGCTGGAACGCATGCCAGCTCGCGATACCGAGTCCTTCGGAGCGACTGAAGGTCTGCCCGGTCCCGTCTTCGACGTAGCGCCATTGCGGACCAGCGCCGGCGTCGAGCAGCACGCTGACCACCGTCAGGTCGAAGCGCGCGCGGGCCTGGTCGGCGACGCTGCGGTCGGCCATCTGCGCGTCCATCGACGCCTTGCGATCGATGCCGCCCGACGCGAAATGCCGCCACCGGCTGTGAAATGGAATCCGCAGCTCGGGATAGGCGGCGCGTGTCACGCGCTCGACACGGGCCGCGACCTCGTCGAGCCGGCTGCGATCGAGCTTGAAGTTGGCCGATCGGCCTTCGCTGATCGCCTGCGTGACTGCCGCGCACCGCCTGCGGATGGTGGCCGGGTCGCGCAGCACGCTGACGGCATCGCGGCCATGCGGTGAGGCCAGCACGATCTCACTCAAGATCGCGCCCCTTGGTGGCGGCCAGGTCGGCGGCGCTCGGTACCGCACCGTCGGTGAAATAGCCGGCAGCGATCTTCGCGTCGATCTCGACGCGGGCGTCGGCCGGTACCAGCTCGTCGGGAATCTTGATGCGTTCGCCCACCTCGATGCCGCTGCCCGTGATCGCGTCGTACTTGTCGTTGCTCATGCTGACCAATCTGTGGATTTTTCGGATGCCGAGCCAGTGCAGCACGTCGGGCATCAATTCCTGGAATCGCATGTCCTGCACGCCTGCGACGCATTCGGTGCGCAGGAAGTACTTGTCGGCGCTGTCGCCACCGAGCTGCCGCTTGCGTGCGTTGTAGACGAGGAACTTCGTCACCTCGCCGAGGGCGCGGCCCTCCTTGCGGCTGTAGGCGATCAGGCCCACGCCGCCCTGCTGCGCGCCGCGTATGCATTCCTCGATCGCGTGCGTCAGGTAGGGCCGGCAGGTGCAGATGTCGGAGCCGAACACATCGCTGCCGTTGCATTCGTCGTGCACGCGCGCCGTCAGCGTGATCGATGGATCGGCGAGGGAGCGCGGATCACCGAGGATGTACAGCGTCTGCCCGCCGATCGGCGGCAGGAAGACCTCGATGTCGCTGCGCGTGACCAGCTCGGGGTACATGCCGCCGGTCTCCTCGAACAGTGCACGGCGCAGGTCGGCCTCGCTGACCTTGAAGCGCTGCGCCACGCCCGGCAGCCACCAGACCGGCTCGATCGCGATCTTGGTGACCACAGCCGAGCCGTCCTCCAGCAGCACCCTGCCATCGACCTGCAGACGCTGGAACGCCAGTGCCTGCCTGATCTCCGGCAGGTGGATGTGCGCCTGGGTCACCGCGATGGTCGGCCGGATGTCGATGCCCTCGGCGAGCTGCTGGCTGAACACATCCGCCACCGATGCGCCCCAGGGATCGATGGAAACGATCTTGTGGGCGTCGGCCCACTGCGGGTGCGGGCCGATCAGGTCGGTGGGCGCCGTGTTCGTCAGATCGGCACGGTGGCCCCTGACCAGATTGCCCGCAGCCACGGCCAGAGCCCGGTAGACGCCGTAGCTGCCGCTGTGCGTGCCGATCACGTTGCGCTGGTTGCGGTTGACGGTGGTGCCGACGACCGGCCCGCGCTCGGCTGCGCTGGCGGCACCCCAGCGCAGCGCGGGTGCTCCGCCCGCGCCGTGCTGGCCCGGATGCGAGGTCAATCGGATGTGCTTGCTGGAGGCGGGTTCGGCAGAGCGGTCGGCGGCCATGGGTCGATCCTTCGAGGAGTGCGGCGTGAGGCGTCGGCGGAAATCGGCGCTCGACCTGGCGAGCCAGGCTTCGATTGGGGTTGAGGATAAGCCGCTGCGGTGCGCGCGGGAGCGCCGACCCCGCAAGCTGCAGGTCCTAAACTTCACGGCTGCTCGCCTCCCCCCTCTTTTTCTCTCGCGGCCGTGTGCCTGCCACCCGATGAACCTCTCCCCGCTCACCGCCCTGTCTCCGCTCGACGGCCGCTATGCCGCCAAGGTCGCCCCACTGCGCGCGCTGCTCAGCGAATACGGCCTGATGCACCGCCGCGTGCAGGTCGAGGTCGAGTGGTTCATCGCGCTGTCCGACGCCGGCCTGCCCGAATTCGCACCCCTGAGCGCTGGCGCGCGTGCCCTGCTGCGAGGCAAGGTCGCGGCCTTCTCCGAAGCCGATGCGCAGGCCATCAAGGACATCGAGCGCACCACCAACCATGACGTGAAGGCGGTCGAGTACTGGTTGAAGGCCCAGTTCACCGGTACGCCCGAGTTGCTGGCCGCCAGCGAGTTCGTGCACTTCGCCTGCACCAGCGAGGACATCAACAACACCAGCCACGCGCTGATGCTGCAGGCCGCGCGTGCCGAGGTGCTGCTGCCCACGCTCGACAAGCTGATCGCGGTGATGACCGCGCTGGCGCACGGCCTGGCGCCGATCCCGATGCTCAGCCGCACGCACGGCCAGACCGCGAGCCCGACCACGCTGGGCAAGGAGGTCGCCAACGTCGTCGCCCGGCTCACCCACGCGCGCGGTCGCATCGCCGGCGTGCAGCTGCTGGCCAAGATGAACGGCGCGGTCGGCAACTACAACGCGCACCTCGCGGCGTATCCCGACATCGACTGGGAGGCCTTCAGCCGCCGCGTGGTCGAGCAGCAGCTGAAGCTCAACTTCAACCCGTACACCATCCAGATCGAGCCGCACGACTACATGGCCGAGCTGTTCGACGCGGTCACTCGCAGCAACACCATCCTGATCGACTGGTCGCGCGATGTGTGGAGCTACATCAGCCTCGGCTACTTCAAGCAGCGGCTGAAAGAGGGCGAGATCGGCAGCAGCACGATGCCGCACAAGGTCAACCCGATCGACTTCGAGAACGCCGAAGGCAACTTCGGCCTGGCCAATGCGCTGCTGACGCACCTGAGCCAGAAGCTGCCGATCAGCCGCCTGCAGCGCGACCTGACCGACAGCACCGTGCTGCGCAACATGGGCGTGGCGCTCGGCTACGCGCTGCTCGGCGCCGACAGCCTGCTGCGCGGCCTGGGCAAGCTCGAGGTCAACGAGGCGCGCCTCGCCGCCGACCTCGACGACGCCTGGGAGGTGCTGGCCGAACCGATCCAGACCGTGATGCGCCGCTACAGCCTGCCCAACCCGTACGAGCGGCTGAAGGAGCTGACGCGCGGCAAGACGATCTCGCGCGAATCGATCCAGGCCTTCATCGGCACGCTGGAGATTCCGCC
>JAGNWJ010000105.1 GCA_017986065.1 Rhizobacter sp. | reverse complement strand
TTGGCGGTGTCGGCCAGCCGCTTGGCTTCCTGCAGCGCCTCATCGGTTCGGCGGTGCGAGGCGATCTCGTCGCGCAGCACCCCGGTCTGCTCGTTGAGCGCATGCGTCTGGCGGTTGCTTTCCTCCTGCGCGACCTCGCGGCTCTTGTGGGTCAGCACCAGCCACCAGCCGACGATGGCCGTGACCACCACCAGGGCGGCATAGGCCTTGACGAAGCCCATGCCGAGCGCGGCAGACAGCTTCGCATCGGGCACATCCTGCATCGTCAGTTCCTGCCGGTAGATCATCCAGAACAGCAGCCCGAGCAGCGGAACGAGCGCCGACATCAGCAGCAGGTAGCGACCGAGCTCGGAGTCGAGCCGAACCCAGAGCCGCGATGGCAGCATCGCCCGGCCGACGGACTGCCACTGCGCCGACCAGCTCGCCTGCGGCTTGCACATGTCGTTGCAGCGCGCGTCGAGCGAACAGCACAGCGAACAGATCGATCCGAGGTAGGCCGGGCAGTAGGCCATGTCCTCGCCTTCGTACTCGCGCTCGCAGACGGTGCAGGTTGACAGCCCCCCAGTCGCTGCGCTCCTGCCCCCGGGGGGCGCCGCCTGGTGGACCGGCATAGCCGGATCTACGGGCGTGGCTTGATCCATAGGCTGAGAGGTGCGAGCGAGGTAGTACTTGCCCTGCGTGTACCAGGCGATCAGCGGCGCGGTGACGAACGCGGTGACCAGCGCGATCAGCGCCGAGAACGCCTGCGCCATCGGCCCCATCAGCCCGAGGTAAGCGGCAATCGACAGCACCGATGCCAGCCCCATCGCGCCGACGCCGACCGGGTTGATGTCGTACAGGTGCGCGCGCTTGAACTCGATGCCCTTCGGGCTCAGCCCCAGCGGCTTGTTGATGACCAGGTCGGCGACCACCGCCATCATCCAGGCGATCGCGATGTTCGAGTACAGACCCAGCACCTGGCCGAGCGCCTGGAACACATTCAGCTCCATCAGCATCAATGCGATCACGGTGTTGAACACCATCCACACCACGCGCCCCGGGTGGCTGTGCGTCAGCCGTGCGAAGAAGTTCGACCAGGCCAACGAGCCGGCATAGGCATTGGTCACGTTGATCTTCATCTGTGACACCACGACCAGAAGCGCCGTCGCGGCAATGGCCCAGGTGAGCGGATACGGCACGAGGTTCGTGAACACCTCTTCGTACGCCACCAGGTACATCTGGTTCGGGTCGACCGCGCGCGCGACCGGCACCGCGTGGCTGATCGCCAGGTACGCCAGCAGCGCACCGCCCAGCATCTTCAGCACGCCCAGCACCACCCAGCCGGGACCGCCGAGCAACAGCCCGGCCCACCAGCGGCGGCGATTGGCCTCGGTGCGCTCCGGCATGAACCGCAGGTAGTCGGCCTGCTCGCCCATCTGCGTGATCAGCGCGATGCCCACCGTCATCGCCGCGCCGAACAAGGCGAGGTCGAACTGCCCGCCCTGCCCGTTCGCGCCGGCATATCGGGTCAGGTCATCGACCAACTCCGGGTTGCGGTGGAACACATAGATGTAGGGCACGATCATCAGCAGCAGCCACAGCGGCTGGGTCCACACCTGCAGGCGGCTGATCGCCGTGACGCCGTAGATCACCAGCGGGATCACCGCCAGCGCGCAGATCAGGTAGCCCCAGGCCGGCGGGATGTCGAAGGCCAGCTCGAGCGCGTAGGCCATGATGGCCGCCTCGAGCGCGAAGAAGATGAAGGTGAAGCTCGCGTAGATCAGCGAGGTGACCGTCGAGCCGATGTAGCCGAAGCCGGCGCCGCGCGTCAGCAGGTCCATGTCGACGCCGTAGCGCGCCGCGTAGTGGCTGATCGGCAGGCCGGCGAGGAAGATGATCAGCCCGGTCGCCAGGATCGCCCAGAAGGCGTTGATGAATCCGTACTCGACCAGCAGCGTCGCGCCGACGGCCTCGAGCACCAGGAACGAGGCGGCTCCGAACGCGGTGTTGGCCACGCGCAGTTCCGACCACTTGCGAAAGCTGCGCGGCGTGAAACGCAGCGCGTAGTCCTCGATCGACTCGCGTGCCACCCAGCTGTTGTAGTCACGGCGAACCTTGACCACGCGCTGCACGGCTTCGCCGCGCACACGGTCCGACGGCGCAACGATGCCCGGACCCAGCACAGGAGGCTGCGCCGGCGCAAGGGTTGCATGGGAAGGTTCGGCGATCGCCATGCGGAATTCTGCGGCAAGCCCCGTGCCAGTCTCGGCACGGCGCCTTGCAAGCGGGCCGACGAGCCTGCGGCACGCTGCCTCAGCCTGACCGCAACCCCGAAGGCGGCAGCAGCCGGTACCCATCGCGGCCGAAGATCGCACGCACGTCCTCCTCGCGCGCCGGATCCAGGGCGAGGCAGCGCACTGCCACGCCCTGCGCGCGGGCCTCGCGCACGGCCTGCCGGGCGTCTTCGCTCAGGTACCTCGGATCATGGACATCGATGTCGTGCGTTTCGCCGTCGCTGATCACCAGCAGGTTCATCCGCGGCGTCCTGCGGGCCAGCAGCAGCGCACTGGCATGGCGCAGCGCGGCGCCGAGCCGGGTGGACCCCTGGCTGCGCAACCGCAGCAGGCGATCGAGCACCTGCGCATCGACAGGTTCGTCGAATTCCTTGATGCGCTGGTAATGCACCCGGTGGCGCCCATCGGACCAGAAGCCATGCACCGCGCACGCCGAGCGGTCGCCGCGGGCAGGCGATCCCTCGGCCCACGCCTCGGCCAGCGCGACGATGCGCGCCTG
This sequence comes from Rhizobacter sp., assembly GCA_017986065.1. Lineage (GTDB taxonomy): Bacteria > Pseudomonadota > Gammaproteobacteria > Burkholderiales > Burkholderiaceae_C > PBB1. The sequence goes on along the minus strand of JAGNWJ010000105.1, from coordinate 4,827 downwards.
GTCGAGCCCGGTGTCCGTGTGCTGTGCGGCAGACCGGGCTGTCGATGCAGAAAGATCCAGCAGGCACACGGTGACGCTGTCTCGGCGACGGCGCTCGCGGCCCTGGTAGACCCGCTCGTCTGGGCGCTGACCGACGCGCAAAGCCACCCCGCACTCGACCATCGCGTCGATGTCCAGGCTGTCGCCATCGGTCTGCCGCACCGAACGCCGGGTTTCCGGCTCGGCCCATTGGGGCACCCAGGCTCGCAGCGATCGCGCCCGCATGCGCAGCACCTCGGCCACCCGGGGATCGTGGCAGCCATCTTCGGACGCATGCGATGCAAGCCCGGCGGCGGCGCCGCCGCTTTCGAGCACGCTGCACCACTGCGCACGCGATCGGCAGATCAGGCGGTCCCACTCCGGATAGAGGTGCACCGTCACATCGGCGGGAGTTTGCAGTTCGGTCGACTGCCAGCTGCCGCCATCGGCCTGGGGGTCGGCCTGCGCGATCGTTCGATCCAACCGGTGCGCCTCGATGGCTGTCGAGGCTGGCGGGTCGCTCGCTTGCTTCCCACCCGGGGAAGCCGACGACGCAGCACCTGACACACCGTCATGCGCCTGAGCCGGCAGCTCCAGCGCCGTCGAATCCAGCCCGGTCACGGCGCCCGATGGTTGCCACAACCACTGGTTGTCGTCGCGATAGGTCGGCTGCACCCGATACGTCTTCGCGTTGAACGAGAGTCGCATCTGGCCGATGTCGTTGCCCAGCAGCGATGCGACGCGGCGCAGGCTGGCCGGGTCGCCGATCAACCCCGGCGAGTCCGCGGCCGTGGGGGCGCTGGCAGCCGGATCGGCGCAACCCTGCATCGTGGAGCCGAAGAACAGCCTGCGCCCCTTCGCGACCCAGGGGTGCGGATCGTGCGCCTCGGGCAGCAGCAGTGCACGGGACAGCCGACGCATCAGCGACTCGAAATCTGCCGCTTCGCCCAGATCGATCTCGTGGAACGGAGCCCACAGCCGTCGCAGTCCCGGCAACTCGCGGCAGGCCAGCCATTCGACGCGCGCGTCCTCGAGCAAGCCGATCAGCGCCATCGTGATCGGCTTCAGGCCCTGCGGATCGAAGCGCTGCGTCGAATGAACCAGATGCGCCCCGGCATGTGCAATCGCCGCCCGGCAGTCCTTGCGCTCACCGGGATCCGCAGCGGCCTCGAGACGCAGCGGCAGCGTCACGCCGTGACGCGAGAGCCTCACGGACTCGGCAGTGTCCTCGGCATGCAGCGGGGGAGCCACATCCCACAGCAGCCGCGCTGTCGCCTGCAGATGCGCCCGCAGGCTGCACCAGTCCCTTGCGGCCGGCCCGGGTGTGCTCTCGGTCCGGTCGGGCATCGGGCTCATCAGCGCTGCGGACGCTTCAGAAAGTCGCGTCGACCGCCGCCCGCAGCGCCTGCGCGAGATCCGGGTCGTCGGTCAACGGCGTCACCAGCGCCATCCGGCAGGCCGCCTGGGCGGCCACCCCCTGCTGCATCAGCACCCCCGCGTGCACCAGCATGCGGGTGGATGCGCCCTCATCCAGCCCCTGCCCCTGCAGGCGCCGCGTGCGCGCTCCGAGGGCCACCAGGCGGACCGCCAGCGCCGGATCGATCCCGCTCTCGTGCGCGACGATCCGGGCCTCGATCTCGGCTTCGGGCGGGCCGAACTCGATGCCGCAGAAGCGCTGCAGCGTCGATGGCTTCAGCACCTTGTGATGCGATGCGTAACCCGGGTTGTACGAGACCACCAGAGCAAAGTCGGGATGTGCGTGGACGAGTTGGTTGCACTTGTCGAGCGGCAGGACGCGGCGACTGTCGGCCAGCGGGTGGATCACCACCGTGGTGTCCGATCGAGCCTCGACCAGTTCATCGAGGTAGCAGATCGCGCCGGTGCGGACCGCGGTGGTCAAGGGTCCGTCAAGCCAGCGCGTTCCCCCGGCGTCCAGCAGCCAGCGACCGGTCAGGTCGCTGGCACTCAGGTCGTCGTGACATGCGATGGTGACCAGCGGGCGACCGAGTCGCCGCGCCATGTGCTCGACGAAGCGGGTCTTGCCGCAGCCGGTCGGGCCCTTGAGCAGCACCGGAAGCCGGCGCGCGTAGGCAGCCTCGAACAGCGTGCATTCGTCGCCGATGGGCTGGTACCAGGGCTCCTGCGTCATCGGCGGCACGGACCGTCCCAGGCGGCGCTCACGCCCGGATCAGCGGTGGATGCCGACAGTCGACTGGTTGGGCAGGCCCTCGATCGGACACTCGTCGGTGCCGACCGTCGTGCGGGTGAACGACTCGACCTGCGCTCGCGCCGCATCGGGATCGGCGATCCACTTGGCATAGAAGCTGTAGGGGCAGGCCGCCACACCCTTGTCGCCATCACGCGAATTGATCACGCCGGTGTAGCCGCGGTGCAGCAGCTTGAAGAGATGGTTCTCGCTCTGCCCGTTGCGGCGGAAGTCGCGGATCAGGCTCTTGGACAGCGCGGCGTACTGCACGCCCATCTCCTCCTCACCGCATTCGCCGAGCGTGCGGCCATCGAAGCCGACCAGCGCCGAATGGCCGAAGTACGAATACACGCCGTCGAAGCCCGCCGCGTTCGACACCGCCACGTAGACGTTGTTGGCAAAGGCCATCGCCTTGCTGATGAGGATCTGCTGCTCCTTCGCCGGGTACATGTAGCCCTGGCAGCGCACGATCAGCTCGGCCCCCTTCATCGCACAGTCGCGCCAGATCTCGGGATAGTTGCCGTCATCACAGATGATCAGGCTGACCTTGAGTCCCTTGGGGCCGTCCGACACGTAGGTGCAGTCACCCGGGTACCAGCCCTCGATCGGTACCCACGGCATGATCTTGCGGTACTTCTGGACGATCTCGCCCTGGTCGTTCATCAGGATCAGCGTGTTGTAGGGAGCCTTGTTCGGGTGCTCCTCGTGGCGCTCGCCGGTCAGCGAGAACACGCCCCAGACCTTCGCCTTGCGACATGCCGCAGCGAAGATCTCGGTCTCGGCGCCGGGAACGGTGGTTGCGTTCTCGTACATCTCGGCGCTGTCGTACATGATCCCGTGGGTGCTGTACTCGGGAAAGATCACCAGATCCAGGCCCGGCAGCCCGGCCTTCATGCCGACCACCATGTCGGCGATCTGCCGGCAGTTGGCCAGCACCTCGGCCTTCGTGTGCAGCCGCGGCATCTTGTAGTTGACGACCGCGACTCCCACGGTGTCCTTGCTGCTCGAAATGTCGCCGTGAATCATGGTGCCTGGCCTCGCGGGATCGGTGGGAAGTCACCGATTCTGGGAAGCCGCCGCGACCCGACGAATACGTTGTTTGACGTACGCTCGGCCGGGCTTCGAAACGCGCACCCTCCAATGAGAACGGGCCCGCAGCGGGCCCGTTCGGGAGACACCCTGCGCGCAGGGTGCGGCGGCAATCAGGCCTTCGCGCTCGGGCGATCGCTGACTTCCTTCCACCAGCGCTGAAGGTTCTTGCAATCGGCCGGGATGCCAATGTCAGACCAGCCCGCGAACTCGATGCTGCAGTACAGCGTGCAGTCGGCCAGCGTGAACTGGTCCCCTGCGATGAAGCGGGTCTTGCCCAGCTGCTCGTCGAACTTCTTGAAGAACTTGTCCAGGCGATCCCGTCCGCGCTGGACCAGTTCGGGCAGCTGCGGCACGGCGGTGGCGAAGCCCGGCAGGCCCCGGTCCTTGAAGGCTTCGGCCGTGTTGCGGAACACCTCGCCGGCGGCCATCATGCCTTCGTCGAAGGCGCGACGCTCCCACATGTCGACGATGGCGCGCTCGTAGGGATCGCGGCCCAGCAGCGGCGGATTGGGGTAGAGCTCCTCGAAGTAGCGGCAGATCGCGATCGATTCGCCAATCTGGCGGCCGTCGTCGAGTTCGAGCATCGGCACCATGGCCTGCGGGTACTTCGCGACGTACTCGGGCTTCAGGCGAAGGTTCTCGCCCGATACCTGGACGATCTCGATGTTGGTGATGCCCTTCTCGACGAGGAACATGCGCAGTCGCTTCGGGTTGGGCGCGGCGGCCCAGTCATAGATCTTCATTTGTCTTGTCTCCAGTGAAGTGGTGAGAGCGGAACAGCACGAGCGGCAGACGTTGGCCTTGCGTGAGTCCACCGGCGTCATGCCGGGATGCAATGTTGTGTTTTCTGGGTTCGTCCGCCGGCATCACGGCGGGATGACATATTGTGTGTGCTCAAGAACCGCGGCGCACAACTCGATGCGCCGCGGTGCGGGCCACTCTGCAAAGCCTGTGCCGGAACCGTGCAGCGGTCTCCCGCGCCGTGCGGAGGCGGCCGGTGCCCGGGCAGCGCCGACGCCGGCGCCCCTTCTGCGGACGGAGGGCTGTCCGGAAATCAGCCGCTCTCCCGCAAATGTCGACCGGTCGCCGAGGACTTGCATCCAGGCCGGCCCGATTCGCGTATCCGGATACACGCGGGTCGTGACGGCCTGCGTATAAGGGCAATCACTAGGTTCGGGAACTCGGGGACCGGCAACGGGACCTAGGTCTCCGGGTGCGGAGGATGCGTGATGCAGTGTTTCGACACATCCGGCCCCTCGAGACTTTGCTGAACCCGGCAACTTTGATCAAAGGAGCAACCAAGATGGAATCCGACAAGTGTGGTGTTGATCGTCGCAGCGTGCTGCAGGGCGGTCTGGGTGGCGCGGTGGCGGTGGCGACCGGGCTGGGCGCGACCTCGGCGCATGCCAAGGAGCTGCAGGCCGGCTTCGTGATCAACAAGGAAAACTTCGACAGCATCAAGGGCGACACGTTCGAGGGCAAGACCATCGCCAGCATGGTGCCGGAGAAGC
>JAGNWJ010000029.1:3496-28859 GCA_017986065.1 Rhizobacter sp. | reverse complement strand
CAAGCCAGCCACGGGTATGGTGTTCTCCGGCTGGAGCGGGGCATGCAGTGGAACAGCCAGCACCTGCAGAGTGAGCATGTCGGAGGCTCTTGCGGTGGGCGCCACCTTCGCGGCGCCTTGATCGCGCAGGAAGTCGGGAGGGGTGGCGGAAGCGGTTGCTTCTGAACCTTAAACACAGCTTAATTCCTCGCATCCTTTCGCATGCGAATCGATAGCCTGCGGCCCTCGTAAACAACTAAGCGCCGCATGTTGATTGGATATGCGCGAGTATCCACAAGTGAGCAAGAAACGACCCTCCAACGCGACGCACTTTCGACAGCGGGAGTGGAGCGGGTATTCGAAGAGAAGCGCAGCGCCGTCAAGCGCAGGCCCCAACTCGCGGAAGCGTTAGCCAGCCTTCGTCCTGGCGACGTACTGACCGTCTACAAGGTCGACCGACTGGCGCGGAGCTTGATCGACCTCCTGCAGATCATCGAGCGCGTTACGAGGTCTGGTGCGAGCTTTCGCAGTCTGACGGAACCGATAGACACCAGCTCACCGGCCGGTCGGATGACGCTGCAACTCCTGGGAGCTTTCGCGGAATTCGAGCGCGCCATGATCCGCGAGCGATCAATGGCTGGCCAAGAAGCAGCGCGCCGTCGAGGTGCAGCTATCGGGCGACCTCGCTCACTCAGCGTGGAGGACCAGCATGCCGTCTATTCGTTGCTGCGCAAAGGGCGAACGATGGCCGAACTGAGCCGCCGATTCGGTGTGCATCTGTCGTCGATCAAGCGTGTGAAGCTGCGCATAGAAAAGCCGGACTCGCCTGCGGTAGCTCGACGCTCATAGAGGAGCTGGTCGATACTGAGCTTCAAACGCCCGCTTGGCTCGAATGAACTCGTTCGAACACTCCATGGACTGTCCAGCAAGCCCGCAGCCAGGCGATGGGCGATAGAACCGCTTCCATGCCTCGTCTTTGCGTTGCGCTGCTTCGCTGGCTATACGCTTGGTCTCCAGCTCGATCTGTTGAGCGGCAGCTGCTCTTTGAGCTGCTTCGTCTCGTCTGGCCCGATCTGCCGCTGCGCGCTGCCGATCGGCTTCCTGTGAGCTCTTGATCTGGGCTGCGGACTTCTCGGCTTGTTCCCGAAGGTACGTCTCGGCTTGGTGCAACTGCCAACTGAGCCGAGCTTCGAAGACGCCCCAGACGACAGCCGAGGCGGCAAGGCTTCCGATGAAAACGCCGATGGCTATTTGTGTGACGAGGCCCGGCTTTGCAGCTTGTCGCTCGAACGATCGAAAGTCACCCTGCATGCGGACACCTGGAGCGGAAGTGCGCGAATTGTCTTACGTGCGCGTGCTGGTGTTCGAGAGCCGCTCACCCGCATCCACCCTTGTCGATAGTCGCGCCAGTCGCTGCGCTTGCCGCTTCGCTGTGGCACGCCGATCGAGGGTTGGATGCTCCCGCACCATTGAATCGTCCCGCGCTGGCCGAGACACCCCCTTGGACCCCTCACTTCGTTTGCAGGGGTTCCAAGGGGGTGTCTAAAAGATTCGGCCAGCGCGGGCCGATTCCTACTTACTGACCCGAACCCCACCCCCCCCGCCCCGCCCCTAGGCGGGGTGCGCAGGTGAAGCCGTCGAAGGTATCTCATTCCGAGAGCCTCGAACCGGAGCACTCAGCCATGACCGCCATTCAAAACATCGACATCGCCCTGATCGACACCATGCCGCAGATTCGCACGCGAATCGATGCGGACGGCATCCGCGACCTCGCAGCATCGATCCAGAAGCATGGACTGTTGCAGCCGATCCTGGTGCGTCCAAACGTGGACGCTGGCGATCGCTTCACGGTGGTCGCAGGCCATCGGCGGTTGGCGGCGATGCAGCGAAACAAATTCAAGTTCGTCCCCGCCCTGGTGACCGACATCGAGGAGGGCACGAAGACGCTCGAAGCGCAGCTTGCGGAGAACCTGCAGCGCGATGACTTGTCGTTGTCGGACGTCGCATCGAGTGTTCGAGCACTTTTCGATGCACACGGATCGCAAGGCGAGGTCGCCAAGGTGGTCAACCGCTCGAAGCCGTGGGTCTCGAAGCACCTGTCGTTGACTGATGCGAAGTTCGACGAACGTGTGCGCGAGCTGATGACGAAGGATCAGTGCGGGGATGTCGAAATGCTGAACGGACTCAACCAGCTCGCCAAGGCGGCAAACGCGGCTTACTTCGACTTCATCCTGGCGGACGTGCGGGCAGGGCGCATGAATCGCGCGGACGTGCTCGAAGCCGTTTCGCAAGCGAAAAACAAGATGAAGCCGCCGATCCAGGCGGACGACCAGGACGAGGGCGAGGAGTCAGCGGGAGATCAGGGCGAGCTCGAGGTGACAACGACGCCGATGAAAGCGCCGGCGATCAAGCTGACGCCGGAGCAGTACGCGATCTTCGAAGAGAAGGGCGGGATGCGGTGGTTACTTGATTTGCTGACGGCGTGAATGCCTACGAAAGGGACTCCACGGCGGCCGCCTGGCCGCTTCGGCTCTACGGAACTTCCACCGCAGGCTCGTTGAGATTGATCACGAGAAAATTCGTGACAACTACGCCACAGTGCTGAAGCGTCTTTTTGAGCTACCACTTGAATCAATGACCATGCCATTGCATGTCTAGTCAACGACCCCATAATTTGCTAGTGCAAAAATATCAATCTAGCCTCGTAGCGAACGCCTTCATATATACGGCGCGGCAGCATGCTGCCCAAGTGACGCACATGAAGCTACAAAAGCTGGTTTTCTTCATGCATGCGTGGAGTCTTGCCCTTTCCGGCGAGACCGTTGTGAAGGAAACGCCCGAGGCTTGGCAGTACGGTCCTGTATTCGATTCCCTGTACCACTCCCTTAAGGGCTACGGATCAAGAAACATCGATACATACCTGCAAGAAATGAACCCGACTACGGGGCAACGAGAACCGTTGATACCAAATCAGCAGGACACACATTTCTGGAACTTGCTTGCCCAAGTTTGGGCCCGCTACGGTGGACTTAGCGCGCTGCAACTTTCAGCGCTTACGCATGAAGATGGCAGTCCCTGGGCAACGGCCAAGGAAGAGCGTAGAGGCTGGCTGGACGACAAACAGGTTGCCGATTTCTATCGGCAGAAGCTGACGGCACATGCCGGTTGAGATACCTCCGTCTCAGCCGGCCTCTGTTTCTCCAGCGGAGATACCCCCGGTAGTTGCTCCGAAGGCTATGTTGCGGTCGAATGGATTTTGGCCGTGGGGGACCGACGAGCAAGATGAACGCAACCAGCTTGAGCGGGACGGGAGCCAAAGCCACAACATCCGGCGCGTCGCTTCCTACGGCGCCCTCGCAGTGGTCTTAGGGATGTACGGATTTGGCGTCTTTGTCATCGCCCTATTCCTTGGACTAGTACCTTGCTTTCCCGCTGTAGGCGCTGACAAATGGCACATTGTCGTTACCGTGCTCGCCGCGCTGTTCACAGTGCCAACAGTGCTCTTGCTTGCCGTAATGCGATCGACCACCGCAACGCGCCGTGACGAGGGACTGCCGCAGTCCACGCATGAAGCGCTAGGACAAGCCGTAAGCAAAATCTTCGACAAGATTGTGGACTCGATCAAATAAGGTAAGACGCTCCCGGTCCTCTGCCTGAAAAGCGCGCTCCCTTCTTGGACTTGTACGCGGTCAGCTACACCGAGACGTGTACGTCCCCTCAAAGCGGCGCCGAGTTCGCCACCTCGACGCCCTGCTCCTGACGCGCTGCCGGTTTGCCTGCCTGGGCGCCCTGCTCAATCGGCCTCACATCCTCGCGGTACGGATCGAACGGCCTGCGAGCCACCCAGGCCCGGCACGCCTCGTCGCTGATTTCGGCCTGGGTGCCCTGCTGCGTCTGGCACTGGCAGTTGTTGCCGATGCAGAACCCACCGACGACCCGAGGCATCGCGACGACTTTTCGGAGATGGTCATACGCCGGAGCGCTCAGCGGCTGATCGCTGACCCGGGGCGCGAACGACGCGACCAGGGCTCCACCGGTGATCAGAGCGTTCGGTGCGCCGGCGGTGCGGTAGCTGACCGGCGCCGCATCCGGTTGTCTGCTCGGTGCTGGCGGTGCAACCTTGCTCGACACCGAGCGATACGCGTAGAGCCCGACGATCACCACCAAAACCAGAGAGCCGGCCAGGACGTACAGCGCAGGCGGGATGCTGCGCACCGGCTTGATGTGTTCGGACGCGGACTTGTAGAGCGCGAAGCTCGCCTTCGAGAGCCGGTACTTCTTCTTCACTGGCGCCGAGCGCCAGGTGCCCGGATCGGCCGCCTCGGGCCACTCGTACCACCAGCGCCCGAGCACGCCCATCTCGCGCAGGTGCACGTGCCGCCCGACGAGGTTGCGCACGTTGCTGTGCAGCAGCTTCGGGTGTTGCGTAACGATGAAGAAGTCGAGCCCGCGGTGCCGGTGCGTCTCCAGCATCGAGATGTCGTGCGGCACCTTCGAGCCCGGACCGGCCGGACGCCACACGCGCTGCACCTCGTCGATCACGATGACCGAGCCATCGGGCACGGTCTCGGGCCAGGACTTCGGATCGTCGAGCGCGGTGTGGGTGACTTTCAGGTCGGGGATGCCGTCGCAGTAGATCGGCCGACCCTTGGCCAGCTCGGCGAGCAGCGTGACGAGTGCCGAGGTCTTGCCCGCACCCGGGGCGCCGGTGATCAGCGTGATCACGAGGACAGCAGCGAGAGCTTCTTGAGCTGGCGCAGCGCGAGCCCGCCGATCACCCCGCCGGCGATGATCGACAGCGCATCGAAGGCTCCGCTGCGCGCGACGATGGCCAGCGTCTCGCCGCCCAGGCCACCGAGCGCCCCCTGAGCACTGGCGAACGCGGATTCGACGACGGTCTTTGCCGCTGCGAAGGAGACGACACCGAAGCCGAGGGCGACAAGCACACGCTTCGCAATCGGCGAGCCGAGCGCCAGCAGCCATGCAGACCAGGAATTCATCAGTCGCCCTTTCTGGCGATGCCGAGGAAGGCGAAAACCGACGCCACCCAGGCGAAGGCAACGATCAGCGGACGCAGGCCGTCCACGAAGGTGCAGATCAGGTCATACGGCATCGAGACGACGAAGCCGGACGCCAGCACGGTCTGGCGCGGTGCGGGGCACGCTGCAGTCGAGGGACCGAAGCCGCCGAACGGCGTGATCTGCAGCGGAACGTTCTGCGTCGGCAGAGGTTCGTCAGCCTCGGGGGTGCCGAGCGGCTTGCAGGCGGCGATGTCGGGGTAGGCCTCGCAAAGTTGGATTTGATCCGGCGAACCAGCGGCGGGCGGATTCTCGGTAGGGACCGGCGCAGGGTCGGTCTGACCTTGAGGGTCGGTGCCAGAAACTTCCTTCGGCTGTACATCGAGTCGGAAGGGATCGCCTGCAGCAGGCGCAGGAACCAGATCAACAACCGGTTGCCGGTACTCTTGCGGCGACGTGCCAGCCACAGGCTGCGGATTGCCGACAGGCACGCGCTGAGGTTGTGGCTGTCCTTGCGCGTCAGGGTTGAGCGTGGGAAGTTCGACCGGAATAGCGGTCCCGACATCGTTTGCCACCTGATCGGGGACGGGCTTGTTAGCGAACTTGTCCCAGTCGTTCTCAGTGGCTTCGCGATACGTTGTCCCAGGCGAGACGCAAGCACCTTGCCACCACACAGCAGGCGCAGTGCAAGCGGTGACGCGCGACATCGACGTGTTCAGAGCGTTCCCGTTCGGGACATAGAAGCAGCGCCACGTTTCGCTGGTGGCGGTGCCGCCGGTTTTCGCACAGTCACGGAGTGCCGAATCTTGGATGTTGTGCTGCAACTTGAGAGAGCAGCGCGCAAGACTCTCTCCAGGGGCGGACTGGCGGCAAGCGGCGCCGCCCGTGGCACCTTGCCAATAGTAGATAGAGGCGCCCGGCGTCGTCGTTTCTTGAACTGCCCAATGGTCGGCAAGCCAGCCGATACCCTCTGTGATCAACCACGACGCAACGGCAGCCGTGATGATGCCGCCCGGTGTGATGCGGATGGCACTGGCGACTGCCGCGCCTGCATTGCCTGCCATGCGCGCTGAAAACGGTATGTTGATCGAGCGCCCGCCGATGGTCTGAGACACAGAGCCACCAGCAGCGCCGCCAGACCAACCCGAAGGCGGATTGAACGTCCAAGCCCCCGGAGACCCGCCCCAGCGCTCAGGGAAGGTCGGCGACGCGTAGAAGGCCGACGCGTGACCGCAGAGAAGGAGCGCGGCGACGCCTGCAAGTGCTCGACGCATGCTCACCAATCCCGAGTGATGATCCAGCAGCATCCGAGGACGCCAATGAAGCAGGCGATGAATTCAGGTGTCACCACGAAGCCCCCTGGTGAGGAACATGACCGCGAAGACGGCGAGCCATACGCCGCCAACCATCCAGCCGAGCGTGATCCCATCAGCCCCCGTCAGCTTCGTAGAAATCTCGGTGCACTCAGGGAAATACAACTGCATCGACCACGAGTCGAACGTTGCCGGGTTCTGCAGCAAGGCGACCGCATACGGCTGACCCTCCTCGTATGCCATTTGGCAGGAATGCAGCACGCCGCCAACGTCGTGCGGGAAGCTGGCGCAGTACGCCTGCGCCGCTTCGAGGAGCGTCGGGTAACAGGTTTCGAGGTATTGACTGGGCATCATGCAAATGCGCGGAGCCGAAGCCCCGCGCTGCGCAGAGAGACGACTTACAGGCCCTTGCGGATGAACTTGACGGCGGCAATGGCGATGATCGCCAGCAGCACGCCACCGGCGACCGCGAGGCCGTCGGTCTTCATGTCGCCGATGGCGGTGGTGACTTCGGCCGGGACGGCGGCCTGGGCTTGCTGAATGCCGAAGCCGAGAGTGACGAGGGCGCCCGTGGCCCAGTTGCGCAGTTTGTTGAACATGGTTTTCCTTTCAGTGATGGCCGGGATGGCGTCGAGGGGCGGCCGGATGTCCTCGACGATTGCGCGGCAGAGGTGCCGCGAATGGGTTTCGCATGCGAAACGGCGAGGGGTCAGAGCCGGGTCATGGGGACTGCGTCCCCAAGGGACAGCTCGCCGAAGGCTTCGCGATCCTTCGGCATCGAGTCGATCAGCGCCTTGCGCACTTCATCGAGCAGCGAGGCGAGCACGTCGATCGAGTGCTCGCAGAAGGCCACCCGCATGGGCTCGCCGACGGCGGTGCGCACCGTCACCGCGAGGGTCACGGTCTGCATCGTCAGGTTCCACTCGCAGAAGTGGTCCACGCTCTCCACGTGGTGCTTGATGTCGGAATTCATTGCACGTCCTCCTAGACGCTGTCCACATCGAGGTCCACGACGATCGCCGTGCGGTCGCAGTGGTCCTCCTTGAGCTGCGCTGCGTCATCCAGGTCGCCGATGACGCCGTGTCGCAAGGCTGTGAGCAGCGAGGGTGTCCAGGTCAGGTCGCCGGTTCTCGGCGACACGTGCAGGAACGCGAACGTCTCGGCGGACTGGATGAGGTAGCGCGACACGATCACGCCGCCTTCTTGGCGTCGAGCGGCTTCAAGCCGGTGAGCACTTGCTTGACCTCGCGACCGTTGGTCACGATCTCGAAGTCGGCCATTGCCCGGAAGGGCATCGCGCCCTTGAGGTGCCGGAACTGCTCGTAGGCATCCGAGGTGCCGAAGTTGAATACGGCGGTGGCCTGACCCATGGCCTTGTCGCCCTTGGTGTCCATCTCGACCAGGGCGTACACCTTGGTGGAGTCGTATGCCGTGCCTTCGTAGTCGCCTTTCGACGCCTTCATGCCGGTCACGGTGATCTCGCTTTGCATCTTCATGTTTTTTCCTCAGCCCCCTTGAAGCGATGGCGCGCCGGAGGGGGTCATGCCCGCCGCGACTTTTTCCAGTGCCTCGCGAACGGTTTCGCGTGCGAATCCGACGAAGCGCGCCGGTGTCCGGTGGCCCTGATCGGTGACGATGCTGGCGATGAGGTCGCCGCCGTCGAAGAAGACACGCGCCAACATGGGGCCGGCCGTGCGGGCGAGCCAGCGCACGCCGCGGGTTGCAGCCGCCAGCGCGGTGGCGTCCTGCAGCTTCCTGAAGGTCGGGATGCGCTGCGGTTCTGCATCGGTCTGGCACTCGGCGGCGATGCGTTCGAGGAACGGGTACGCGCCCGCGAAGAAGTCGGCCGGACGGATCAGGGTGTCGAGATCGACGATGCGCGAGGACGAGCGGAATTCGACTTCGTAGCGAATCCACGGGTCGTTGTGCTCGGGTCCGAACTGCTCGTCACCTTTTTCGTAAGCGCGGAAGACCTTGCCGGTCTGTCGCTGGCCGACCTGAAAGGTACGGCTGTGCCCTGCGGTCCATGAGCCGTGTTCGGTCTGGCTTGGTCGCTTGCCGCGCACATCGAACTCGCCATCGAGCCATGCGGTGCGCACGGCCTGGATGTGGTGGCCCTCGAAGACATCGAGCGCCAGATCGACGCGGGTGATCCAGCCGCCGACCTCTGCGAGCCAGCGGCGCAGCTTGGCCCACTGTTTTGGGCGGATGTGCAGACAGGCCGAGCCGAACAGGTTGACGTGCACGGTTGAGGCCTGCGCCTGGGATTGCCCGCCGGCCAGGACGTGACCGACGATGGCGCCTTCATGGCGCAGCGCACAGCGGACTTCGTAGAAGTCCATGCCTCGCTCGACATCGTGGTCGGGCTCGAACAAACCGAGCAGCTCGGCGACGATCTGCGCGCCGTGTCGGGACGCACCGACCGGGCTGTTCATGCACTCGGAGCCATCGACGGCTCGGGTCATCGCGATCTTTTCCCGTTCGCTGCGGCTGAGCGTGGCCATGTGCGCGGGATCGAGGGGCGGCAGCACTTCGGGGCGCAGGACCGCATCGAGCGGGACGGTGAAGCGCAGCCAGTCGAGGCGGACGTTTTCCTGGGAATCGGCGCGGACCTGTTCCAGGGTCCACTTGACCTTGTTGCCGGACAGGATCGGCTTCTCTGATACCCGGTGGTGCGCTTTCACGGTGTTCCCCCCGTGTTACCAAGGGGGGGCAAAGCCGTGGCCCCGCGCCGCGCTTCGCTTGCCGTCGCGGTGCCCCGGCTTTCCGCCTCACACACGCATCGAGGGTCGCCACCGCACATGCGCACTGCGGTGTGCGGTGCCCAGACCAGACCGAAGGAGTCGGTCTTGACTTGGTAGAAGTCGAACGGCTTGCTCTTGCCCTCGACGGTCTCGCAGATCGAGCCGCAGACGATGGCGCCGCGATGGCGGACCTGGACGTGCAGCGGGATGCACCGGCCCTCGTCGACGGCCGACTGGACGAAGTCGAGGTAGCGGCTGCGGGTGAGGGGACCGGCGACGAGGTGGAAGACGCGACGGCGAGCGAGCGGCGAAACGATCCCTACCGGGATGAAAGGCACCAAGGAGCCGTTTTCGATTCCGCTGTCGCAGTTCGTGGCGCAGCGTTGCGTTTGCGACGGCTGTAGGCGTAATATCTGCCCCATGAGTACCTCAGCTACTGGAGTAGCGGCGCTACTCAACGGAGCAGAATTTAGAGTACCGGAGATACGCTATGGAATCAGTACAAACCCTTATCGACCGTGCTTCGCAGACGATGGGCAGCCGATACAAGGTCGCCCAGGAAATCGGGGAAAGTGCTTCGTTTCTGGGGCAGATCGCACGAGGGGCGAAACGAATAAGCCCAGGCATCGCGGCCAAGCTAGCGCCCATCGTGGGGCTGGACCCACGAGAGACGGCGTGCGCCGCGCTGGTTGACTTGGAAGATGACCCGACTAAGCGCGAGCGTCTAGCTCGCCTGTTGGGCGTAGAGGAGTGGCGGAAGCGGTGAGATTCGAACTCACGGTGGGGTTACCCCCACGGCAGTTTTCAAGACTGCAGCCTTAAACCGCTCGGCCACGCTTCCAACGCAGTAATTGTAGGGGCGTGCATCGCATCAAGGCCCCGCGCGGCGTGCCGTTCAGCCGGGGCGTTGTGCCTGTTCGCAGTCGACCTGGATGATCTCGGAGCGCCCGCCCGGAACGAGTCGGGCTGCGCTCAGGCGGCCGCCCCAGACACAGCCCGTGTCCAGTGCCAGCAGGTCGGGGCGATGGATCAGGCCGAGCGTCGACCAGTGGCCGAATGCCATGGGCACCCCGGCAGTGCGGCGCTTCGGATGCTCGAACCAGGGCACCAGACCTGGCGGGGCACCTCCGGCACCTTCCTTCGTTTCGAAATCCAGCGTGCCGTCGGCCGCGACGAAGCGCGCGCGTGTCAGTGCATTGACTGCAAAGCGCAGCCGATCCGGGCCGACCAGCGTGTCGCTCCATCGGTCGGGCTGGTTGCCGTACATCACCGCCAGGAACCCGTGCAGGTCAGGCCCGCGCAACTGCTGCTCGACCTCGCCTGCGAGCTGCAGCGTCGTCTGCAGGGTCCAGGGCGGCGGCACGCCCGCGTGCACCATCAGCCAGCCGTGCTCGTGCAGCGCCATCCTGCGATGTCGTAGCCAATCGATCCAGGCCTCGCGGTCGGGCGCGTCGAGGATCTCCGAGACCGTATCGCTGCGATGGGCCTTGCGGATGCCGTGGGCCACGGCCAGCAGGTGCAGGTCGTGGTTGCCCAGCAGGCAGGTGGCGGCCTCGCCCAGGTCGCGCAGCAGGCGCAGCGTGCCCAGGCTGTCGGGCCCGCGGTTGACCAGGTCGCCCAGCACGATCACGTGGTCGCGGGACGGCGAGAAGCCGATGGTGTCCAGCAGCCGCTGCAGCGCCCCGCAGCAGCCTTGCACGTCGCCGATGAGATAGACCATCCGACGATTCTGCTACGCTGCCCCGACCCGCCTCACTCACGCCCCGCATGGACGTCGTCTTACTGGTCTTCCTGATCTTTCTCAATGCGCTGTTCGCCATGTCTGAAATGGCGCTCACGGCCAGCCGCAAGGCGCGGCTTCAGGTGATGGTGGAAACCGGCGATGCGGGCGCCGTGGCCGCGATGGAACTGCACGACGATCCGACGAAGTTCCTGTCGACGGTGCAGATCGGCATCACGTCGATCGGCGTGCTGAACGGCATCGTCGGGGATGCCGCGTTTTCGGCTCCGTTCGCGCTGTGGCTGCATCACACGTTCGACATGCACGACAAGGCGGCGGAGATCTTCGCGACAGCCATGGTGGTGGTGGTGATCACCTTCCTGACCATCATCTTCGGCGAGCTGGTGCCCAAGCGACTGGGTCAGATGTACCCCGAGTCCGTGGCGCGGCTCGTGGCGCAGCCGATGAACTGGCTGTCGATGTCGGCACGGCCGTTCGTGATGCTGCTGTCGTTCTGCACCGAGAGCACCTTGCGGCTGATGGGCATCCGCGGCGGGCCCAGCCGCAGCGTGACCGAAGAAGAGATCGCTGCCAGCCTGGAAGAAGGCCTCGATGCGGGGGTGATCGAGGCGCAGGAGCACCAGATGGTGCGCAACGTGTTCCGCCTCGATGACCGACAGGTGGGCTCGATGATGATCCCGCGCGCCGAGATCGTCTGGCTCGACGCGGCGGCGCCTGCCGAGGCGGTGTTGAAGGTCATCGCCGCCGACGAACATTCCCGATATCCGGTTTGCCGCGGTGGGCTCGACGACGTGGTCGGCGTGGTGTCTGCGCAGAGCCTGCTGCAGCAGGCGATCGGTGGCTCGGTGCTGTCGATCACCGAGCGTCTGCAGCCGGCGGTGTTCGTGCCAGAGACCCTGTCGGGCATGGAGCTGCTGGACCAGTTCCGCGCGTCGAGCGCGCAGCTCGTGTTCGTGGTCGACGAGTACGGCGAGGTGCAGGGCATGATCACCGTGCGCGATGTGCTGGAAGCCATCACCGGTGAGTTCACCACCCCGAGCGACGACGCCTGGGCGGTGCAGCGCGAGGACGGCACCTGGCTCTTCGACGGACTGATTCCGGTGCCTGAGCTGAAGGACCGCCTGGAACTGAAGGACCTGCCCGAGGAAGGTCGGGGCCGTTACAACACGCTGGCCGGCATGATCATGCTGCTGCTCGGCCGCCTGCCGCAGACCACCGACAGCGTCGAGTGGGAAGGCTGGCGCTTCGAGGTCGTCGATCTCGACGGCAAGCGCATCGACAAGGTGCTGGCCAGCCTGTCGCCGACCGGCGACCACGATCGGTGATCGCATCGAAGGCTGGCGCGTAGCCCCTGTCCGTGGACCTGTTCTCTCAGCGGCTGCTCAACGACGGCGTGCGCAAGCGCGAGGTGTTCGGCTGGGCGATGTACGACTTCGCCAACTCGGGCTACACCACCGTCGTGCTGACGGCCGTGTTCAACGCGTACTTCGTCAGCGTCGTCGCGCAGGGAGCTGCCTGGGGCACGCTGGCCTGGACGATCGCGATCGCGGCGTCGAGCCTGATCGTGATGCTGACGCTGCCCGCGATCGGTGCCTATGCCGATCTGCGGGCGGCCAAGAAGCGGTTGCTCGCCGGCTGCACCGTGGTCTGCGTGCTCGGCACCGCCGCGCTGGCGGGTGCCGGCCCGGGCGACCTGGGGCTCGCGATCCTCGCGGTCGTCGTTTCCAACATCGCGTATTCGTACGGCGAATCGCTGACGGCAGCCTTCCTGCCTGAACTGGCTCGCCCCGAGGCGATGGGCCGCGTGTCCGGCTGGGGCTGGAGCTTCGGCTACCTGGGAGGCATGCTGGCGCTGGGGCTGGGTCTGGCCTACGTGCTGTCGGCGCAGGCTCGCGGCGAGCCCGCCACCTCATTCGTGCCGGTGACGATGCTGATCACCGCAGCCACTTACGCGCTGGCTTCGGTCGCGACCTTCATGCTCTTGCGCGAGAGGGCGGTCCCGCAGTTCATCGCCGGGCGCGATGAGGCCGGCAGGGCACTGTCGTCGAGGACATCCGGTGGCTGGGGGGCGTCTTTCGCTCGGTTGGCCGACACCTGGAGGCACGCGCGACAGTACCGCGACTTCTCGTGGCTGCTCGCTTGCGGCGCCTGCTATCAGGCGGGGATCTCCGTCGTGGTCGCGCTTGCGGCGGTCTATGCCGAGCAGGCGCTGGGCTTCAAGCAGGCCGACACGATGGTGCTGATCTTCGTCGTCAACATTGCTGCGGCAGGTGGGGCTTTCGCCTTCGGCTACTGGCAGGACCGCATCGGTCACAAGCGGGCGCTGTCGGTCACCCTGCTGGGATGGATCCTGATGACGGTGCTGGCCGTGCTGGCCCGTGGGCCCGCCTTGTTCTGGGTCGCTGCCATGATCGCGGGTCTGTGCATGGGATCCAGCCAGTCGGCAGGGCGCGCGATGGCCGGGCTTTTCACGCCCGGCGACCGGCGCGCCGAGTTCTTCGGGCTGTGGACCTTCGCGACCCGCGCCTCAGCGGTTCTGGGGCTGCTGACCTATGGTCTCGTCACCTGGCTCACCGAGGGCAACCAGCGCCTGGCGATGGGCGTGACCGCCGGGTTCTTCGTCGGCGGCCTGCTGCTGCTGGCAAAGGTCGACATGGCGCGTGGCCAGCGGGCTGCGGGGCCAGAGCAGGTGCCCTGAAACCAGAAAATGCGGCCGATCAGGCCGTGGTCAAGCCACTCAGCTCGCCCGAATCGAGGTGCACCAGAAGCAACTTGAGGGCTTCTGCGTGCTTCACGTCGTCGGTGGTGCTCATCGCGTCGATCAGCACATCGCGGATGTCGTCGGTGGTCACGAACTCCATGTCCCAATCGGGGAACAGGCGCTCGCGCGCCTCCTCGCTCTCGGTGAGCGCCACCACGTCCCTGTGGCGCGGATCCGCTCTGAGGTTTGTCATCAGCTGGGTCACGTTGTCGCGCGGGCCTTCCAGCCACTGGAAGAAAATGCCGCCGCCGAAGACCAGCAAGCCTGTGATGCCATGCACCGGATTGCGCTGCCGGGCGGTCTCCAGGATGCGCGCCACCGCGGCATCGTCCACTTCCGCTGTGGCGCGGCTGCAATAAACCACGTTGTACAGAAGCGGGAGCGAATGGCTCGAGCCGGGCTCGTCGCTTTGTGAGTGGCGTGTGGCGTTCATGGGCGAAGGGTCTCCGGAAATGCCACGCAGTTCAATGCGTGTGCCGCGTGGTCTCGAGGGCGATGCGCGTCTGCGGTGCAGCAGTTTGCATGCCGGCCCCGTAGAAACAGCAAAGCCCCGTCTTTTGGACGGGGCTCTGGGTGCCTGGCTGATCTGGTGCCGGAGAAAGGAGTCGAACCCTCGACCTTCTCATTACGAATGAGCTGCTCTACCAACTGAGCTACACCGGCGAAGCCTCGAATTATAGCTGGGACGTCGGGTTCGGTGCGTCTTCAGTCGGCTTCCTGGTGGTATCGGGTCAGGCGGTCGACTTCGTTCTTCGACCCGATCATCACGCTGACGCGCTGGTGCAGAGCGTCGGGCTGGATGTCGAGGATGCGCTGGTGTCCGTTGGTGGCGGCGCCGCCGGCCTGTTCGACGAGGAAGCCCATCGGATTGGCCTCGTACATCAGCCGCAGCTTGCCGGCCTTGCCGGGCTCGCGCTTGTCCCACGGGTAGATGAACACGCCTCCGCGAGTCAGGATGCGGTGCACGTCGGCCACCATGCTGGCGATCCAGCGCATGTTGAAGTCCTTGCCGCGCACACCTTCGGTGCCGGCCAGGCATTCGTCGATGTATCGCCGCATCGGAGGTGCCCAGTGGCGCATGTTGCTCATGTTGGCGGCGAACTCCTTGGTGTCCTCGGGGATGCGCAGGCCGTCCTGTGTCAGCACCCACGAACCCTGTTCGCGATCGAGCGTGAACATCGCGACGCCGTCGCCGACCGTCAGCACCAGCGTGGTCTGCGGTCCGTACACGCAGTAGCCGGCCGCGGCCTGCTGGCGCCCGGGTTGCAGGAAGTCGGCTTCGCTGACCGGGCGGCCGGAGTCCTCGCGCTTGAGCACCGAGAAGATCGTTCCGATGCTGACGTTGACGTCGATGTTGCTGGAGCCGTCGAGCGGGTCGAACAGCAGCATGTATTCGCCCTGGGGAAAGCGGTTGGGCACGACGTAGATCCCTTCCATCTCCTCGCTGGCCATCGCCGCGAGGTGGCCGCCCCATTCGTTCGCCTCGATCAGCACCTCGTTGGCGATGATGTCGAGCTTCTTCTGCATCTCGCCCTGCACGTTCTCCGTCTCGGCGCTGCCCAGCACGTCGCCGAGGGCGCCCTTGTTCACGCTGATGCTGATGCGCTTGCAGGCGCGCGCCACCACCTCGATCAGCAGGCGCAGCTGGCCGGGAATGTGCCCATGCTCGCGCTGCTGTTCGACCAGGTACTGCGTCAGGCTGACTCGTTTGCTCATGATTTCTCCTTCAGCTGGCCAGCGCCCGCGACACGATTTCCCTCACGTCGCTCGACAGGTCCGGCTTCGCCGCCACGCGGCTGATGGCTTCGCGAGCCGCGCTGCGGTACGGCTCCGCGAGGCGGCTCCACCGGTCGAGCATGCGTGCCATGCGTGCGGCCAGCTGCGGGTTCGCGGCGTCGAGCTCGAGCACCCGGTCGGCCCAGAACACATAGCCCGCCGCGTCCGTGCGGTGGAAGGCCGCCGGATTCATCATGCACAGCGACGCAATCAGGCTGCGCGCGCGGTTCGGATTGCGGATCGAGAAATCCGGGTGTTTCAGCAGCAGCTGGGCACGCGCGAACACGCGGCCGTCGATCTCGGGTGCGGTGGCCTGCAGTGCAAACCACTTGTCGATGACCAGGGCCTCGCCCTTGAACATCGCGTGGAATCGCTCCAGCGCGGGCGTCGCCAGTTCGGCATGCGAATGGACCAGCGCCGACAGCGCGCCGAGGCGGTCGGTCATGTTGACCGCGTCCTTGAAGCGCTGGTAGGCGCGGCCCGGCCAGACCGTATCGCCCTGCGCTTCGGCGTCCAGGCACAGCATGGCCAGCGACAGGTTCGCCAGCGCGCGCTTGCCCGACGACACCGGGTCGGGCGAATAGGCCCCGCCGACCTGATGCTGCTCGAACGCCCAGGCCCAGTCTTCGCGCAGCGCTGCGGCGAGCTGGGCCCGCATCGATTCGCGGGCCGTGTGGATGTGCTGCGGGTGGACCACGCTGAGCTTCTCCGACACATAGCCTTCGCTAGGCGGGGTGAGCACCATTTCCTTGAAGGCGGCGTCGAGTCCGGGGTGACGCAGGATGTCGCGCATCGCCTCGATGAAGTCGTTGTCCAGGGGCTGCGCCTCGCCGGCTTGGGTGGCAGCCAGCAGGCGGTTCAGCGCGAGCCGCTGGCCCGCTTCCCAGCGGCTGAAGGGGTCGGTGTCGTGCTTCAGAAGCACGAGCAGATCGGTGTCGGTGAGGTCGTCGCCCAGGATCACCGGCGCCGAGAACCCTCTCAGCAGCGACGGCACCGGTGCGCTGTCGATGCCCGTGAACGTGTAGCTGCTGCGGGCTGCGTTCAGCACCAGCACGCGATGGGTGCCGACCGCAGCGCCTTCACCGGCCAGCTGCAGCGTCAGCGCACGCCCGTCGCGCGCGATCAGCCCCATGGCCAGCGGCACGACGAATGGTTCGCCTCCCGACTGCGCCTGCTCGACGGTCAGTGTGTACGTGCGCGCTTCGGCGTCGAAGTGCCCCTGTGCCGTCAGGCGAGGGGTGCCTGCCTGCGCATACCAGCGCTTGAATTGCGAGAGCTGCCGGGCCAGTTCGCTGTCGGGATTGGCGTCGGCGATGGCCTGCGCGAAGTCGTCGCATGTCACGGCCTGACCGTCGTGGCGTTCGAAGTACAGCGTCATGCCGCGCGCGAAGCCGTCGCGGCCCACCAGCGTCTGCATCATGCGCACGACCTCTGCGCCTTTCTCGTAGACGGTGGCGGTGTAGAAATTGTTGATCTGCTGGTAGCTGTCGGGACGCACCGGGTGCGCCATCGGCCCCGCGTCTTCCGGAAACTGCAACTGCCGCAGCTGCCGCACGTCCTCGATCCGCTTGACCGCGCGGGCGCTTTCGCTGCCGGCCATGTCGATGCTGAATTCCTGGTCGCGGAACACCGTCAGGCCTTCCTTCAGACTCAGCTGGAACCAGTCGCGGCAGGTGATCCGGTTGCCCGTCCAGTTGTGGAAGTATTCGTGGCCGACGACGCTCTCGATGCCAGCGTAGTCGACGTCGGTGGCCGTGGCGGGCGTGGCCAGCACGAACTTGGTGTTGAAGATGTTCAACCCCTTGTTCTCCATCGCGCCCATGTTGAAGTCGCCGACCGCGACGATCATGAATCGCTCGAGGTCCAGCGGCAGCTTGAAGCGAGCCTCGTCCCAGACGATGCTGGCGATCAGCGAGTTCATCGCGTGCTCGGTCTTGTCCAGGTCACCGCGCCGCACGTACACCTGCAACAGGTGATCGCGGCCGGCGCGTGTCCTGATGTGCTGCTCGCGCGCCACCAGGTCGGCCGCCACCAGCGCGAACAGGTAGCTCGGCTTCGGGAAGGGGTCGTGCCAGACGGCCTGATGCCGGCCTCCCTCGAGATCGGTCTGCTCGACCAGGTTGCCGTTCGACAGCAGCACCGGGTACGCGGCCTTGCTGGCGCGCAGCGTGACGGTGTAGACCGCCATCACATCGGGGCGGTCCAGGAAGTAGGTGATGCGCCTGAAACCCTCGGCCTCGCACTGCGTGAACAGCCCGCCGCTCGAGGTGTACAGGCCTGACAGCTGCGTGTTGCGCTCGGGCGAGCAGGTGTTTCGGATCTCCAGTGTGAAAGCCCCGTCGCCGATGTCCTGCAGGCTGTCGACGACCAGCGCGCCTTCCTCGTTGCGGAAGGACACGCTTTCCCCGTTGACCAGGACCCGCAGCACGGTCAGGTCCTCTCCGTGCAGCTTCAGCGCCTGGGGCGGCACGGCCAGGTTGCGCTCGAGCTTCATCCGGCTGGTCACCAGTGTCTTCGCGGCGTCGAGGTCGAACGTCAGGTCGACGGACTTGATCCAGAACGCCGGCGCGGTGTAATCCTCGCGCCGGATCAGGGGGGCAGTGCCTTCACGCATGGGATGAGGTCGGGTCGGTGGACGGAGTCAGGAGTGAAGGCGCGAGGAAATCCGGCGCCACCAGGATCAGGTTGTCGTAGCCGGCGAAGGCAGCCGCCGGCAGCGTGGTGGTCAGCGCCACCGCCTGCATATTCGCACGACGTGCGGCCTCGATGCCCAGCGGCGCATCCTCGAACACCACGCAATCGCCGGCTGCGCAGTCGAGGCGCCTCGCGGCCTCGAGAAAGATGTCCGGATGGGGCTTGCCGCGCAATCCGTCGGACGGGCTGACCACGCAGTCGACCCAGCCGTCGATGCCGAAGCGCTCGAAGGCCAGCGCCATGTTCTCCGGTGTCGATGCGGTGCACACCGCGAGCCGCGCGCCATCGGCCCGGGCGTGTCGCACGAAATCCTCGGCACCGGCCACCAGCGTCAGCGTGCGGCGCGCGATCTCGCGGTACAGCGCTTCCTTTTCATCGGCCCAGGCCCGATAGCGGTCCGCGGATTCGCCGGGAAGCAGGTCAGCGAGGATTTCCGGGTTGGAGCGTCCGGCCGTGGCAGCGAAGAACGTCGACTCGTCGATCGTCAGTCCGTGGCGCCGGTGCCATTCGGTCCAGGCCTGCTGGTGCTGCGTCATGCTGTCGATCAGGGTGCCGTCCAGATCGAAGAGCAGGGCCGCGGAAGCACGCCACATCACACGCCCTGCTTGAGGCTGGCTTCGATGAATGGGTCGAGGTCGCCGTCGAGCACCTTCTGCGTGGCCGACACCTCGTAGCCGGTGCGCAGGTCCTTGATGCGGCTCTGGTCGAGCACGTAGCTGCGGATCTGGTGGCCCCAGCCGACGTCGGTCTTGGTGTCTTCCAGCTTCTGCTGCTCTTCCATCCGCTTGCGCATCTCGAAGTCGAACAGGCGCGAGCGCAGCCGCTTCCAGGCCACGTCCCGGTTGCTGTGCTGGCTTCGGCCGTCCTGGCACTGCACCACGATACCGGTCGGGATGTGCGTCAGGCGCACCGCCGAATCGGTCTTGTTGATGTGCTGCCCGCCGGCGCCCGAGGCGCGGAAGGTGTCGGTTCGCACATCGGCCGGGTTGATGTCGATCTCGATCGAATCGTCGACCTCCGGATAGACGAACAGGCTGGCGAACGAGGTGTGGCGACCGCCGGCCGAATCGAACGGGCTCTTGCGCACCAGGCGGTGCACGCCGGTCTCGGTGCGCAGCAGGCCGAAGGCGTATTCGCCTTCCACCTTGATCGTCGCGCTCTTGATGCCGGCGATGTCGCCTGCGGTCTCGTCCTCGAGCGTGGCCTTGAAACCCTTGCGCTCGCAGTATTTCAGGTACTGGCGCAACAGCATGCCGGCCCAGTCGCAGGCCTCGGTGCCGCCGGCACCGGCCTGGATGTCGATGAAGCAGTTGCTGGGGTCGGCCGGATTGTTGAACATCCGGCGGAACTCGAGCTGTGCGACGGTCTCCTCGAGCTTGGCCGCATCGGCTTCGATGGCTTGCAGGCCGTCGAAGTCGCCTTCGGCCTTCGACATGTCGTACAGCTCGGTGTTGTCTGCCAGGTTGCTGGTCAGGTGGTCGATGGTCTGCACCACCGCTTCCAGAGTGCGCTTCTCGCGCCCCAGTTCCTGTGCCCGCTTGGGCTCGTTCCAGACGCTCGGGTTCTCGAGCGCCGCGTTCACTTCGTTCAGTCGCAGTGCTTTGCGTTCGTAGTCAAAGATACCCCCGGAGGTCGACCGTGCGCTTGCTCAGGTCGGCCAGGTGGTTGCCTATGGCATTGATGTGTTCGACGTCCATGACACGCTCATTCCTGCAATTTTTGGATGCATCATTCTCTCACGCGACCCCCGTAGACTCGGGCCGCCAGGGCTATGGGTCAACGCAGGAGGGCGAAGCGATGCAATGGACCGAACGGCACCGCGCCTGCTGGCGCAAGAACTTGCAGATCACATCGCTACTCCTGGCGATCTGGTTCGGCGTGACCTTTGTGCTGGGCTTCTTCGCGCGCGACCTCAATTTCACGTTTTTCGGCTGGCCGTTCAGCTTCTGGGTCGGGGCGCAAGGTGCGCCGCTGGTCTACGTGATCCTGGTGGGGTACTACGCGCACCGCATGGAAAGGATCGACCGGCAACATGGAATGTCCGAAGACGACAACGAAACCTGATGAATCCTGAGACGTCGGCCCCTTTCTCCATCCGCGCTGCCGAACTGCGCGACGTCAATGCCATCGTGCAGCTGATCCGCGAACTCGCCGAATTCGAGCACCTGACGCACCTGCTGCAGGTCACGCCGGAGAAGCTGCGCCCGCACCTGTTCGGCGAGCGGCCGGTGGTCGAGGCACTGGTGGCTGAAGGCGCCGGGAGCGTGCTGGGTTTCGCGCTGTTCTTCACCAATTTCTCTACTTTCCTCGCACAGCCTGGTCTCTACCTGGAGGACCTGTACGTTCGCAGCGACCAGCGTGGACGCGGCATCGGAAAGGCCTTGCTGAGCCGGGTCGGCCGGATCGCTGGCGAGCGGGACTGCGGCCGCTTCGAATGGAGCGTGCTCGACTGGAACGAGAGTGCGATCCGCTTCTACGAGAAGATGGGCGCCACCGTCATGCCCGACTGGCGCATCTGCCGGCTCACCGGCGACGCGCTGCAACGTCTTCGCGGCTGAACGGTGGACGCGACGGGTGCCTCGTTGATCGAGTTGACTGCACGGCGTGCAGCGCTGCAAACCACGGGAGGTGGCTTCGATCTGTCCGGTCGTGACGACCGCCAGACGGCGGCCGGACGAGAATCCGACCGCGCGGGGCACGACGAAGTTGCCGGAGCATCTGAGCGTTGCGATCAGCTTTGTGCTTCGAGCTACGGCTCAGTGAAGCTGCATTCCCTTTCCCATTTCGATTCCCGATGAGCCGCAAAGAACACGCATCCGAAACCCCCGCGACGCAGCTGCTGAAGCGCCGCGCAGTGATCTATTCCGAACACCTTTACGACTATGTCGAGAACGGCGGGACGGCCGAATCGTCGCGCCAGCTCGGTGTCGACGAGCACCACGTGGTCAAGACGCTGATCATGGAGGACGACACGGCCCAGCCACTGGTCGTGCTGATGCACGGCGACCTGCAGGTCAGCACCAAGAACCTCGCGCGTCAGATTGGTGCCAAGAAGGTGCAGAACTGCAAGCCCGAAGTTGCGCAGCGACACAGCGGCTATCTCGTGGGCGGCACCTCGCCGTTCGGCACGAAGAAGGCGATGCCGATCTACGTCGAGGCGACGGTGCTCGAACTGCCGCGCATCTACATCAACGGAGGCCAGCGCGGCTACCTGGTCGGCATCGATCCGAAGGTGCTGGTCACGCTGCTCGGCGCCCGGCCCGTGCAGTGTGCGACCGGGGGCGCCGTCGTGCCGCAGGGGCCGCTGAAGTCTCAGCGCTAGATCCGGGGCAGGCTCGCCAGCGAGCCTGCTTTGGCGCACGTCCTGCCAGCGCGGGCCGGGCAGGGCGCAGAATTGCGGCCGCCGCCACTTTCAGATGCTCATGGAGTCCGTTCTTCCCCTCGCCGCCGCACTGGTGGCCTACCTCGTCGGATCCCTCTCGTTCGCCGTGCTCGTCAGCCGGGCGATGGGACTCGGCGACCCGCGCAACTACGGTTCGGGCAACCCCGGCGCAACCAACGTGCTGCGATCAGGCAACAAGGGTGCGGCCCTGCTGACGCTGCTGCTCGATGCCTTGAAGGGCTACATGCCGGTGTGGGCTGTGGTTGCGTTCGGCGAACCCTACGGCCTGGGCGAAGGCACCATGGCGCTGGTCGGGGTGGCGGCCTTTCTCGGACATCTGTGGCCGGTTTTCTTCGGATTCAGGGGCGGCAAGGGCGTTGCGACTGCCGCCGGCGTGCTGATGGCACTGAACCCTTTGCTCGGGCTGGGCACGCTGGCAACCTGGCTGATCATTGCCTACTTCTTTCGTTACTCGTCCCTGGCCGCTATCGTCTCGGCGCTTTTCGCGCCGTTCTATCAACTGCTGATCTGGGGCTCCGGCCCCATCGCCATCGCGGCCGGCGTGATGGGGTTGCTGCTGGTGTGGCGGCATGGTGCGAACATCCAGAAGCTGATGAACGGCACCGAAAGCAGGTTGGGGCAGAAGGCGGCTCCAGCCGCGGCTGCCGCGGTGCCGCGCCGCCGTGCCAGGCGCTGAGGTCCGGATCGAGGGAAAGGTCGCTGCGATGCCACAGAACCTGAGACGCTTCCATGTCGGGGATCGACTCTCCGAGATGGCCATCTTCCACAACGTGGTCTACCTCGCCGGGCAGGTGCCCAGCGACACGCGGCAGGACATGGCCGGTCAGACCCGCCAGGTTCTCGCGATGGTCGACCGCCTGCTGGCCGAGGCAGGCACCGACAACGCCCACATCCTGATGGCGACCATCTATCTTGCCGACATGGCCGATTTCGATGCGATGAATCTCGTGTGGGACGACTGGGTCGCGCCCGGCGACGCGCCGCCGAGAGCGACGGTGCAGGCGCGTCTTGCGCGGCCCGATTGGAAGATCGAGATCGTCGTGACTGCCGCGTTGTCGGCGGGTGCCTGACGGTGGCAGCTCATCGCATGATCCGGGTGCTGCTGATAGCCGCAGCCGCCTATGTGCTGCTGGTGGCGATGCAGGGTCGCACCGACAAGCAGGCCGGCGCGGCACTCGCTGCGCTGGCGAAGCCAGGCGACATCGTCATGCTGTCGTCCGAGACCTGCATGCACTGCGACCAGGCTCGGCGCTGGCTCACCGAGTACGGTGTGCCGTTCCGGGAGTGTTTCATCGAGAGGGATGCGGCCTGTGCCGACAGCTATCGAGCGCAGCAATCTCCCGGCACGCCCACGCTGCTGGTGCGGGGTGAGCGTCAGGTTGGATTCGATCCCGGCCTGGTCACGAAGGCCCTCAGCGGCGGTTGAGTCGTCGCCGTGATCCGAGGCTAGTCGGCATGCAGACCCAGCGCGGCCGGGTCGCCACGGCCCACGCGCACGAGGACGGGCGTGTCCCCGGTCAGGTCGACCACCGTCGTTGGCTGCGCCGCGCAGGCTCCGGCATCCACCACCGCCTGCAGCACTTTCTGGTAGCGCTCGCGGATGTCGTCCGGGTCGTTCAGCGGCTCGGTTTCGTCGCGCGGGATCAGCGTGGTCGCCACCAGCGCCTCGCCGTACACCGCCAGCAGTTCCTGCAAGGCCTTGTGTTCGGGCACGCGCAGGCCGATGGTGCGCCGAGACGGGTGCGAGATGCGACGAGGCACCTCCTTGGAGGCTTCGAGGATGAACGTGAACGGCCCGGGCGTGCCGAGTTTCAGCAGGCGGTACTGGCGGTTGTCGACGCGGGCATAGCTCGCGAGCTCGCTCAGGTCGCGGCACAGCAGTGTCAGGTGGTGCTTGTCGTCGACGCCGCGGATGCGCCGCAGGTTTTCCACCGCCGACTTGTCGTCGAGCCTGCACACCAGTGCGTAGCTCGAATCGGTGGGCACGGCCGCCACGCCGCCGTCGTGAAGGATCTGCGCAGCCTGTTTCAGAAGGCGTGGCTGGGGGTTGTCGGGGTGTAGTTCGAAATGCTGGGACATCGCGCGATTGTCGGCGCCGTCGGCGCCTGGCTCTACGAGACCTGTCCGGGCCGGCAGCTCAGGCCGGCAGCAGCACCCGTTCCGCCAGCGCTTCCCACACCGGCGTCAGGCGTGCCGGCAGCGCCGCCAGGGTGCCGAGGTCGGTGCGGCTTTCCTCCGGGCTGTGGAAGTCGCTGCCGCGTGAGGCCAGCAGGTCGAATTCGATGGCCAGGGTGGCGTACTTGTCGTAGTCGGCGCTGGTGTGGCTTCCGGTGACCACCTCGACCCCTCGTCCTCCGTGTCCCTTGAACTCGGTGAACAACGCGTATTCCGCGTTGACGCTGAACTTGTAGCGACCGGGATGGGCGATCACGGCGATGCCGCCGGCCTGGGTGATCCACTTCACCGCGTTCCCCAGCGATGCCCAGCGGTGTTCGACGAAACCCGGCTTTCCTTCGACGAGGTACTTGCGGAACACCTCGTGGGTGCTGGCGCATACGCCGGTTTCAACGAGGTAGCGGGCAAAGTGGGTACGCGCTATCAATTCAGGGTTGCCCGCGTAGCACAACGCGCCTTCGAAGGCATCACGGATGCCGACCTTGGCGAGTCCGTCGGCCATCTCATGCGCCCGCGCAATGCGTCCGTCGCGGGTGTCCGCCAGTCCCTTGATCAGGGCCGCGTTCTCCGGATCGATCCCGAGCCCGACGATGTGCACCGTGAGACCGGCGAAGGTGACTGAAATCTCCACGCCCGGCAGGTAAGGCAGGCCGACAGCTTCGGCTGCATCGCTCGCCCGCCGTTGGCCGCCCACCTCGTCGTGATCCGTCAGCGCCCACAACTCGACGCCGTTGGCCTTGGCTCGCTGGGCCAGAGCTTCGGGCGTCAGCGTGCCGTCCGACACGCAGGAATGGCAGTGCAGGTCGGCGTTGATCCAGGCGGTAGGGACTTTCACCAGTCGATTGTAGGGAAGGGGTACATCCCGGGTCGCCTTGCATCCGACGCGCCGAAGGGGCATCGGTATTGGTTCACGAACCCCGTGTGGTGGAGTCCTCAGCGCACGACGCGGATCAGCTTGCCACTGTCTGTCAGCAGGTAGAGCCATCCGTCCGGCCCTTGCCGGACGCACCGGATGCGCTCGCCGAGGCCGGCGAACAGCCGTTCGCGCGATACCTCGGTCGCGCCGTTCAGCACGATGCGCCAGAGGGCGGTGCCTGCAAGTGCACCGAGGAAGGCATTGCCCTGCCATTCGGGGAATCCGGCGCCCGTGTAGAAAGCCAGCCCGGAAGGCGCAATCGAGGTCGGGACCCAGAAAGAGACGGGTTCGGCGTACGTCGGCGCGTGCCTGCCCCCGCCGATCCGGCAGGCCTCGCCGACCGGGTCACCGTAGTTGCATCCGTAGCTCTTGATCGGCCAGCCATGGTTGGCACCGGCCGCCACCCGGTTCAACTCGTCTCCGCCCTGCGGCCCGTGCTCGACCAGCCACAGCTCGCCTGTCGCCGGGTGGAGTGCGGCACCCTGCGGGTTGCGATGGCCCAGACTCCAGATCTCGGGCCGCGCGGTCGCGCCCAGGTTCGGATTGCCTGCGGGTACGCTGCCGTCGCGAGCGATGCGCACGACCTTGCCCAGGTGCGCGGTCAGGTCTTGCGCCGGGCTGCCTTTCTGCCGTTCGCCGAGGGTGACGAACAGGGTCTTGTCGTTGCGAAACACGAGACGCGACCCGAAGTGGCCGTTGCCGACCACTTTCGGCAGTTGCCGGAAGATCACCTGGACGTCGGTCAGCGCCAGGCCCGAAAGCCGCCCCCGCGCCACGGCGGTTCCGCTGCCGCCAGCGCCGCTCTCGGCATAGGACCAGTAGACCCAGGGGTCGGTCGTGAAA
>JAGNWJ010000029.1:0-3396 GCA_017986065.1 Rhizobacter sp. | reverse complement strand
TTGCCGGAAGATCACCTGGACGTCGGTCAGCGCCAGGCCCGAAAGCCGCCCCCGCGCCACGGCGGTTCCGCTGCCGCCAGCGCCGCTCTCGGCATAGGACCAGTAGACCCAGGGGTCGGTCGTGAAATCGGGGTCGATCGCCACGTCGAGCAGCCCGCCTTGCCCGGCCGAGGCGACCGGTGGAACGCCGCTCAAGGCTGCCGACACGGTGGCGCCGTCCGCGCTCACGATGACCATCGATCCGCTCTTCTGGGTGACCAGCATCCGGCCATCCGGCAGGAACGCCAGGCCCCAGGGCGATGAAAGGGTGCGGTTCAGCACGACAGCGCGCGCCGTCGTCGCGAGCGGTGCAGGCGTGGCACTTGACGATCCACCGCCGCCACCGCACGCCGACGCGCCGACAAGAAGACCGGCACCTGCAGTCGCCAGTGCGGACAGTTTCCAGGCTGCCTCGATCAGCCCGCGGCGTTGCGGGTCGGCCCGTGTGTCGCTGCATCGGCCTGGTGTCGCGGGGTGTGGCATGAAGGCTCCTGTCGGCTCGCTGCGAGTATGCGGCGTTCATTCCCGCCGAACTCCGGGCTTGCGTTGCCAGTTGTGTCAGGTTCTGGTCGGCGTGTGCCCCGCCAGATCTGTTGCGGCAGCGCTTCCCACGCCAACGGCCTGCGCAGCCTCCACGATCATCTGCAGCCGCTGGCGGCCGTTGTACTCGTCGATGCTCAGGCGATAGGCCAGCGTGACCCGGGCGGGCACGGGGTCGACGTGGCCGAACCAGATCGCGTCGCGCAGCGTGCCCGAATGCTTCACGCTGAGCTTCAGGTGCTTCTCGCCGACCAGACGCTGGCTGACGACTTCCACTTCGTCGCTGAACAGGGGCGCTTCGAACGAAGGGCCCCACACCTGCGCATTCAGCGCGTGCACGGTGTCCGCGTTGAAGTGCTCGACCCCGAGTGGCCCGTCGCTGAGCAGCCGCCGCTCCAGCGTCGCGGCATCCAACCCTTCGAGCGCGGCCTGCTGGAACGCGGCGTCGAATGTCGCGAAATCGGCTTCTTCCAGCGTGCAGCCGGCAGCCATCGCGTGCCCGCCGAACTTCTTCAGCACACCGGGGTGACGCTTGCTGACCAGGTCCAGGGCGTCGCGCAGGTGGAATCCTTCTATCGACCGACCCGAGCCCTTCAGCAGCCCATCCTGACCGCGTGCGAACACGAAGGTCGGCCTGTGAACCCGGTCCTTCAGACGCGACGCGACGATGCCGACCACGCCTTCGTGGAAGTCGGGGTCGTAGATCGCCAGGGCCGGTGGCGTCGCGCCCGGATCGCTCATTCCCCGCATCAGCGTGTCGAGCAGTGCCTCGGCCTGTTCGCGCATGCCGGTCTCGACCTCGCGTCGCTCGCGGTTGATCGCGTCGAGCTGCTGCGCGAGTTGTGCGGCGCGTGCCGGATCGTCGGTCAGCAGGCACTCGATGCCCAGCGTCATGTCGGACAAGCGCCCCGCCGCGTTGATGCGCGGGCCGAGCGCGAAGCCGAAATCGAAGCCGGCGGCGCGCGAGGGATCGCGGCCGGCAGCCGCGAACAACGCGGCCACACCGGCCTGCATGCGGCCCGTGCGAATGCGCCGGAGCCCCTGCGCCACCAGCCGCCGGTTGTTGGCGTCGAGCCGCACCACGTCGGCCACGGTACCGAGCGCGACCAGATCGAGCAGGGGGTCGAGCTTGGGTTGCGCCGGAGCCGAGGCCGGACCGCCTGACGCATCGGCAAACACGCCGCGTGCGCGCAGCTCGCTGCGCAGCGCCATCAGCACGTAGAACATCACGCCGACGCCAGCCAGGTGCTTGCTGGCGAAACCGCAGCCCGGCTGGTTCGGGTTGACGATCACATCGGCATCCGGCAGCACGATCGCATCGTCTTCCTGCGCCGGCAGGTGGTGGTCGGTCACGACGACGGCAAGTCCGTGCGCCCGCGCGTGGGCGACGCCAGCCAGGCTCGCGATGCCGTTGTCGACCGTCACCAGCACCTGTGCGCCCTGCGCGAGCGCCAGGTCGACGATGGCCGGTGTCAGGCCGTAGCCGTGCACGGCGCGGTCGGGCACCACGTAGCCGAGCGTGCCTGGCGCCGCGCCCAGCAGAGCCAGCCCCCGCAGTGCGACCGCGCAGGCCGTGGCCCCGTCGCAGTCGTAGTCGGCGACGATGCACAGTCGCAGGCGTTCGTGCAGCGCATCGGCGAGCAGCACGGCGGCTTCGGCTGCGCCCCGCAGTCCGGCCGGCGGCAGCAGGCGGGCGAGCCCGTCGTCGAGTTCCTCGATGTCGCGCACGCCGCGAGCCGCGAACAGCCGCGCCAGCAGCGGATGCACGCCGGCCTGTTCGAGCGCCCAGGCCGAGCGGGGGGCTGCCGGGCGCAGCGTCAGGGTCGGGGAGTTCACAGCGCGGTCAGCGTGGCGTGTGGATCGACGGTGCGGAAGCGGTCGCCGAGTCGCTGCCACAGCGATCGCTGCATCGCGTCGTAGCGTTGCCAGCCGCGTTCGCCGCACAGCGTCAGCGACACCTCCTCGCCACGATCGGCCGCGGCCACGAGAGGGCCCAGCGCGTCGGCGTCGAGGGACCGCCAGCTGTCGGCCCAGCCCGCCCAATCCTCGGCCAGCAGCGGCGCGCGCAGGCGGTCGTCCACTGTCACCTCGGCGGAGGCGGACTGCGCGCGGCCGCAGCCGCTGAGCCAGAACGAGTTGACCGGCAGCGCGCCGCGGGCTTCGCGGACCTCGTTGACCGGGTGCTGGTGCAGCAGCATCTGCACCTCGTTTTGCAGCCGGCGCACCCAGCGCACCCGCGCCAGCTGTTCGACGGACGCCTGCGGATCGCCGCGCAGCCAGAGATCGACGTTGCGGCCGATCACGCGGTCGATCGACGCGCAGGGCAGGTCGGCCAGCTGCTCGTGCGAGAAGTACCAGCGATCGGGCGCCGCCCAGGCGAGCGATCCGTCGTCGTCGTCGAACAGCGGCCGCACCGCGTCGAACAGCGTGCGCGATTCGTCGGCGGGCAGGGCGAGTGCCAGCGGATCGGCCAGCGTGATGTGTTCGCGGCCGACATGCCAGTGCACCGGCGTCAGCAGGCCCCACGGCCGCTTCCCGATATCGATTCCGTCTGCACGGGCCTGCAATGCGGCCCAGGGCCATCGCCCATCGCCACCGTGCCATCCGTGTGCCGTCGCGAGCGCGCGCTCGTGCGGCGGTGACAGCGTGTACTCGTCGTCGACATCGCGCGTGGTGGGCTGCAGCCGCGTCAGCAAGCGGGCCAGGTTCGGCATCGAGAGGTCACGCAGCGTGTGTGCGCTGGCCTCGGAGACGGCGCTGGCGTGGGGGATGAGCAGGTGCATATCTGCACTATTGTCCGGCGGCGGCCGGGGCGCT
>JAGNWJ010000104.1:5091-7673 GCA_017986065.1 Rhizobacter sp. | reverse complement strand
GGCCGCCAGATCCTGCGCAGCGGCACCGCCCGACGCGGCCGCGACACGCCACAGCAATTCGCGCGTCGCGTGCGCCTGATCGGGCTGCCAGGCACCGATGTCGTCAACGTGCTCGGTCTGGCCGAATGCCAGCTGCTGCAGATCGACGCGCCCGCCGTCCCGGACAACGAGCTGAAAGCCGCGGCCCGATGGCGCATCAAGGACATGGTCGAGACGCCCGTGGATGAACTGGCCATCGACGTGCTCGAGGTCGGAGCGCCACGGCCGGGCCAGCGGCATCAGCTCTACGTGGCGGCCGCGCAGAACAGCCGCATGCTGCAGGTCGGCGAATGGATGTCCGGTGCGGGCCTGCGGCCGACGGTCTTCGACATCGCCGAACTGGCCCAGCGCAACCTGCAGTGCGCCTTGTCCGAACAGCAGGGCCGACCCGGCGAAGTCAGCGCGGCGCTGGTCAGACACGGAGCGCAATGCCTGCTGACCATCTGCGCGCAGGGAGAGCTGTTCTATTGCCGCCGCCTGGAATGGTCGGTCAAGTCCATCGACACCACGCCGAGCCTGGCCGTGCTGGCTGCGGCCGCGGTCTCGAAGACACGCGGCCTGATGTCGGCCGAGCTGGAGGGCGTCGACATGATCGACTACGGGGCGGAAGAGGAAGACGTGCGGCCCGCCGCCACCGAATCCGTCTCGCGGCTGGCGCTCGAGGTCCAGCGCTCGCTGGACACCTGGGAACGATCCTGGCCCGACCGGCCGCTCGATCGCCTGTGGGTCGATGCCGGCAGCCAGACTGCCGATTTCCGCGCCCTGCTGGAGCGCACGCTGTCGCTGCCGGTCGAGCCGCTCGATGCCTGGGGCCTGTTCGAAGGAGCGTCCGCGGCCGATGACGAACCGATCCCGCTGACGCTGCTCGGCGGTCTGCTGCGCCAGGAAGCGCGAGCCGCCTGAGGACATCGACCATGTCGCAACAGATCAACCTGTTCCAGGAAGGGCTGCTGGCACCGAAGCAGCGCTTCTCTGCCGAAGTGATGGCCGGTACCGTCCTGGCCGGCGCCGTGCTCATCGTCGCGATGAGCCTGTGGACCCTGTCCACGCTGGGCACGCTGAAGAAGGAAGCCGCCGCAGCACGCGCCGTCCAGGCCCAGGAGCAGGCCCGGCTGAACGCCGCGCTGGCGGCGTATCCATCCGGAGAACGCGAGTCCGCAGCACTCGAGCAGCAACTGGTCCAGGCCGAAGCGACGCTGCAGACGCGTCGGGCACTGCTCGATGAACTGCAGCGCGGAAGGCTCGACGGCGAGAACAGCCGCTCGGCGCTGCTCCAGCGCGTCGCGCTGACGGTGCCGGCATCGGCCTGGCTGACCGACATCCAGATCGAAGACGACCGGCTGGAACTGAGCGGGCGCACCCTGCGTCCCGAAGACTTGAGGCCGTGGCTGGCGCGATTGGCGACCCAGCCGATCACGGCGGGCCAGCCGCTCACGGACGTCAGGATCGAGCGCGGAGCAGCGCCCGGATCCGCAACCGCACCGGCCGGCGCGCCCGAGAGCTGGGGCTTCACGATGGTCAGCAGCACGGGCCTGGGCCGGGCCACTGCAACGGCGATGTCGCCCGGCGCGGGAGCGGTGCGATGAAGCCTCTCTGGAAGCAGCACTGGCGGCGCATCGAGGCGCTGAGCCTGCGCGAGCGGCTGATGATCGTCGTATCGGTCGTGTTCGTGATGGGGGCGATAGCCGACACGCTGGTGCTGGCGCCTGCCAAGGCGCAGCAGAACGCGCTGCGCGCCGAAGCCGCAACACAGGCCCGCGAGCTCGACGCCCTGCGCCAGAAGCTGAACTCGGCCGCCCGCGACGCGGGTTCGGACGGGCCCCGGGACAGCCTGCAGCAGCGGCTTGCGCGCTCTATCGACGAGACGAAGAACGTGGATCGCCAGATCGGAGAACGCCTCGGCGACGCGGGACGGCCGGCCCGGCTGCCCGAACTGGTCGATCAGGTGCTGCGCCGCAACGATCGACTGACGCTGACCCGGCTGATCACCGTCGCAGAACGGCCCGGCGAGAAGTCCGCCGCGAAGGGCAAGGATGCGCCCGCGGCGGCTTCGCTGCAGTGGCAAGCCGTCGATCTGGGTGTCAGCGGAAGCTACCTCGACATAGTGCAGTACCTCGCCGATCTCGAGCGCGCCCTGCCTGAACTGCGCTGGGGTCCGCTGAAGATCCATGCCGAGCAGACGCCGCCCGAACTCAGCGTTCGCCTGTTCCTGGCCGGAGAGGTGAAATGAAGCGCCTCGCTGCAAGCAGGCAGGCCTGGCTGGCGCTGGCCGCAGCGGCCATGTCGCTCGCGGTGCACGCCCAGGGCATCGACGCACAGACGATGCGCGATCCGACGGTGCCGCCTGCGGCAGCGCGTCCGGCTGCGGCCACCCCGAACGCACCCGGTGGGGTCACCGCACCGCCGTCCACGCCGAAGCACCTGGTGCGCATCGACGGCGTGCCCTATGTGGTGGAGGGCACGCGGCGCCGGGGCGTGGGCGACCTGCTGGGCAGCGCACGCATCGAACGAATCACCGAAACGGACGTGTGGGTGAGCGAGGG
>JAGNWJ010000104.1:3697-4991 GCA_017986065.1 Rhizobacter sp. | reverse complement strand
CGGATCGCCGAACGGCAGCAACCAGGGCAATGGCGGCGCGTCGCTCGACAGCAGCCAGATCTCGACCACCTCGAGTTCCGACGTCTGGGCAGAGACCAGCGAGGCACTGCGCAGCATCGTCGGCAACGCCAACGGCCGCAACGTGATCACCAGCCCGCAGTCCGGCACGATCGCGGTACGCGCCATGCCCGAAGAGCTTCGACAGGTCGAGGCCTACCTGAGAGCCTCGCGCCTCGCCATCGAGCGGCAGGTGATGCTCGAGGCCAAGATCGTGGAAGTGGAACTGCGCGAGGGATTCCAGAGCGGCATCGACTGGTCGATCCTGCGCAGCCGCGGCAGCATCGGCCAGACCAGCGGCAACGCCGGCAACGCGCTGGTGTCCAACTCGAAGGGCATCCCCACGCTGCCGTCGGCCGTGAGTTCGCTGCTGATCGACCACGTTTCGCTGCCGACAGCCGGGGCTGGCACGCTGGGCCTGGCGCTGGCGACCAATGGCTTCCAGGCGGTGCTGGGGTTCCTCGAAAGCCACGGTGACGTGCAGATCCTGTCGAGCCCGCGGGTCGCCACCCTGAACAACCAGAAGGCCGTGCTCAAGGTCGGCACCGACGAGTACTTCGTGACCAACGTGTCGGGTGGAACCATCACCGCGGGAAACAACAACAACAACGGCACGACCACGTTGCCGACGCTGACGCTGACGCCGTTCTTCTCGGGCATCGCGCTCGACGTGACGCCGCAGATCGACGAAGCCAACACCATCACCCTGCACGTGCACCCGTCGGTGACGGCGGTGACCGAGAAGACCAAGCAGATCGACCTCGGAACGATCGGCAGCTACAAGCTGCCGCTGGCATCGAGCAGCGTGAACGAGACGGACACGGTGGTTCGGGTGACCGACGGCAACATCGTGGCCATCGGCGGGCTGATGCAGGTCGAGGCCAACGGCCGCAACTCGGGGCTGCCGGGCAGCTCGAACAACGTGGTCACGCGTGCGCTCTTCAGCAACAACGACGTGAGCAGCCGCAAGAAGGAACTCGTGGTGCTGATCAAGCCCACGATCATCCGCAACGTCGAGGACTGGCAGCAGGCCAACCAGCAGACCGGCAGCCTCTTCGACGAGTCGCCCGATACGCCGCGCCGCGTGATCTCGGTGAAGCCTGCACCGACTGCCACGGAAGGCGCGCCGGCATCGACGGTCGCTGCAGCGGGGATCAGACCTGCGGCGCAGGCCGAGGCACGCTGAAGCGCGTCAGCGCGGACGAACAGCGACGATGCGAAGCCGGTCGTCGGGCAC
>JAGNWJ010000104.1:0-3597 GCA_017986065.1 Rhizobacter sp. | reverse complement strand
TGCCACGGAAGGCGCGCCGGCATCGACGGTCGCTGCAGCGGGGATCAGACCTGCGGCGCAGGCCGAGGCACGCTGAAGCGCGTCAGCGCGGACGAACAGCGACGATGCGAAGCCGGTCGTCGGGCACGTGCGCAGGATCGGGCGCCTGCCGCGCCCGCAGCTGGCCGCAGCCGCCATCGATGTCCTGACCGGCCGACTGGCGCAGCTTGGTCAGCACGCCGCGGCGGTGCAGCGTGACTGCGATCTCCCGCGCGCGTTCGGCGAGCGGCCGCTGGAAGTCGAGACCGTCGACGTCGTTGTACGGAATCATGTTCAGGATCGCGCGCTTGCCCGCCAGCAGCCGCACGATGCCGTCGAGCTCGTCGTCACCGTCGTTGATGCCGGCCAGCAAGGTCCACTGCACCTGCACCGGGTAACCGGTGGCCTGCGCATAGCGCTCGCCCAGATCGACCAGTTCGTCCGGCTCGATGGCCGGTGCACGAGGCAGCAACCTCGCGCGCAGCGCGGCCTTCGTGGTGTGCAGCGACAGCGCAAGCGCCGGCTTCACCGGGCCCTGCCCCAGGCGCTCGAAGGCGCGCCGGTCGCCGACCGTCGAGAACACCAGGTTCTTGTGGCCGATGCCGCCCTCGGTGCCCAGCAACTCGATCGCTTCCATCACGTTGTCGAGGTTGTGCGCCGGCTCGCCCATGCCCATGAAGACGACCTTCTTCACCGGACGCAAGCCGCGCGCCAGCGCCACCTGAGCAACGATCTCGGCACTGCCCAGCTGGCGCAGCAGGCCGTCCCGCCCCGTCATGCAGAAGACGCAGCCGACCGCGCAGCCGACCTGCGTGGACACGCACAGCCCATCGCGCGGCAGCAGCACCGACTCGACCGTCTGCCCGTCGTGCAGCCCGACCAGCAGCCGCGCAGAGCCATCGTCTGCCGGGTGTTCGGAAATCAGGCGCGCCAGCCCCTGCAGATCGGTTTCGAGTGCGGCCAGTTCGGCGCGCACGCCCAGCGGCAGGAAATCCTGCGGCTTGCGACGCCCGCTGTCCTGCGACAACGCGTTGGACCACAGCCGCAGCACGCGGTGCTCGTGACAAGGCAGCGCACCGTGGGCGCGCAGCCGCTGTCGGATCTGGTCGATGCGCATGGAGGGTTGAACCGGGAAGCCGGGCGCCATTGTCGTGCTGCACACAATCGGTGATGCACATCCTCATTTCCTGTGTCGGCAGCGCCGGCGACGTGCACCCCTTCATCGCGATCGGCACGGCCCTGGCGCAGCGCGGGCATGACGTCGAACTGCTCACTTCGCCGCATTTCCGGACGCGGATCGAAGCCGCCGGCCTGGGCTTCACGCCGGTCGGCACCGAGGCCGACTACCAGCGTGTCGTGCAGCAGGCCGCGTTGTGGCATCCACGACGCAGCTTCCCGGTGCTGTGGCAGGAAATGCAGCCCCGTCTGCTCGAGGCCCATCGAACCCTGTTGTCGCGCGTGCAGCCGGACCGCACGGTGCTGGTCGGCAGCACGCTGGCCTGGCCTGTTCGGCTGGCGCAGGAGACCCACGGCCTGCCGGCCGTCACGGTGCACCTGTCGCCGATCTGCATGTTCTCGGCCCAGGCACCGGCGGTGCTGCCCGGCGTGGGCGATCTGAGCGGCTGGCCGGCCCCGCTGGTTCGCCTGATCCACAGCAGCGTCGAACGCGGCTTCATCGACCGCGTGATCGTCCCCGGCTTCGATCCGATCCGGCGCGCTCTCGAGCTGCCCCCCGTTCGCAGGGTCATGAGCCACTGGGTGAATTCACCGCAGCAAGTGGTGTGCGCCTGGCCGGAATGGTTTGCACCGCATCAGGCCGACTGGCCGACCCAAGCAGTGACCACCGGCTTTCCGCGCTGGTCTGCAGCGGGCGCCTCGCTGGACCCGACGCTGGTCGAGTTCCTGGAGGGCGGCGCAGCGCCGATCGGCTTCACGCCAGGTTCGGCGATGGCGCACGGCCGGGACTTCTTCGCGCGCGCCCTGGCAGCGTGTGCGGCACTGAACCGGCGCGCACTGCTGATCACGCCGTACGCGGATCAACTGCCCCAGCCGCTGCCGCCGTTCGCCCATGCGGTGGGCTACGCGCCCTTCGATCTGCTGCTGACGCGTCTGGCGGCTCTGGTCCACCACGGCGGCATCGGCACCACGGCACAGGCGCTGGCAGCGGGCGTGCCGCAAGGGCTGGTGCCCCATGCGCACGACCAGTTCGACAACGCGACACGACTCGTCAAGCGCGGGGTCGGCGTGCGGCTGCCGGCGCGCGGCTCGGCTCGTCGATGGTCACAGGCGATCGACCGCCTGATCAACGACCCTGCGATCGCCACCGCGTGCCGGCGTGACTCGGCGCTCATGGCGCAGGAAGGCGACGCGGCACAGCGCATTGCCGATTTGATCGAGCGCCAAAGACGGCATTGAAGCCGCAGCGTCGACCGGACGGGCTGCGTCAGGATTTCGGGACGGCGGTTTCGCAGGCGATCTTCGCCAGGCCGTCCTTGACCGTGCCCTCGACGATCGGCTCCCAATCGCCGGTGTCGGCGTAACCCGCCACGCGCTCGCCATCGGCCAGCGGACCCGCATAGAACGCCGTCTCGAGCTGGCGAACCTTCTGCGCCGGGCAGTCGAACTCGAACTGCGTCTTGATCGACGAGAACTTGATCTCTCCGTACTTGCGCTCGGACTTCGAGCCGACGAGCGTCCACATCTTCTTGGTGCCGCCCGACGAATCGAGCGTCGCGACATCGGCATAGAACGTGATGCTCTCGTTGCCGCCGATCTCGGTCCATTCGGCCGCGGCGCTGGCGCTCAGCGCAGCCCCCATCAACCCGATCCAGAGCTTGTTCACTGCATTCCTTTCGATGGAGACGGGCCGCCGCTGCGGCGGAGCCGGACCCGAATTCAACCACGATCGCCGATGGTCACCGAAACGGATGCCCCCAAGGAAAGCCCAGGGACGGCGCACGTGATCACCCGCCCCCGCGCTGCGTGTGGAGATCGAAATGCCGCATGAATCTCGTGCGATGCACCGGATCCACGCCCTCGAACCGGAACAACACCGC
Source organism: Rhizobacter sp. (assembly GCA_017986065.1). Lineage (GTDB taxonomy): Bacteria > Pseudomonadota > Gammaproteobacteria > Burkholderiales > Burkholderiaceae_C > PBB1. Next base: position 523 of record JAGNWJ010000104.1, on the reverse strand, counting down.
CAGGCGCGGGATGCGCATCAGCGCGATCTGCCGATCGGGCAACACAGACCACGAGAGATGGCAACCGCCCGGACCGATCTCGACCTGCGCACGGCGCTTGGCCGCATCGACCTGCACCGCATGCGACCCCGCCGCCTGCGGCAACCAGCCCAGCCACTCGGCCTCGGTGCAACCCATCTCGCGGTCGAAGTGTTCGTCGTAGTGGGTTTGCATGGGCGGCGATGGATGTCCTTGAAGTCACCATACGCTCACAGACCGCGGATGAGAACTTGCTCGACCATTTCGTGACTCCCTCTTCTCAAGAGTGGGGGCGTCCTCAAAACCCTAAGCTCTTCATACTGCCAGAGGCCGCCAAGCAAGCGTACTTTGCTTGTGCCTCCCGGCTTTCAGCCCCCCGCTATCGGCGGCCAGATTGCCAGCACGTCGTCCTCTTTCAGCACGCGGCTCAGTCGCTGCGCGGGCTCGACATAGACGCCATTGACCAGGACCAGGTGAACCTGCTTCTCGGGCAGGCCGAAGGGTT
>JAGNWJ010000103.1 GCA_017986065.1 Rhizobacter sp. | reverse complement strand
CCCTACAACATGTACTGGACGCCTGACGGCCAGCACGCGATCGTGGTGGCCGAGGCCCACAAGCGGCTCGATTTCCGTGACCCGCGCAGCATGGCATTGCAGTACTCGATCGACACTCCCGACTGCGGCGGCATCAACCATGCCGACTTCTCGATCGATGGTCGTTACGCGCTTTTCACCTGCGAGTTCAACGGCTCGATCACGAAGATCGACCTGGTCGACAAGCGCGTCGTCGGCACGCTGAAATTGAGCCGGTACTACGCGCGCCCGGAGGTCCTTTCTCTGCTGGCCAGCCCGGGCAGGAAGCCCCGCAAGATCCCCGATCCGTCACAGCTCGGAGGCGAGATCTGCACCACGCGCGGCATGCCTCAGGACGTGCGGGCGTCACCGGATGGTTCGCTCTTCTACGTCGCCGACATGATGGCCGACGGCGTTCACGTGGTCGATGGCGCGAGCTTGACGCAGGTGGGTTTCATTCCCACCGGAGTGGGCGCGCACGGGTTGTATCCCAGCCGGGACGGGAAGCTGCTCTACGTGGCCAACCGTGGCAGCAACAGCGTGCTGGGCAAGCGCCGGGGCCAGGGCAGCGTGTCGGTCGTCGACTTCGCGAGCCAGAAGGTGCTTCGGACCTGGCCGGTGCCGGGCGGAGGCAGCCCGGACATGGGCAATGTCAGCGCGGACGGCAGACACCTCTGGCTCTCGGGCCGATTCGACAACGTCGTCTACCGCTTCGACACGGACAACGGTACGGTCGACGTCATCAAGGTGGGCCAGGAACCTCACGGCCTGACTGTCTGGCCGCAACCCGGCCGCTACTCGCTCGGCCACACCGGCAACCTGCGCTGAAGGCTCAGCGCTGCGCCTGTGCGGGCTTCAGCAGGCTGCGTACCCGCCTGCGTGGTGCGGTCGACACCACGGCCTGCTCGACGGGTGCAGGGTCGTTGACATCGTCGTAGCGCGGTGGCCAGCCTTTCAGCGTGGCTTGACGCAGCAGGGAAACGGCGCCGGTGGCGGTGTAGCTGCGCTCCATGACGCGCGTGACCAGACCGCGTCCCACGCGCTCGCTGATCACCAGTGTCGAGCACCGCGTGCCGTACTGCCGTTCGGTGGCGCGGATGAATACCGATGACAACTGCCTCTCGAGCTCCAGCGGAACGCCGGTCGAGGGCAGGTCGGTGTCGTCTGCGATCTGGCGATCCGCGAGTGCGGAAAACAGCGCACTCGACAGCGCATCGACTGAAGCGGCCACCGAGATGGCCTGGCGCAGGCGGGCCTTCAGCGCGATGGTCTTGGGCCAGGCCGTGTCCAGCGACGCATTCGAGACACCATAGACGCCACGCTCCAGCCGCTTCGGATGGGCGCCGAGGTTCGAGGCCCAGAAGCACTCTCCGCGCTTGAAATCGGCGGCGATCAGGTTGAATCCGTTGTAGCCCGACAGCGCGGTGCGCATCCAGAACCGGTCGGTCGGTTCACGTCCCGACAGCCACTGCGGAACGATCACACCGCGGGACGGCGCGGTGGAGTCCATGCGGGCAGGATCGCGCACATTGGTGACCATCGCCAGGCGGCCCTCGGCAGTCAGGCCGAGCCACGTGCCGCCTGCGGTCAGGTCGCGTCCTGCCAGGATTGCCGGGCCGCCGGCATCGTGTTCCCACCAGCCCAGCCGTGTGGCAGGGCGCGCAAAGAACTCATCCCGGTTGGCGGCAACCACCAGCGGGAAGCGCCGGCTTTGATCAATGGCCAGCGCTATCAGGCACATGCATCGAACACTTCGATGTGCCTGGCCCCGTCCAGCAGATCGCGCCAGGGCAAGGCCCGCTGCTCGATGGTCGATGTCATGAGTTCGCTCACCCCGTCGAGGTGGGCGTCCTGGAGCATCGCGTAGGTTTCCATCCAGGTGTGCTGCCCGCCGGACGAATCCGGGCGCCTGAGCAGACGGGCCTGCAGGCCCGGGAACTCGCAGCGCAGTTGAGCCTGCATGGCCGTCACGGCCGTTCGCACCGCATCGGCGCGGGTCGCATCGGCCCGGAAATAGACATACAACTCACGGGGCATGAGGCGTCGATCAGGCAGCTTCGGCGACTGGAACCTCGTAGGGAAGAGGGCGCGGGGTCAGCAATGCACCATCGACCGCTCCCAGATGCAGGCTGCCGCAGGCCAGGGCGGCGAGCTTGACTTCGACCAGTGCCCGATACGAACGGGCGTCGACGGACTGGACAGCACCGGCGACCATGCCTGCCGGTTGTTCCGGATCGGCGCTGTGAAACACCTCCTGGCCAGCAGCGATGGGCTCGTCGCAGGAGAAGAGGAACGTCCTGCGCTTGGCGGTGCCTCGGTATTGCGAGCGTGCCACCACCTCCTGGCCCGGGTAGCAGCCCTTCTGGAAATTGACTGCACCGATCAGTTCGAAGTTCAGCATCTGCGGGACGAACTGGTCGACGGTGGCCGCCTCGATCGTCACGATGCCACTGTCGATCTCGAGTTGCTGCCAGGCCCGCAACGCGACCGGGTCCGCAGCCAATGCCGACGCTGCCGAAGTCACCCGCCAGGCCCGCGCCAGGCCATCGACATCAGGCAGCCGTATCCAGGCGCCCTGCGCATCGTCGCGCTTGCCCCATGCCGGCAAGCCCTCGGTCCCACCGGCGGCCCGGTCTCCGGTGAGCCCCTGCAACGATATTTCGTCTGTTGCATCGGTGAGCTTGCATTGAGCGCGCATCACGAACATGGACAGCCGCTTCAGGGTCGCGGCCAGCACGCTCGTGTGACACGCCAGCAGCACCTCGTCATCGGACGTCTTCCACAAGACAAAGCTCGCCAGCAGGCGACCCTTGGCCGAACAGTAGCCGGCGATGCGCGCCTGCGAGCGCCCGAGTTGCAGCACGTCCTGCGTCAGCTGGCCATGGAGGAACTTGGCGGCATCGGCACCGTGAGCGCGTATCACGCCCCAGTGGGTCAGCGGCACGGCGAGGGAACGGTTCAGGGGCTCGGTCATGCGCCGATTATCATTTGCACGATGTTGCCCCGCTGCCTTCGGTGTCATGCAAGCGTTGGCGTCAAACCGGGCGCTGTGCAGCCGCGGGACCTCGCTTGAGGCGCTGGTTCGTCGGGCTGCTGGTGGCCCTGTGCCTGTTCGCGGGCCTGTCCGCGGCTGCACTTCATGCATGGCTGGACAGACCGCTGACACTGGCCACCGACACCGTCGAGGTGTCCATCGAGCCGGGCACCTCGCCCCGCAGCATCGCCGATGCCTGGGTGAGGGCCGGCGTGCAGGCGCCCCCGTGGCTGCTGTATGAATGGTTCCGGTGGTCTGGCGACGCACGCCGCATCCGCGCCGGCAGCTACGAGATCACTCGCGCCGCCACACCGAGAAGCCTGCTGAACATGATGGTGCGCGGAGACGAGACGATGGCGTTCGTTCGCCTGGGCGAGGGCTGGACACTGCGACAGTTCCGTGCCGAGCTGGCCCGCGCCGATGCCCTCAGGCCGGTCACTGCCGCGATGACCGAGGCCGAATTGATGGCAGCACTGGACGACGCCGCCACGCCGGCCGAAGGGCGTTTCTACCCCGACACCTATTCGTACAGCAAGGGCAGCACCGATCTCTCGGTTCTGCGCCGCGCGCATCAAGCCATGCGTCAGCGGCTGGCGGCCGCCTGGGCCGAGCGCTCGCCCGACACACCACTGCAATCGCCCGACCAGGCGCTGGCGCTGGCATCCATCATCGAGAAGGAAACCGGGCAGCCAGCCGACCGCGGCAAGGTGGCGGCGGTTTTCGTCAACCGCCTGCGCATCGGGATGCCGCTGCAGACCGATCCGACCGTCATCTACGGACTCGGTGCATCGTTCGACGGCAACCTGCGCAAGCGCGATCTGCAGAACGACACGCCCTACAACACCTACCTCCGCAACGGTCTGCCGCCCACGCCGATCTCGATGCCGAGTCGCGCTTCACTGCTGGCGGCGGTTCGACCGGAACCGATCCGGGCCCTCTACTTCGTGGCGCGAGGCGATGGCTCCAGCGAATTCAGCAACGACCTCGCCGCCCATAATCGGGCCGTCAACAAGTACCAGCGGGGCCGTTGACGACGACCGGAGCAGGGTCGGATGCCACGCAATGAGACCCATGAGAGCAGAGGGCGCTGTGCGCGGTCGCTTCATCACATTCGAAGGCATCGACGGTGCCGGCAAGAGCACCCACATCGGGCCGGTGGCGGCGAAGTTGCGCGCCTCTGGTCACACCGTCGTCGTGACGCGCGAGCCCGGCGGCACGCCGCTCGCCGAGCGCCTGCGGGAATTGCTGCTGAGCGCACCGATGGATGCCCTCACCGAAGCCCTGCTGGTGTTCGCCGCTCGACGTGACCACGTGCAGCAGGTGATCGAGCCGGCACTGGCGCGCGGCGACATGGTTCTCTGCGACCGATTCACCGACGCGACCTTCGCCTATCAAGGCGCCGGCCGCGACTTCGACAGCGCGGTGCTGGAAAGACTCGAATCCTGGGTTCATGGCGACTTGCAGCCAGATCTCACGTTCTGGTTCGATGTCAGTGCCGAGCAGGCCGCCGAGCGCCTTGCGGCAGCGCGAGCCCCGGACCGTTTCGAACAGCTGGACACCGCGTTCTTTCGAAGGGTGCGCGAGGGATATCGCGTCCGCGCCGACGCATTTGGAGAGCGTTTCGTGCGCATCGATGGGTCAGCCGATCGCGATGCGGTGGGCTGCCAGGTGATGTCCGTCCTGGCGGAGCGTGACTGGTGAGCGGGCAGGCCGCAACCACTGCGCCGCTGCCCTGGCTGGCCGCGCCACTGCGACTGGCGCTGCAGACCCAGCGCGCTCATGCCTTGCTGGTGCACGGACCGCAGGGTGTCGGGCAGTTCGAGATGGCCCTGACGCTGGCGAATGCCTGGCTGTGCGAAAGCGTTTCGAGCGACATCGCAACGAGACCCTGCGGACATTGCGCGAGTTGCCTTCTGGTGCGGGCCCGCTCGCACCCCGATCTGCTGGTTCTGGTGCCTGAAGCGCTGCGCGAGGAACTGGGCTGGAACGCCGACGAGGCGAGCGAGGAGGGTGGTTCTGGCAGGGGAGAGGCCTCCGGCAAACGCAAGCCCAGCAAGGACATTCGGGTCGAAGAGGTTCGACGCATCGTCACCTTCGCGCAGACCACGGCGGCTCGATCACTGGGGAAGGTCGTCGTCGTCTACCCAGCCGAAAGAATGAACGGCGTGTCTGCCAACGCGCTGCTGAAGACGCTCGAGGAGCCGCCCGGCAACCTTCGTTTCGTCCTGGCGGGTTCTTCGGTCGATGCGCTCCTGCCGACCATACGCAGCCGTTGCCAGGCCGTGCGCCTCGGGATTCCCGAGACGTCGGTGGCGGCGGCCTGGCTGCAGGCGCAGGGCATCACCCAGCCCGAGGTCCTGCTCGCTGCCGCGGGCGGGCAACCGGAAGAGGCCTTGAGATGGTTCCGCGAGGGTCTCGATGCCCAAGCCTGGCTCGCCTTGCCCGAGCAATTGGCTCGTGGAGACGCCGCGGGTTTGCCGGCGTGGCCTTTGCCGCGCGTTGTCGACATGCTGTTCAAGGTCTGCCATGACGCCATGCGCTCGGCGGTCGGCGCAGCACCGCGCTATTTCCCTGCGGCCTCGATGGGGCAGAAAGTCTGCAGCGCCGCCCTGACACGCTGGTACCGGGAGCTGTGCCGCATTGCGCGTCATGCCGAACATCCGTGGCAGGCTGCGCTGACCATTGAAATGCTCGTGATGCAGGCACAGACCGCGCTGTCCGTGCCGAAGTCCGCGGGCGGCCGGTCGCCGCCTTGGATAAACTGACGACATGACCGATCCTGTCTCGCGCCCGCCTTCCACCGCTGCCAACCCCGTGCTGGCGGGTAGCCGTCCGAGCGTGATCCAGCTGGTGTTCCGTGAAAAGGGGGCGCTCTACGCCGCCTACATCCCGGTGCTCACCGATGGAGGCCTGTTTGTGCCGACCACGCGGGAGTACCGGCTCGGCGAGGACATCTATCTGCTGCTTTCTTTGCCAGAAGACAACCAGCGCTACCCGGTGGCCGGCAAGGTCGCGTGGATCACGCCCGCCAATGCATCGGGCGGCAGAACCCAGGGCGTTGGTGTTCGATTCCCGGCGGACGAGAAGACCCGCGTGCTGCGCACCCGTATCGAAGAGTTGCTTGGCACCGCTATTTCGTCGCCCAAGCCCACGCAGACGATCTGAGTCTGGCTGCGGCCCTGCTGCCGCTGCACAAGATGTACGTCGACTCCCATTGCCATCTCAGTTTTCCGGACCTGCGGGCTCGTCTGACCGACATCCGCGCCGAGATGCAGTCCGCCCAGGTGGATCGGGCGCTTTGCATTTGCACGACGCTGGAAGAATTTGATGAAGTGCATGCGCTGGCCATGGCTTACGACAACTTCTGGGCCAGCGTTGGCGTGCATCCGGACAACGAGGGCGTGCGCGAGCCGTCGGTCGATGATCTGGTTGCGCTCGCTTCGCGGCCCCGCGTGGTCGCGCTCGGTGAAACCGGGCTTGACTACTTCCGACTGAACGGCCGTTCGGTCGACGAGATGGAGTGGCAGCGCGAGCGATTTCGCGTGCACATCCGGGCCGCCCATCAGACCGGCCTGCCGCTGGTGATCCACACCCGCAGTTCGTCCGCCGACACGCTGGAAGTGCTGACCACGGAGGGCGGGCATCGGCTCAGCGGTGTGTTCCATTGCTTCACCGAAACCATGGACGTCGCGCGCGCCGCGCTGGACCTGGGCTTCTACATATCGTTCTCGGGGATCATCACGTTCAAGAACGCCGAGGACCTGCGGGCGGTGGCTCGTTTTGTCCCGCTCGACCGATGCCTGATCGAAACCGACAGTCCTTACCTGGCTCCGGCGCCCTTTCGAGGCAAGACCAACACGCCTGCCCTGGTTCCCTGGGTCGCGAAGCAGATAGCCGAACTCAAGGGTGTGCCCGTGGAGGAAATCGCCCGGGAAACCAGCGCCAACTTCGAGCATCTGTTCGGTCTCACCGCCGGCTGCCCCGATGAAAAATCGTAGAAAATACTTTCAAATAGGCTTCTATCTATTTGTTTTAAATGGATTTGGTGCGGTCAAAGCTGGTTCGTACGAGGATTTCTTCACCGCAATCAGGCGAGACCACCGCAACAACATCGAAGAACTGCTGAAGCGTGGCTTCGACCCGAACACGGTCGATGAACAAGGGCAGCCTGGCCTGATCCTGGCGCTCAAGCTCGAGTCGTTCAAGGTGTCCGAGGCTCTGATAGACAGCCCGATGCTGAAACTGGAAGCAACCAACCCGGCGGGTGAAACAGCCCTGATGCTGGCCAGCCTGCGAGGGCAGCCTGAGCTGGTCGAGCGCCTGCTGAAGCGGGGCGCCAACGTCAATCGACCGGGCTGGTCTGCGCTGCACTACGCTGCCACGGCACCCGATGAATTGACTTTGCAGAAGCTGCTCGAGCGGGGGGCTGCGGTCGATGCGCGCTCACCCAACGGCACCACGCCGCTGATGATGGCCGCGCAGTACGGCACGTCTGAAAGCGTTGAGTTGCTCCTTGCCCGGGGAGCGGATGTGAACCTGCGCAGCGATCTCGATCACAGCGCCGCCGATTTCGCTCGGCGCGTCGGGCGGGACCGGACCGCGGATGGGTTGACCCGCCGAATGCGCAAGCCGCCCGCGCCGTGACGAGCGGATGGTCGATAGCCTGACAGCCTTGTCATCCTGTTTCTGACGCTTCATATGGTTACAAGACGACTGCCGGACTGTGCTTGCGATCCTAGAGTTGATCCATCAACTTTCAGGGAGATTCCAGATGCATACCCGCCCATCGAT
>JAGNWJ010000028.1:28067-29733 GCA_017986065.1 Rhizobacter sp. | reverse complement strand
CCCGCCTGCGATGACACTTCGATGCCGCTCATGTCCAGCGAGATCCGGCCATCGGCATCCATCCGTTCCACCATGGCGCTGAGTTCGATGCCCTGGCGGGCGCCGCTGCGCATGGTGAGGGCGATCCAGAGCTCGAAGCCGGTCTGCACGACCACGTAGCCGGCATGCAGGGCCACCTTCAGGAAGTCGGCTTCGGGAGTGCAGAACACCGGGAAGCCCGCCGCCTGAAGGCGATCGACCAGAACGTGGTGGACGGCAATGACCAGAGCACCGCACAGGATGGGTCGCCAGTCGCGGTACAGCAGCAGCAGTGCGAGAGAGACGAACACACCGAAATGGAGTTCAAGCGTCCCGCGGCCGATCTGCAGCTGAAGGGCCACCGTCAGCATCAGGCTGGTGGACAACGCGAGGCTCGACAGCAGGCTCCCGCTGGCCGCCATGTAGATGCCGCCGGCGATCAGCAGGATGGCCGCCGCTCCACCCATCGCGAGCGAAAGCCCGCCGTACAACGTGCCGAGGTAGACCGCGACCGCACAGCCCAGTGCAGTGGCCGCGAGGATCAGTCGATCGGCGGTGCGTCCTATCGCGACGGGGTCCGACGACGAGTTCGAACCCATCAAGGCGGTGATGTTCATGGTGCAAGAAGTCCCTTCGTGATTTGCAAGTGACTGAGGCAGGCGCCGCGCGGCAGCCAATCAGAAACTTCAAGTGGTTATCGGAACAATCTGAACTATTTGAAGGCTTCTGTCGCTGAACTTCGGCTGCTGCGACGGGTGCTGTGCACCAGAAGGAACGCCCCGACCGACGGTATTCCGTGCATGTCGGGGCGCTGGAGATGCAGCCGAAGGATCGACTGTCGGATTCCTGCAGATCAGTGCCTGGAACGGCGCACCAGGCTGCCTACATCGAGGATCAGTGCGACCCGGCCATCACCCATGATGGTGGCGCCGGAGACGTCCTCGACCTTGCGGTAGTTGGCCTCGAGGTTCTTGACCACGACCTGCTGCTGGCCGAGCAGTTCATCGACCATCAGGGCGACACGACCGCCATCGGCTTCGACGACGACCATGATGGCAGCCGACTTTTCGTAGTTGTGACGTGGCACCTCGAAGATGCGTTCCAGTTCCATCACCGGCATGTAGTCGCCACGCACCTCGACCACGCGGCCCGTGCCGCCCACGGTCTTGACGGTGTGCTCGTGCACCTGGAACGACTCAATGACCGAAGCCAGCGGAAGGATGTAGACCTCATCGCCGACTCCGACGCTCATGCCGTCCATGATGGCCAGCGTCAGCGGCAGGCGCACCGAGACGCGCATGCCATAGCCCTCGGCCGATTCGATCTCGACGGTGCCGCCCAGCGACGTGATGTTCTTCTTCACCACGTCCATGCCGACTCCGCGGCCCGACACGTCGGTGACCACGTCGGCGGTCGAGAAGCCGGGTGCGAAGATCAGGTTCCAGACTTCGCTGTCGGACATCGAGTCCGGCGCGTCGATGCCGCGCTCGCGAGCCTTCTTGATCAGCTTTTCGCGTGACAGGCCGCGGCCGTCGTCGCGAACTTCGATGACGATGGAGCCGCCCTGGTGCGAAGCCGCGAGCGTGATCGTGCCGGTCTCCGGCTTGCCCTTGGCCAGGCGGTCGGCCGGCATTTCGATGCCGTGGTC
>JAGNWJ010000028.1:8578-27967 GCA_017986065.1 Rhizobacter sp. | reverse complement strand
GTCGGGCTGGCACTGCCGGGTGCGCCAGGCGCATCCTCGAAGAAGCCGAAGCCCGGATCGGGCGGGTTCTCGACCGGAGGTGCACCGGGCGCGCCTTCGTGGAAGCCGAATCCGGAGGTCAGCGGCAGCAGGGCCACCTTCTCGCGTGCCACGTGGAAGGTGAAGAGGTCGAGCAGATCGTCATCGCTGCTGGTGGTCACCACCTTGAAGCGGCGCAGGCCCTCGCTCGCCTGACCGCCGTCGAGCGGTTCGATCGTGCCGAGGTCGACGATTTCCTTGAAGAGGTCGACGAGGTTGTCGGCGTCCTTCGGATCGGTCAGCGGTCCGACTCGCAACTCCAGGCCGCGGGCCATCTTCGCTGCCGGGGCAGACTTGGCCGGGGCAGCAGGAGCGGCGGATGCGACTGGTTCCTGCGCCAGCACTGATTTGGGTGCGGCGCTTGCGGGTGCAGCTGCCGCGGCGGACGCGGGCAGGGGCTGACCGGCAACCAGCGCACGGATCTTCACCAGCAGATCGGTCGTGTCCACAGGGTCGCCACCTGCACCTTGATGACGTGCCAGCTGCGAGCGCAGCGCATCACCCGACTGAAGCAGCACGTCGACCATCGGAGCCGTCGGCTCCAGCTCGTGGCGGCGCAGCCGGTCCAGCAGCGTTTCCATCTGGTGCGTGAGCTCGGCGACATCGGCGAAGCCGAAGGTCGCCGCGCCACCCTTCACCGAGTGGGCGCAGCGGAAGATCGAATTGAGTTCCTCGTCGTCGGCCGCCTCGATGTCGATGGCCAGCAACTGCTGCTCCATGCTGTCGAGGTTCTCTCCGGCTTCTTCGAAGAACACCTGGTAGAACTGGCTCAGGTCGATGCCTGCGCCGCTTGATTGGTCTGTGTTCATGTCACTCATCACCCACCCCTCGTCGTCTCGTGCGTGTTTTCTCGGGCGCCGTCGGCGCGCTTCAGCGAATCACTTTGCGGATGACCTCGATCAGCTTGGCCGGATCGAAGGGCTTGACCATCCAGCCGGTCGCGCCGGCATTGCGGCCGGCCTGCTTCATCTGATCACTGGATTCGGTGGTCAGGATCAGGATCGGAGTGGCCTTGAACTTCGGGTGATTGCGCAGGTTCTTGGTCAGGTTGATGCCGTCCATGCGGGGCATGTTCTGATCGGTCAGTACCAGGTCGAAATCCTGCTGCCCCGATTTCTCCAGAGCGTCTTGGCCATCAACGGCCTCCACGACGTGATAGCCCGCACTCTTCAATGTGAAGGTGACCATCTGGCGCATCGAGGCCGAGTCGTCCACGGCAAGGATTGAGTGCATTGCTGTCTCCGGAGGGAACGTGAGTGGTTGATTGATACGGGGTCTGAATGGCGTGTCGGCGAGGCTTCAGAACAGCTCGACCGAGCCGGCATCCATCTCGGATTGAGTGACCGGGTTGGGACGCAGCGGCGGGGCCGCGACTGCGCTCTGTCCATCCTCGTCGTCATCGCCAAAGGCTTCCTGTGCCAGCGTGTCTACACAACTGCGCAGGCGGTGGTTGGTATGGACGATCAACTGTGACGCCATGTCCTGGAATTGCAGCGCGGTGACGGCGGCTCCCAGCTGCTGCATCAGGTTCTGGTAGGCCGCCGAGTCGCGCTTGTCGTCGCCGTCCGAGCTGTGCTCGTCCATCAGCGTGTGGATCTGCTCGGTGGCGTTGTAGAAGCGCTGCATCAGCGTGTCGCACGCATCGGCCAGCAGCGTGTGCAGCCGATCGAGGTCGTTGGTCGCCATCATCAAGTGGTCCTGAAGATCGGCGGCCACAAGCAGCGGGGCGGGCGCTTGCCCGACCTGCGTCGGCTCGACCTGGTGTCCAGCGTATTCCATCTGATAAATACTCCCTGTGATACCGCCTGTCGTCGCCACCAGCTGGCAGCGAGTGCCGAAGGGCACGCAGTTGCGGGTCCGAGGCGTCTTTGGGTCTGAGTGATTTTCGGCAGCTGTCACGAATACATAAGCGCAATCACGCTGCTATTCCGCCGGCTGTTCTTCCCGCTGGCGCCTCCAGTGGCACGGCCCTGACCAGGCGACCGCGCCCGGCAGCCCCGGGAAGGAGCAGGCTGCATACTCGTGCCATGGCGTCCCGGTCTGCCGATCAACCGCTGCGTGTGCTCCACCTCGAGGATTCCGAGCTCGACCACGAACTCATGCTTGCGCACCTGCGGCGGGGTGGACTGGTGGTCGAACCCCGGCGTGTCGACAACGAAGCCGATTTCCTGCGCGCGCTCGACGACCGTTGGGACGCGATCATTTCCGACTACAACCTGCCCGGTTTTTCGGGGCTGGTGGCGCTCGACCTGCTGATGGCCCGCGGTGGCGACGTGCCTTTCATCCTGGTATCGGGCGAGATCGGCGAAGACACCGCGGTCGAGGCCATGCGCAACGGGGCCAGCGATTACCTGCTGAAGAACAACCTGGCGCGGCTGGTACCGGCATTGCTCCACGCCGTCGAGGCCAGCGAGACGCGCCGTGCCCGCCAGCGTGCAGACCGGCAACTCGGCGAGTCGCAGCTGCGCCTGCACGAGCTGGCGCAGCACCTGCAGACCAGCATCGAGATGGAGCGCGCGGCCATCGCACGCGAAATCCACGACGACGTCGGTGGCTCGCTGACGGCGCTGAAGTTCGACCTCGCGTGGATCGCACGTCACTCCGATTCGCCCGAGGTGCAGGCCCGGGTGCAGAGTGCGCTGGAAACAGTCACGGCGGCCATCGAGTCCAGCCAGCGGATCATGCACAACCTGCGCCCCGCCATCCTCGAACAGGGGCTGCTGGCGGCCCTGCAGTGGATGACGGCGCGTTTCGAGCGACGCACCGGCATCGCATGCACGCTGCGCGCGCCGCAGCAGCCGATGCCGCTCGGACCCGGCGTGCCGCTGGTCGCCTATCGCACCGCGCAGGAAGCGCTCACCAACGTCAGCAAGCACGCTCAGGCGACGCAGGTTTCCATCGATCTGTCGATGGCCGGCGGCGTGCTGTCGCTCGAGATCAGCGACAACGGCCGCGGCCTGTCATCCGAGGATCTGGCGAAGGCCCGCTCGTTCGGCATCCGGGGCCTGCACGAGCGCGCCCGCACCGTGGGTGGCTGGGTCGACCTGAGCAGTGGACCGACCGGTACCACGCTGATTCTCTCGGTGCCGCTGGACGGCGCACCGGGTGGCAGCCCGGACAACCCGGCGGATGCCGACGATCCCACCGGATGGGGCGACCTATGATTCCGACATGATCAACGTGATGCTCTGCGACGACCACGCGCTGATTCGGCGTGGGATCCGAGACACCCTGTCCGACGCACCCGACATCCAGGTGGTCGGCGAGGCGGGCGACTACGGCGAGTTGCGCAGCCTGCTTCGCAATGCCAGTTGCGACGTGCTGGTGCTCGACATCAACCTGCCGGGCCGCAGCGGGCTGGACGTGCTGCATGCGTTGAAGGAAGAGGGCTCGACATTGCGGGTGCTCGTCGTGTCGATGTACCCGGAAGACCAGTACGCCATCCGTGCCTTGCGTGCCGGTGCATTCGGCTACGTCAACAAGGGGGGGGATCCGGCGTTGATCGTCGCGGCGGTGCGCACCGTGGCGCAGGGCCGCAAGTACGTGACTCCCGAGATTGCACAGATGCTGGTCGAGAGCCTGACCACGCCGACGAGCGAGGCGGCGCATCAGAAATTGTCCGACCGTGAATTGCAGACGCTGGTGATGATTGCTTCGGGCAAGCGGCTGTCCGACATCGCGGAAGAGCTGATGCTGAGTCCGAAGACGGTCAGCGTCTACCGTGCACGGGTGCTGGAGAAGCTGGGTCTGGCCAACAACTCGGAAATGACGGTCTATGCGATCCGCAACGGACTGGTCGGCGGAGGCGTGGGCTGAGCAGGGACCGAGGGCCCGTCGGGCATCACGCGCCAGGAGCCCGACCGGTCCACTGACTCGCGAGTGAAAGCGTGGCTCGTCAGAAGCCCAGGCTGGCCAGCAGGTCGTCGACCTCGCCCTGGTTGGCGACCACGTCGGTGCGGCCTTCGGCGTCGACCACAGGACCCTGCAGGTGCTGTTCCACTTTCTGCACTTGATCTGGCGGAGCTGCCTGCACCAGCAGCCTGACCAGGCTGTCCTCGAGCTCGCTGGCGAGCGCGACGACCTTGGCGACGACCTGACCCGTCAGGTCATGGAAATCCTGCGCCATCATGATGTCTGTCAGGTGCCCGTCGATGCGCGTCGTCGCGGATTCGACGTCACCGACGAAGTTCATCAACATGCCCGAGGCCACCGCCTTCACCGGATCGGCGACGATCGCCGCAGCGATGCGTCGGGTTTCCTGCGTGATGAGCAGGTGATCGGCCTTGGCACAGTCGACCGAATTGAGCACCTTGTTGGCTGCCGCGCCGGTCTTCTCTGCGATGTAGTTCAGACGGCTGCGCGCGTCCGGCAGGCCCTCGGCGGCGATCTGCAGCTTGGGCATCACGCCGAGCTGGCTGAGGGTGTCGTGCAGCTGGCGGGTGATCGCGCCCAGTTGCTGGAACACCTCGGGCGATGCTGCGGCTGAAGCGGCATGCGACGTGATGTCGGACTGGAGATCGGCTGCGGCGAGTTCGTTCATGTTCATGATGCGGTCCTCACGCCGTGGCGGCCAGTTTCTGCATGATCTTCTGCACCTTCTCCTCGAGGGTGGCCTTGGTGAAGGGCTTGACGATGTAGCCAGCGGCGCCTTCCTGCGCCGCACGCACGATGTCTTCCTTGCGTGCCTCGGCGGTCACCATCAGCACGGGAATGTGCTTGAGTGAGGCATCCTTCTTCACTGCCGACAGCAACTCGAAGCCGTTCATGTTCGGCATGTTGATGTCGCTGACGATGAAATCGAACTTGATGTTGTTCAGCATCCCCAGCGCCACGGCGCCGTCCTCGGCTTCCTCGGCGTTGTTGTAGCCAATCTCCTTCAGCAAGCCGCGCACGATGCGGCGCATCGTGGAGAAGTCGTCCACGATCAGGAATTTCATGTCGGTCTGTTGGCTCATGGCGGTCCTCGCAATACGCAATCGGTGTGGGCTAGTCAGATCTATCGGGCAACGGGAGCTGAAATTGAGGGGAGATCCACCGCAATCTTCGGTTCCTCTGCAACTGGTGTGTCGTCTGGCGGTTCAGACAGGTTGTTGAAGAACCTGTCTTCGGCATCACGGTTCATCACGATGATGCTGATGCGGCGATTGGTCGGGCTCAACGGGTCGGTGTTGTCCAGCGGCCTGCTGGACGACAGTCCCTGCACTCGAAGCACGCGTTCATCGGGCAGGCCTCCGGAGATCAGTTCACGCCGCGAGGAGTTGGCACGATCGGCCGACAGCTCCCAGTTGCTGTAGCCGCGCTCCCCGCTGCCGAAAGGTTGCGCATCGGTGTGGCCCTCCAGGGTCAGACGATTGGGCACGTCGCCCAGAACGCCTCCGATGATCTGCAGCAGTTCGCGCATGTAGGGTTTGACGATCGAGCTTCCGCTGTCGAACATCGGTCGGTTGTCGGCGTCGACGATCTGGATGCGCAGGCCCTCGCTGGTCATGTCGAGCCGGATCTGCGACTGCATCGACGCCAGCTTCGGGCTGGCCGCGAGCACATCCTCGACCCGTTGCTTCAATTCCTCGAGGCGGGCCTTCTCCGCGGCGCGTTGTTCGGCCTTCAGTGCCAGCAGGTTGATCGTGGTGCGCTGACTCTCGATGTCGCCCTTCTTGACCTGACCATGCGTGCGCGACAGGTCCTCGCCGCCGCCCTTGATCACGTGCGACGCATCGCCAGCACCCGATCCGCCACCGAGCGACACCTTCAGCGGCGAGCCGAAGAAGTCGGCGATGCCCTTCTTGTCGCCTTCGGTGGTCGAGCCCAGCAGCCACATGAGCAGGAAGAACGCCATCATGGCGGTCACGAAGTCGGCATACGCGATCTTCCAGGCGCCCCCGTGATGACCGTGGCCGCCCTTCTTGATCTTCTTGATGATGATCGGCTGGAGCTTCTTCGAATCGCCCGCCATCAGTCGCTCCCGCCAAGAAAAGCGAGCGCAACTGCGCGTTCGTCAAGACACGCCCGAAGGACGGGTCTCCCGGCCCGATGGGTGGCGCCCCCTGGAGGCAGGAGCAAAGCGACTGGGGGGCTCACTTCTTGCCCTTGACGTGGCTTTCCAGCTCGGCGAAGGTTGGTCGGTCGGTCGAGAACAGCACCTTGCGGCCGAACTCCACCGCGACCTGCGGTGCGTATCCCTGCATGCTGGCGAGCAGGGTGGTCTTGATGCACTGGAGCTCCTTCGAGCCATCCTCGACCTTCTGCTCGAGCAGTCCGCCGAGCGGTTCGACGAAGCCATACGCCAGCAGGATGCCCAGGAAGGTCCCGACCAGCGCCGACGCGATCATCCCGCCCAGCACCGCCGGCGCCTGACCTACCGAGCCCATGGTGTTGACCACGCCCAGCACGGCGGCGACGATGCCGAACGCCGGCAGGCCGCCAGCCAGGCGGTTGATCGCGGCGACGGCGGCATGTTCCTCGTTGTGGTGGGTCTCGATCTCGCTGTCCATCAGGCTCTCGATCTCGTGGGCATTCAGGTTGCCCGAGACCATCATGCGCAGGTAGTCGGTGATGAACTCCACCACATGGTGGTCGTGGCCGACCACCGGGTACTTCTTGAAGACCGCCGAGTTGTGCGGGTCTTCGACGTCCTGTTCGATCGACATCAGGCCTTCCTTGCGGGCTTTCTGCAGGATGTCGAACATCAGCGCCATCAGCTCCATGTAGCGCGCCTTGCTGTACTTGCTGCCCTTGAAGCACGAGCCCAGGCCCTTCAGGCTGGACTTGACGACCTTCATCTGGTTGTTCGCCAGGAACGCTCCAGCCGCCGCTCCGAAGATGGTGATCATCTCGAACGGCAAGGCGTGCAGGATCACGCTGATGTTGCCGCCGTGGAAGATGTACACGCCGAAGATGCACACCATCGCAAGGCCCCAACCGATGAGTACGAACATGGTGAGAATTTTCCCAATTGAAGGCTCGCCGCGAAACTCATTGCGGCGTTGCCTCTATATCGACCCCTTCGATCTGGCCTTGAGTGTGTGGTCGGGTGCGGCTGTGTGATTCGCGCATCAGCGGTCGATTGGCAGCCCAATCTCCGGGCAAAAAAAACGGACCCCTAGGGGCCCGGTTTAACGCACACGCGGTATGCGAGGAGGAGACAACCAGAAATTCAGGAACAGACGCTCATCTGTGTATCGACGCCAGCCACGGCGACTTGAGAGGAATCGGCAATGAATCCGGGTCAATGCAACTGGATGCCACCGGCGGCCTTGCCCTTGCCGGCGCGCGCCGGGGGGTTGCACAGGCCGCAGACGTAGTGGCGCGAGATCTCGTGCGGGTGGGTCACGAAGTGGCCGCCGCACTTCGAGCACTTGGTCATCGTCAGCATGCCGTTGTCGATGAACTTCACCAGGCGCCAGGCGCGCGTCACCGACAGCAGCGCCTCCAGGCCCTGCGCCTGAGTCTGCTCCAGATACAGCTGGTAGGCCTTGATGACGGTGTCGATCTCGTCCATCTCGGCGACCTTGTTCAGGTACTCGTGAATGTTCAGGAACAGCGACGAATGGATGTTGGGCTGCCAGGTCATGAACCAGTCGGTCGAGAACGGGAGCTGGCCCTTGGAAGGCGATTTGCCGGCCACTTCCTTGTACAGGCGCAACAGGCGCTCGTAGCTGAGGTCGGTTTCGCTTTCCAGCACCTGCAGACGGGCGCCCAGGTTGATCAGCGTGACGGCGCGTTCGATTTGCCGTGCTTCGGTCAGGATGCTCTTGGTGCGCATGGTGTCTCTTCCTCTGGTCGGATTCGGGTGGCAGGGCGGATCAGGCTGCTTCTTGATGGCGGCCGGCCATCAGGATGCTGGCGTGCAGGCGGGTGGTCTGATCGTTGGCTGCGCCCTTGCCATGGTTGGTCAGCAGGCCCCAGACCATGTCGTCGTCCATGCGGAATCGGCACAGCAGCGTGTTGCCCGAGGCGATCTTCATCATCTGCGCCGGGGTCAGCATCTGCAGCAGCGCTGCGTTTTCCTCGCTGATGCCCAGGCGATACAGGGCCTGTTCACGGTCCGTGCGGATGAGGCTCTGAGCCAGCATCAGGTAGGAAAGGTTGGCTTCGCGGATTTCGGTGAGGATCTGATCTGCATTCATGGTGGTGTTCCTGGTCGTGATCTGCGGTGTCGATCGGTTTGAGCGGTGTTCTTTTCGCGTTGCCGGATTCGGCTTTGGATTCGTTGCAACGTGAAACAGATTGTGTTGACCAGAGATGGGGGCTGACATCAGGTCATCTCTGTCGCTTGAGTCCCTCTTTTGCCATGCATCGTGTCAGGCAAATTCCTACAGGATCCCGATCTCAGGTGGCGTTTTTCAGGCTCTTTCGACGGCGCACCTATGATCTCGGCCATGCCGACGACTGTCTTCCCCTGCGTGCCCAGTGCCCTGCGTATCCGGATCCTCGGCATCGCGGTGGCTTGTCTGGCCGGCTGCGCGTCCACCCCTGCGCCGGCCCCACCGGCCGCCGTTCCCGTGGTGCCGTTGCCTGTGGCGTGGGCTGCGCCCCCGCTGCTGGGAGATGCGGTTGACTTGACAAGCTGGTGGCGTGCGTTCGGCGACAGCGCGCTTGACGGGCTGGTCGCCCGGGCGCTGGCGGGTTCGCCGGATCTCGAGGCGGCCGCCGCCCGGGTGCGCTCGGCACAGGCGATGGGGCAGGAAATGGCCGCCCGACTGGGGCCTCAGGTCTCGCTCGTGGGCGATCCGCAGCAGACCGCCAACGGACGCAGCACCTATTTCCAGGCCGGCGTGGCGGCTCGATGGGACGTTCCCCTGCAGGATCGGCAGATCGCAACCCGCGGATTGGCCGAAGCCGACCAGCAACTGGCGCTGGCGGACGAGCAGGCCAGCCGGGCCACGCTGGTGGCAGAAGTGGCTCGTGCGTACTTCGAGATGCGTGCGGCCGAACGCGAGCAACACCTGTTGAAGCAGCTCGCCGCGGAGGCCGACGAGCGCGAGCGCCTCACCCGCGTGCTGCTGCAGGCCAATCAGGTCGGCGCCGATGAAGTCCAGGCTGCGGTGGTGGCTGCGGTGCAGGCCCGGGCTGCCACCCTGGAGCCGGCTGCGCT
This sequence comes from Rhizobacter sp., assembly GCA_017986065.1. Classification (GTDB taxonomy): domain Bacteria; phylum Pseudomonadota; class Gammaproteobacteria; order Burkholderiales; family Burkholderiaceae_C; genus PBB1. The sequence continues at coordinate 18,795 of JAGNWJ010000028.1, read as the reverse complement.
GGCCGCCCTGGCTCGAACGCGACTCGGTGTGCTCGTGGGCGATCTTCAGGCGGATTTGCCGCCGCCCGCTGCCGATGCCGCGCTTCCTGCGCGCGCACCGCTGGGCCTGACCGCGTTGCCCGCCGACCTGGTGCGGCAGCGGCCGGGCATCCGCCGGGCGGAGCACACGGTGTTGAGAGCAGCCCATGCCGCCGGGCTGGCCCGCGCCGACGCGCAACCGCGCATCAGTCTCGCCGGACTCGTCGGGCTGAGCGCTGCGATCACCGGTCCCGCATCCGGCGCGGTGCGCGCGGTGCTGTCCGCCGGCCCGAGCTTCTCGATGTCCCTGTTCGATGGTGGCGCGATCGCCGCCTCGCAGCGTGCGCGCGACGCCGATTTCGATGCGGCCACTGCACAGTATCGGCAGGCGGTGCTGCAAGGCGTTGCCGAGGCCCAGTCGGCGCTGCTGCAGCTCGACCACGAGCGACATCGCACCGTCGCGGCGGTCGCCGTCGAGGAGGCCGTGCGTCAGCGCGCGAATGCGACCGAAGCGCAGGCGCGGCTTGGCCTCGCCACCGGGTTCCAGCGTGCCGACGCGCGCAGTGCGGCCGTTCAGGCGCGCCGCGACACCCTGCGGGCCGGTCTGGCTGAACAGGTCGCGTATGTCGCGCTCTTCACGGCTTTCGGTGGCGCCAGCCTGCCAGCGTCTTCACCATGATCGTTCCACTGGCGCGCAAGTCGCTGCTGCATGAATGGCGGCGTTTTCTTCCCGCTGTGGTCGCAGTCGCGTTCTCGGGGCTGCTGCTGCTGGTGCAGGCCGCGCTGGTGCTTGGCATCTTCGGCAGCTCGGCGGTCTACATCGACGCGTCGCGCGGCGACCTGTGGGTGGGCCACCCAGGCACGCGAACCGTTGAACTCGGACGCGCCATCCCCCGGGACACCGAAATCTGGCTGCGGCTCGACCCGGCGGTCGACCGTGTCGAGGCCTACAACTGGATCGAAGGTGACTGGCGTTCGCGTCCGGACGTGGGTGCGATCACGTTGTACGTCTCGGGCGTCGACACCTCGCCGGATGCGCTGCTGTTCGCCCGCGTCCTCACACCCGACATGCGGGTGAGGCTCGACGAGCCCGGCTCGGTGATCGTCGACGAAGCCGACTTGAAGAAGCTCGGCGTGGCGATCGGCGACCGGCCCCGGATCAATGGCCGCACCGTGCGGGTCGTCGGCGCGGTTTCGGGGCTGCGCACGCTGGGCGGGGTGAATATCCTGTCGTCGCTGGAAACGATCAGCCGGCTGCAGCCGGGCGGTCCGGGCGACGAGCGGGTGCCCTATTACGTGGTGCGGCTGCATGACGCGGCCCAGCTGCCAGAGGCACGGAGCCGACTGGCCGCCGCAGGGCGCGAGCATGGATTCGAAGTCTGGACGCGCAAGGAGTTCGCCAAGAGCGCGTCTGACTACTGGTTGCTCGACACCGGGGCGGGCCTGGGCGTGCTGTTTCTCGCGGTCGTGGTGAGCCTGGTCGGCGCGGTCATCACCAGCCAGACCCTGATGGGCGCGGTGGCTGGCTCCGCGACCGAATACGCGGCGCTCCAGGCGCTCGGCATCGGGGTGCGTGCCCTGCGCGGGGTGGTGCTGGAGCAGGCGGCCTGGATCGGCAGCGCTGGCCTGCTGCTCGGCGGAGTGGGGGCCTGGGCCGCGTTGTCGCTGGCCCGTCACTACCATGTGCCTGTGGTCCTCGAAGGCTGGGCGGTGGCGGCCTGTGCCGTGCTGGTGCTCGGGATCTCGATGATTTCAGGCCTGGCGGCGGTGCGCGCGCTGCGCAGCGCCGATCCGGCGACGCTGCTGAGATGACGGCCCCTCCCATCGCGATCGATCCCGGGGCGCCGGTCTTGCGGGGGCGCAACCTGGTCAAGTCGTTTCGCAGCGGCCGCATCGATACGCCGGTCCTTCGCGGATTGAGCCTGGATGTCTGCCCGGGCGAACTGACCCTCATCTCCGGCCCGTCTGGCTGCGGCAAGAGCACCTTGCTTGCATCGCTGAGCGGGCTGCAGCGCCCCGATGCTGGCGAGGTCGAAGCACTGGGCGCACTGCTCTGGTCGCTCGACGCACGGGCACTCGAGCGCTTCCGGCTGCATCACACCGGCTTCGTGTTCCAGGGCTTCAACCTGTTCGGAGCGCTGAGCGCCGTCGAGCAGGTGATGCTGCCGCTGGGCGCGTTGAAGATGTCGCGCTCCCATGCCCGCGAACGCGCGCTGGAAGCGCTCGATGAAGTCGGCCTGTCGGCGCGCTCGGAATTGCGTCCCGCAGAGATGTCGGGCGGGGAGAAGCAGCGGGTGGCGATAGCACGCGCGCTGGCCAAGCGCCCCCAGCTGCTGTTCGCCGACGAGCCGACCAGCGCACTGGACGCGGTCAACGGTCAACTGGTGATCGATCTGCTGCACCGACTCGCTCGCAGCCACGGCGCAGCGGTGCTTTGCGTCAGCCACGATCCCCGGGTCGTGGCGCACGCCGATCGCGTGCTACACATGGAAGACGGGCGCCTGCTCGACGACACGCGCCCCGGCGCGGCCGAAGGACATACATGAATACCGTGACTCTCCCGCGTGCCTGTGCGCATGCCTGCGCGATCCTGACGGCGGTCCTGCTGGTCGCCTGTGCGCCGCAGGACGAACCGATCCTGAGCCCGGCCGAGGCCGCGTCGGCTCCCGATGCGCGCTTTGTCGCGATCGCACGTGGCCGGGTCGACGTGCCAGGCGGCCTGCTGAGCGTCGCGAGTCCGCAGGGCGGCCTGATCCAGAACTGGTCCGTACAGCCCGGGGACTCGGTGCGCAAGGGACAGGTCCTTGCCCAGATCGACGCCCGTGAAACACGCCACCAGCTGGAGCAGGCCAAGTCCGAGCAAGGCCTGGCCGCAGCGCAGCTCGAAGCACTGCGATCCCGCATTCCTGCGGCGCGCACGCGGCTCGAGCGCCTGCAGCAGGTGCAGGCTGCAGGCGCCGGCAGCGGGCAGGCCGTCGACGACGCGCGGGCCGTGTTGAGCGAGGCCGAGAAGCAGCTGGTCGTCCAGCGAAGTGCGCTGGCGGTCGTGCAGCAGCGGGTGGCTCAGGCCAATCAGATGCTGGCTGCCGCGACGATCCGTGCGCCGGTCGCGGGCCGCGTCGTGCAGCGCACGACGCAGGTCGGCGAGTACATCGCACCCTATGGCGTGCTGCTCAGTCTGCTGCCTGAAGGGCCGCGCATCGTGCGTGCCGACCTGAATGAATCGCTGATCGCTCGCGTCAGGGTCGGCATGCGCGCCGAAGTGGTGTCGGTTGCGGAAGGCAGTGCAGTGAACGGAGCGCGGGTGCTGAGCATCGGCGAGGTGTTCGGCCCGCCACGCACGGTGGATTCGGCGGACAGCGAAGTGGTCATCGACGCCCGGGTGGTCGAATGCCTGCTCGAGCTGGACAAGCCGGACCTGCGCGTGGGACAGCGGGTGCTGGTCCGCTTCCTGCCATCCGAACCGGCCAAGTAGAAGCACCGCCGGGTGCGTGCTTCGGGAGCCGCGCTTCCCGCGATCAGTCGTTGCGCGAGAAGGCCAGCACGACGTTGGTGCCCCCGAAGGCGAAGGAATTGCTGATCGCTGAGCGCAGGTCGGGCAGCGATGCCTTCGTTTCGCGGATCAGCGGAACGGCGCACGCGGGGTCCGGTTCCCGGCAACTGGGGGTCGGTGGCGCACAGCGCTGTTCGAGCGCCAGGACGGTGACGACGGCCTCGAGAGCGCCGGCTGCACCCAGCAGGTGACCGTGCATCGACTTGGTCGAACTCACGCGCAATGCGTCGATGTCGTCACCCCAGACCGTGCGCAAGGCTTCGCATTCGACACCATCGCCAACCCGCGTCGCCGTGCCGTGGGCATTGCAGTAGCCGATGTCGCGCGGCGACAGGCCGCTGGCACGCAGTGCGTTGCGCAGCGCACGCACCTGACCCTGGGCCTGCGGCTTGGTCATGTGCTGCGCGTCGCAACTGACGCCGCTGCCCGCGAATCGCACGCGCACCGGGGCCCCCCGGTCCTGCGCGTGCTGCCGGGATTCGAGCACCAGCATCGCCGCACCCTCGCCGAGCGCGAAGCCGGAGCGATGGAGGTCGAAGGGGCGGCACGAGCGACCGGGATCGGCCGCGTCCGGAGTGGCGAGAGTCTGAAGCGCCTGCCAGGCGCGCACGACGCCCGGCACCAGCAGGGCCTCGGCACCGCCGGCGATCGCGATGTCGATCTCTCCGGCCGCGATCGCCTTGGCGGCCTCGGCGATGGCGAGTGCCGACGAAGCGCAAGCCACCGAGTAGGTGTAGACCGGCCCCTCGGCCCGGGCGCGGATCGCGATGTGGGCTGCCGGGGCGTTGGTCATCGCGGCAACGACCGTCAGCGGCGAGACGCGGCGACCGCTGCGGGCGGCCTCGTAGCCGTCCTCGAGCGCCGATGCACCGCCCATGCCGCTTCCGATGAACACGCCGATGCGCTCGGGGTCGATGCCCTCGGGCCACCGGGCATCGGTGCGCGCCATTTCCGCCGCCGCGACGGCCATCTGGCTGACGCGGTCGACGCCGACGAGTTGCAGCTTGGTGAACCAGCGCTCGGGGGAGAACGCGGCACTGGCGACCGCTGCCGGCGGCAACCCTTCGCGGGTCCAGAGGTTGATGGCCGATTGGCCACGCAGCAGGGCCTCGAAGGCGACCGTTGGATCGTCGCCGTGCGGAGATACCAGCCCGAGGCCGGAAATCACCACATCGCGCGCACTCATTTCACTTGAACGGCGGCACGCACCTCGTCCACCACCTGCGCCAGCTCGGCCAGGGTCTGCACGCCGGTGCGTGACTCCGGGTAGTCGATGTGAAAGTGGTCTTCGATGTTGAACATGAGTTCGGCCAGCGCAAGTGAGTCGAGCCCGAATTCGGACAAGGGCTTGTGCGGATCGATCGAGGCCGGATCGATGTCGTAGGCCTTCTGGATCAGTCCCAACAATTCGGTCATGGTGTTGGACATGAAAGCGCTCCTGTATATGAATCGGCCGGGGTGAGCGCGCCCGCCGGATGCGGTGTCGGCGTGATCGAACAGGGTTCGATCGCCGCCGCGGCGATTCGATCCCTCTGGCCGGAGCATTTCAGCAATTCTGCCGTGACCTGTTGACGGTCATTGTCGATGGTGATCATGTGATATGAATTCTCAAGCACCACGAGACGGTTCAAGCCCGCTGGCAGTGTCTCGAAAACCCTTTTCACGATGCCGAGGCTGCAGATTTCGTCCAGTCGGGAGTGGATCACGACCGTGGGGATCCGCAGCCGCGGAAATTGCCTGACGACATGGTTCATCAGTTTTTCGGACTGGTGTATGGCCCACAAGGGCAGGCTGGACGGTCCGGCGGCGCTCGTCGCTCGCTGCTGCATGTCGCGTTCGACCCACTTGCGTATCTTCTCGTTCTTGATCCCGTAGGGCGGGCTTTCCTTGATCGAGATCCACTGGTCCAGGTGGAGGGCGTATCCCAGCCCGCGCAATCGCCACCAGATGGTCCGTGCCCAGCCGTCGTAGCCGAAGCTCGGCGACATCATCACCAGCGTGCGGACATTGAATTCACCTCGCGCAGCCACGGCGGCCGCCACCATGCCTCCGGAGCACAGCCCCCCGAGCACAAAGGGCTGGTCGACGCCGACCTGCTCCCGGATCGCGTCGCAGGCAGCTTCGACCCAGTCTTCCCAGCCGACGTACTGGCTTCGATCGGCCTCGGTGTAGCCCTTGATGTTCGGAATGATCAGCGGGACGCCCCGCGACTGGATGGGCAGCGAGATCAGGCCGAACTCGCGGGGGGTGCTGAGCAGGCCGTGAATCAGCACCACGGGCAACGGAGCCTGCTCCGGCTCGACAGCGGAAATAGTCATGTCCTGTAACAACGCCCGCGGGGCCATCGGGTTGACCCGGTCGGCGGGGGCAGCTTCGGGGCGTGTCCCGAGGGGGAGGTCCTTCGCCGACTGCAGCGGGGGTTCAAGCATGATTTTCGATGATGTCAGGTGTGAGACACAGCACTGACCACCAGTCGAACGCCGTACCGAAGTTTAATCGGTGCGGGTTGAGCCTGCCTTAACGTCTTTCCCGGGCGCTCGCCCGGGCTGCCCGAGTCGTCCCTTGCGCCTCCATCACCTGGGGAATCAGGCCGCTCGGGGGTGAAATGCGGGGCGAATGACGTGGTTCTCCAGCGATGCGACGGGACCGGTCGGTCGTGAAATAGGCTTCAGTGAACCGCTACGCTGCCGACCCCACCCCATGAAACTCGATGCCCTGCTGATGCTGCAGCGCAGCGATATCGCACATTTCGTTCGCGATCCCGCAGCCTACGCAGGCCTCAAGCTCATCTTCATCGATCCCGGCACGGTCGACGAGGCCGTCAACCAGGGCGTCGACTCGGCGCGCTTCGATTACCGCCCGCTCGATGTCGGTCGGCATCTGCAGGCGCGCGTGACCGCCGAGGCGATGAACCGGGCGCAGGCCCTCGACCGCCTGCTGTACCGCGAGCGCGTCAAGCTGTTCGGGCAGGGTGAGTTCCAGGGTTGGGATGTGTCGGTGTCGCGCCTGTTCTTCGTCCGGGCGCTGATGGCCCGCGAGCTCGGCGCGATCTGCGATCGCAGCTTCTCCGAGTCCTCGATCGGGGTCTTCCGGCCGACGCGACCCCAGCAGTTCTACTTCGACTCCTTCGTCACCACCGACCTGTTCATCGCCGGCTCGCCGCGCTGGAAGGTGGTCGACCACTACGACACCACGTTGAACTGGGTGGACGATTCGAATGCCTCGTGCTTCGACTTCGACCAGATCGAGCGTCGGGCGGCCGCTGGTGCCGCCCAGGCCGTCACGCACATCCCGACGGTCTACGCCCAGCTGCGGCACTACGCCCGCGAGATGGCGCAGACCTTCTCCTCGAGCATCGATCTCCCCAGCCCGTTCTGGGACATTCCCTTGCAGCGGGACCGTTCACCGCTGGTTCGCATCGACTCGGTGGCCTCGCGGTTCCTCGGTGACGAGTGCCGCATCTACCGCGAGCGCGCGCGGCAGGTGATCGAGGCCCAGCTCCGCGACCTGCTCACCCATCCGCACGCATTGCAGTCGCAGGTCGACCTGATGGCCGACCGGTGCTTCATGCAGGCGGTCAATTACCAGGGGCTTTCGGTGGCGCTGAAGGGATCGCAGCCGCACTTCGTGCTGACCGAGCACGACACCGGCAGCATCGGCCCGCTGTTCACGGTCGCGTCTCAGCTCGGCAGCCACATCACCGTGCTGCCTCACTCGTCCTACCCGACCGAGCTCCTTCCGCATTCGACACGCGTCGTCGCGATCGAGCGCGATGGCTTCGCGGCACCGGTGCGCACGGTCTGGGGCGAGCTGGTCGCCACAAGGCCGGTCCGCTTCGCACCGCGCAAGCAGATGCTCGAGCGCCCGCATGTCGCCACCGTCTGCCTGCTGCTGAACACGATGTTCAGCCAGGGCATATCCCACGTCGACCTGGTCGGCCTGGCGGGCTTCCACAAGGCGCTTTCGGAGCTCTGCGCCGCGCGCGGCGTGCGCTTGCTGGTCCGGCTGAAGCCCAACGCGGCGGGCGTCATGATCGCCTCCGGAGCTCTCGGCGTGCCGGTGGCCGAACTGCAGGCGGTGCTCGCCGCCTCGCTCGAGGAGATCGCGACCGCCTCCGACCTGTGCGTGGCCTACGGCGAGCCCACCACCGCCAGCATCGAATTCATGGAAGCGGGCAGCTGCCTGATGCAGGTCTGCGACCAGTACTGGCCCGCCGGCTACCTGTCCTGCGCCCCTTACCTCACGGCTGCCAGCGTTCCCTTCCTGAGCGGCGCCGACGCGCTGCCGGTCATCGATCGCCTGCTGGCCGATGCCGCCCATTTCCGCAACGTCGCCGGGCGCCAGCGCCAGGAGCTGGGTGCGCGCTTCACGGCAGTCGACGGCCGCATCTTCGACGCCCGCTGATCGACGCGCCGACGCCGACCTCGCCTCTGTCCCCTCCTTCACTTCCGGACCGTCCCATGCTCGACAACCAATCCATCCTGATCACCGGTGGCACGGGCTCGTTCGGACGAGCCTTCGTCAAGACCGTGCTGGCACGCTACCCCGGCGTCAAGCGCGTGGTCGTCTTCTCGCGCGACGAGCTGAAGCAATACGAGATGTCGCAGCAGTTCTCGACCCGCGAGCATCCCGGCATGCGCTACTTCATCGGCGACGTGCGCGATGCCGACCGCCTGCGCCGCGCGCTGGAAGGCATCGACATCGTCGTGCACGCCGCCGCGCTGAAGCAGGTTCCGGCCGCCGAATACAACCCGTTCGAGTGCATCAAGACCAATGTGCTTGGCGCACAGAACGTCATCGATGCCTGCCTCGACCAGCAGGTGCGTCGCGTGGTGGCGCTGTCGACCGACAAGGCCGCCGCGCCGATCAACCTGTACGGCGCGACCAAGCTGTGCTCGGACAAGCTGTTCGTTGCCGCCAACAACATCAAGGGGAACCGCGACCTGCGCTTCAGCGTGGTCCGCTACGGCAACGTGATGGGCAGCCGCGGTTCGGTGATCCCGTTCTTTCTTGCGCAGCGACCGAGCGGCGTGCTGCCGATCACCGACCCGCAGATGACGCGCTTCAACATCTCGCTGCAGGAAGGCGTCGAGATGGTGCTGTGGTCGATCGAGCGTGCCTGGGGCGGCGAGATCCTGGTGCCGAAGATCCCGTCCTACCGCATCACCGACGTGGCCACGGCGATCGCGCCGGAATGCACGCAGAAGATCGTCGGCATCCGCCCGGGTGAGAAGATCCACGAGGAAATGATCACCGCGAGCGACAGCCTGAACACCGCCGACCTCGGCGACTACTTCGCGATCCTGCCGACCAGCGGCGAATACACCGTCGATGATTACGTGGCACGCCATCACGCGCGCCTGGTCGCGCCGGGCTTCGCCTACGACAGCGGCAGCAACCCGCATTTCCTCAGCGTGTCGCAGCTGCGCGAACTGATCGCCGCGCATGTCGACGGTGCGAAGACGGTCGAGCGCCGCCGGCGCGTCTCGGCCGTGGCGCACGCCTGACCGTCCCGCGAGACGACGGTGATTCCGTACAGCCGGCAGGACATCGACGAGAGCGACATCGCCGCCGTCACGGCGGTGCTGCGCTCCGACTTCGTCACGCAGGGCCCGGTGGTCGCGCAGTTCGAAGCCGCGTTCGCCGCACGACACCAGACCGCGCACGCGGTCGCCGTCAGCAACGCCACCTCGGCGCTGCACCTGGCCTGCCTGGCGCTCGGCGTCGGCCCGGGGGCGCGCGTATGGACCAGTCCCAACAGCTTCCTCGCCTCGGCCAACTGTGCGCTTTACTGCGGCGCGAGCGTCGATTTCGTCGACATCGATCCGGCCACCCGCAACCTGTCGGTGGCCTCGCTCGAGCGCAAGCTGCGAACCGCGTCCGCCGCCGGGCTGCTTCCGCAGGTGGTGATTCCGGTCGATTTCGCCGGCTTGCCCGCCGACCTGCGCGAGATGCGCGCACTCGCCGATCGGTACGGGTTCCGGCTGCTAGAAGATGCCTCCCATGCCACCGGCGCCAGCTACCAGGGTCAGCCGGTCGGCAGCCGTCATGCCGACGCGACCGTGTTCAGCTTTCACGCGGTCAAGGTGCTCACCACGGCCGAAGGCGGCATGGTCACGACGAACAGCGCCGCGCTGGCGCAGCGGGTGCGAACGCTGCGCTCGCACGGCGTCACGCGCGACGCGGCCGAGATGGAGCAGCCGCCCGAGGGCGCGTGGTGCTACGAGCAGCAAGCGCTGGGATTCAACCACCGCATGACCGATGTGCAGGCGGCGCTGGGCTTGTCGCAGCTCGCGCGGCTCGACACGATGCACGCGCGCCGCTGCGCGCTGGCCGATCGCTACGACACCTTGCTGGCCGATCTTCCCGTGTGGCTGCCGCCGCGTGCGCCCGATCGGGTCTCGGCGTGGCACCTGTACGCGATCGAGATCGATGCCGAGCGCTGCAATCGCTCGCGGGCCGAGGTGTTCGAAGCGATGCGCTCCGCGGAGATCGGCGTCAACGTGCACTACATCCCGATCCACACGCAGCCGTATTACGCGCGTCTGGGATTCAAGCGCGGCGATTTCCCCGCCGCCGAGCGCTACTACGCCCGCACGCTGTCGCTGCCGCTGTTCCCGTCGATGACGCCAGCCGAGCAGGATCG
>JAGNWJ010000028.1:0-8478 GCA_017986065.1 Rhizobacter sp. | reverse complement strand
CAGCGCGCGCTGCGGCGCGATGCCGACGGCCGCAGCGCGCCGCTTCATCCCGAACACGCGCAGACGCGAACGCAGGACCTGCCGAAGGCGTATCACGATGCCGGCCAGTTCTACTGGGGCCGTGCGTCGTCCTGGCTCGACGGGCTGGCACTGCATGCCGATGCCCGCACGCTGGTGCTCGACGAGGGCAGTGCGGTCGACATCGACACGCCTGCCGACTGGGCGCTCGCCGAAGCGCTGTACGCGCAGCGCGGGGCGCGCCTGGAGGCCGTCACGCCATGAAGATCGCGATCCGTGCCGACGCGTCGGCTTCCATCGGCCTCGGACACATCAAGCGCTGCCTGTCGCTGGCGCAGGCCCTGCGCGACGAGGATGCCGAGGTGCTGTTCTTCGTCCGCGCGACCGACGTCGATGCGGCGGGCGAGATCGCACGGCGTGGCTTCGACTGCCATGCCATTGCCGAGGGGCCGGTGCGTGATCAGGACTCCGAGCACGACGACGCGCGCGCCTTCATCGCCAGCAGCCGCAGCTTCGAGCCCGACGCCGTGCTGGCCGATCACTACGGGCTCGGCGCCGACTGGCACCGGGCCGTGCACCAGGGCACCGGCGCTCAGATGGCCGCGATCGACGACCTCGGCGACCGTCCGATGGCGGTCGATCTGCTCGTCGATCCCAACTTCGCTGCCGACCACACCGCCAAGCACGCGCGTCACGGGGATGCTCCGCCGGTGCTGCTGGGCGGCCCCGGCTATGCACTGCTGGCTCCCGCCTACGCCGATGCGCCGCGCGGTGAACCGCGCGACAGCGTGGCGAGCATCGGCATCTTCATGGGAGGCACCGACGAAGCCAACCTGAGCGCACTGGCGTTGACGGTCGTGCGCGACGACCTGGGTTTTCGCGGTGCGGTCGAGATCGCGACCACCTCGGGCAATCCGCATCTGTCCGAGCTGCGCGCACGGGTCGAGGCCGATGCCGGCACGCAGCTCACCATCGACCAGCCCGATCTCGCGGCGTTCTACGCACGGCACGACCTGCACCTCGGCGCGGGCGGCGGCGCGACCTGGGAGCGCTGCTGCCTCGGGGCGCCCACCCTGGCGCTGCTCGCCGCCCCGAACCAGCGCGAGGTGCTGCTGCCCCTGCAGAACATGGGCGTGATGCGCGTCGTCACCGCCGAGCCGCCGAGCGCTTCCGACATCGTGCCGCCATTGCGCGAGCTGATCGTCGACGCGGCACTGCGCCATTCGCTGTCGGTGCACGGCCGCGCGCTCGTCGACGGACTGGGTGCGCGCCGGGTGGCCCGCCGGCTGCTCGACCTGCAGCGCCCGCGACCGCGCGCGCGACAGTGATGACTGCCGTTTCCATCCTGTGCACCGACCCGAAGCACGCGGTCAACGCGTGGCTCGAGCGCTGGGCCGCGGCTGTGGCGCCCCGGGTCGAGGTGCGCATCTGCCGCGACTGGCGCGAACTGACGGGCGGCGACTTCCTCTTCCTGGTGTCTTGCCACCAGATCATCGGCGCGGCGGTGCGTGCGCTGTTCGGTCACACGCTGGTGCTGCACGCCAGCGCGCTGCCGGCGGGTCGCGGCATGTCGCCGCACATCTGGCAGATTCTCGACGGCTGCGAGCAGCTGACGATGACGCTGCTGGAGGCCGAGGACGCGCTCGACACCGGTCGCATCTGGCACCAGCTCGACGTGCCGATTCCCGGCACCGCGGTGTGCGACGAGATCAACGCACGGATCTTCGATGCCGAGATCGCGCTGATGGACTGGGCCCTCGCACACCGCGAGACGGTCGTCCCGCGCGTGCAGTCGGGCGAGTCCAGCATGTACCGCAAGAGGGTGCCGGCCGACAGTCGCATCGACCCGTTGCGTCCGCTGGCCGATTCGTTCGACCTGCTGCGTGTGGCCGACCCCGAGCGCTACCCGGCGTTCTTCGAGCACCGGGGCCGCACCTACCGGCTGCGCATCGACCCGCTGTAGCCCGCGCGAACTGGCGGTCGAACCGGCCGCTTATCCACCGCATCGATCCGGCCGGCCTTCCTAAGATCGGCTGACAGGATGCTGCCCGCCGATGGGCCGCTCCACGAGGATCCTTCGGCCATGTTCGATACCGCACCGCCCCGACCGGGCCTCCCGCACACGCTGCGAGGCGACCGATGCTGATCGGCGATCGCACCGTCGGCGCCGATGCGCGGCCCTACGTGATCGCCGAGATGAGCGGCAACCACAACCAGTCGCTCGACCGCGCGCTGCGCATCGTCGAGGCCGCATCCGCTTCGGGCGCCGACGCGATCAAGCTGCAGACCTACACGCCCGACACGATGACGCTGGACATCAGTGCGCCGGGCTTCCTGATCGACGACGAGAAGAGCCTGTGGGCGGGCCGCCAGCTCTACGACCTGTACCGCGAGGCGCACACGCCGTGGGCCTGGCACCGCCCGATCATGGAGCGCGCCGCGGCGCTGGGCCTGCACTGCTTCAGCACGCCGTTCGACGACACCGCGGTCGACTTCCTCGAGACGCTGGGTGTGCCGGCCTACAAGATCGCCTCGTTCGAGTGCACCGACCTGCCGCTGATCCGCAAGGTGGCGGCCACCGGCAAGCCGATGATCATCTCCACCGGCATGGCCACGCTGGCCGAGATCGACGAGACCGTGCGCACCGCGCGTGCCGCCGGCTGCCGCGACCTGGTGCTGCTCAAGTGCACCAGCACCTACCCTTCGACGCCGCTGAACACCAACCTGCGCAGCATCCCGGTGCTGCGCGACGCCTTTGGCTGCGAAGTCGGCCTGTCCGACCACACGATGGGCTGCGGTGCCGCGGTGGCGGCGGTGGCCTTCGGCGCGGTGGTCATCGAGAAGCACTTCACCGAGTCGCGGGCCGAGGGCGGTGTCGATTCGGCGTTCTCGCTCGAGCCCGCCGAGTTCGCGCAGCTTCGCGTCGAGAGCGAGCGTGCATGGCAGGCCCTGGGCGTGCCGAGCTTCGGAATGTCGGTGGCCGAGACCGCATCGATGCGTTACCGCCGTTCGCTCTACATCGTCGAGGACCTGAAGGCCGGCGACGTGCTGACCGCCGCCAACCTGCGCGCCATCCGTCCCGGCTACGGGCTGCCGCCGCGTGAACTGGATGCGCTGCTCGGCTGCAGCGTGCGCCAGGACGTGCGGCGCGGCACGCCCGCGAGCTGGTCGCTGGTCCATCCCGCGAGCGCCGTGCTCGCCACCTGACAGAGACAACGCCCCATGACGACCACGCCCGAGACACTCAGCATCGCCGAGATCCGCGGACCGCAGTTCATGGCGCGGCAACGCGAAGCGATGGCCCGCGACCACGCACGGCTGCACGAGCACCTGGGCGATTTCGTCGCGGTGCCATGCCCGGCCTGCGGGCAGACCGCCGCGAGCCGCGCCTTCGACAAGTACCGCTGCCAGTTCGTGCGCTGCCACGATTGCGACACGCTCTACATGTCGCCGCGACCGACGCCGGCGCTGATGGACGACTACTACAGCCATTCCGAGAACTACCGGCTGTGGGCCGAACACATCTTCCCGGCTTCAGAGGATCGGCGTCGCGACAAGCTGTGCCGCCCGCTGCTGGCGACGATCGCCGCGGCCTGTGCGGCGCACGGCGTGCGTCCGGGACACCTGATCGAACTCGGCCCGGGCTTCGGCACCTTCGCGGCGCTGGCTCGCGACAGCGGGGCGTTCGAGCGCGTCTCGGTCGTCGAACGCACGCCCGAGATGGCCGCCGCCTGCCGCCGCCACGGGCTCGTGGTGCACGAGACCGCCGTCGAGGACCTGCCGGAGCGCTTCGACGATCCGGCCGATGTGCTGGTGTGCTTCGAGGTCATCGAGCATGTGTACGACCCGATGCCGTTCCTCGCACGCGCGCTGCGCCTGCTGAAGACCGGCGGGCTGCTGGTGCTGACCTGCCCGAACGGCAACGGCTTCGACACCCAGGTGCTCGGCGCCGAGTCGGTCGCGGTGGACACCGAGCATGTGAATCTCTTCAACCCGGCGTCGATCGCCCGCCTCCTCGAGCGGCTGGACTGCGAGGTGCTCGAAGTCGCCACCCCGGGACGGCTCGATGTCGAACTGGTGCGCGAGGCCGTGCAGGCCGGTCGCTGCGATGTGTCCGGGCAGCCGTTCCTTCAGCAATTGCTGGTCACCGACCACGCGCGCCTTGCGGCGCCGTTCCAGCAGTTCCTCGCTGACCACGGCCTGTCGGGCAACCTGCGTGCGATCGCACGCAAGCGCTGAGAGCCGCCCATCATGCAGACCGCACTCGCCTCTCCGCCCGCCGCCCGCGAACCGGTGGTCGTCATCAGCCGCACCAGCAGCCGGGATCCGGCGCTGCAACTGGCGCGTCAGGGCTGGTACGCCGCTCGCGGTGTCTTCGGTCCCGAAGCGGTGCAGGCGTTGCGCCACGAGGTCGAAGATGTCTTCTCCTCGCCGAAGCATGCCGGCAGCATCCTGACGCCGCCCGGCTGCGGCGGCGTGCTGCTCGACCTGTTCAGGTTTCCAGGCATCTATCGACGCCTGTTCCAGCCACACATCGCCGAAGTGCTGACCGAACTGATCGGGCCGGGCTTCGTGCTGCTGCCCGAGCATGCAGCGCACCGCGACGGCTTCGGCGGCTGGCACAAGGACACCGACATGTTCGAGTACGCCGGCAGCATGGCGCACTGGAGCGCCGACCACGCGATCTACCAGTGCGCGGTCTACCTGCAGGACAACAGCGCCGAGCACGGTGGCGGCGTGTCGGTCGTCAACGGCAGCCACCTCGTTCCGAAGCCCGCAGCCGGGCAGCCCGGTGCGGCGCAGCGCTTCCAGGACCGTGCGCAGCAGCAGGGCACGGTGCTCGGCTCGCGTGGCGGAGATCTGGTCGTGTTTCACACGCGGCTCGACCACCGCGCCACACCGACCTCGGGCGCGGCACCCTACGGCGCCAAGCTCGCGCTGTTCTTCATTGCGGCGCGCGACAACCACCATGCGGCGGCCTACAGCGAGTTCATCCATCGCCGCAAGGACTACACCTACCTGAACACCTACCGCGTGCCGCCCGAGATGCAGGCGCTGGCGCGCGAGCAGGGTTTCCGCTTTGCCGATTGACAGCCGACTGACGCCTCACTTCACCATGCGTTACTGCCTGCGCTGCCTGCAGCCCGACACCCGCCCGAACACCCGCTTCAGCGATGCCGGCATCTGCCCGGCGTGCGACTACGTCGATGCGGTGCGCGGCGTCGACTGGCAGGAGCGCATCGACATCCTGACCGACCTGTTCGCGAGCCGTCGCCGCAAGCCGGGCCAGTTCCACGACTGCATCATCGGTGTCTCGGGCGGCAAGGACAGCACGCGCCAGGCGCTGTGGGTGCGCGACAAATTCGACGTCAACCCGCTGCTGGTGTGCCTGGGCTATCCGCCGGAGCAGGCCACCGACCGTGGCATGCACAACCTGTCGAACCTGATCGAACTGGGCTTCGACGTGCTGGTCTCGCAGCCCGCACCGGCCACCTGGCGCACGCTGAAGCGCCAGGGCTTCGAGCGCTTCACCAACTCGTTCCGCTCGACCGAGCTGGCGCTGTTCTCGGCGGTGCCGCAGATCGCGCTGCGCTACGGCATCGACCTGATCCTGTGGGGCGAGAACCCGGCGCTGCAGCTCGGCGACCTGAAGACACTGGGCAAGACCGGCTTCGACGGCAACAACCTGCGCCACATGAACACGCTGTCGAGCGGCCTGCAGTGGATGCTCGACGCCGGTCACGAGCGCCGCCAGCTGCTGCCCTACGTGTACCCGCAGCCCGAGGAGTTCGACGCGCTGGGCCTGCAGATCATCTACCTGGGCTGGTTCCTGGGCGACTGGTCGCTGGTCAACAACGCGATGCATTCGTGCGCGCAGGGGCTGGAGATCCGCACCGATGGCGTGGCCGACACCGGCGACCTGTTCGGCGTGACCGCGCTCGACGAGGACTTCACGCCGATCAACCAGATGATCAAGTACTTCAAGTTCGGTTTCGGCCGCACGACCGACTACGTCAACGAGGAGATCCGCCTCGGCCGCATGAGTCGCGAGCGAGGCATCGAACTGGTCGAGCAGCACGACCACGCCTGCTCGCCGGACTACATCGCGCGCTACTGCGACTACCTCGGCATCGGCGTCGACGCGTTCTGGCGGCAGGTGCATGCGGCGACCAATCGCACGCTGTTCGACATCGATGGCGACGGCCGCATCCACCGCCGCTTCCGGGTGGGGGTGGGGCTGTGAGCGGCGCTCGACGGACCATCGGTGTTGTCGACTACGGCGCGGGCAATCTTGCTTCGGTCGCGCGTGCGATCACCGGTCTCGGTCACCGCTGCCGCGTGACCCGCGACACCGAAACGCTGGCCGCAGCCGACGCCATCGTGCTGCCCGGCGTCGGCGCGTTTCCGGCGGCGATGGCGTCCTTGCACGAACACGGGCTGGTCGATTTCCTGCGACAGCAGGCACGCGGCGGACAGCCGCTGATCGGCATCTGCCTGGGCATGCAGCTGCTGGCCGACATGTCGCTCGAACACCGCCTGACCGCCGGACTGGGGCTGATCCCGGGGCGCGTTCGACCGCTCGCTGGCGCACGCTGGCACATCGGCTGGAACACCATCGAGATCGATCCCGAAGATGCGCTGCTGTCGCCGAGCGACGGGCAGTCGCTGTACTTCAATCACGCGTATGCGTTCGACACGCCGCCGCCCTATTGCGTCGGCATATCGCGACTGGCCGACGCCTTCACCGTCGCGGTGCGGCGCGGCAAGGTGGTCGGTCTGCAGTTCCACCCGGAGAAGAGCCAGCTGGCGGGTCGCCTGCTGCTCAAGAACGTCATCGAGGGCCTGTGCCGTGCTTGAGAAGCGACTGATCGGCGTCATCACTGTCAAGGATGGCTGGGCGGTGCAATCGATCGGCTACCGTCGGCACCGGCCGCTCGGGCGGCCCGAAGTGATCGCCGAGAACCTCGACCGCTGGGGCGTCGACGAGATCCTGCTGCAGTGCATCGACCGCGATGCGCAGGGCGGCGGCCCGGATCTGGCACTGCTCGAGCGGTTGTGCCGACGCGGCCTGTCGACGCCGCTGGTCTATGCCGGCGGGGTGCGCAGTGTCTCCGACGGCGTGCGTGCGGTGCAGGCCGGCGCCGAACGCATCGGCATCGATGCGCTGCTGCACGACGACCCGCATCTGGCCGCCGAACTCGCCGAGCCGCTGGGCGCGCAGGCGCTGGTGGCGGTGCTGCCACTGTCGGTGCACAACGGTACGCTGGCCTGGCTGGACCACCGAAGCCGTCTCTCGACGCCCCTGGCGCCGGCGCTGCTCGACGTGCTGGCCTCGGGCGCGATTTCCGAGGTGCTGCTGGTCGACTGGCAGCACGAGGGCGTGCATGAAGGTTTCGATGAACGCCTGCTGGCGCTGTGGCCGATGCCCACGCTGCCGCTGATCGCGTTCGGTGGTCTCAGCGAGCCGTCGCAACTGCGCGGCGTGCTGGAGCGGCCGAACGTCGTCGCAGCCGCCGTCGGCAATTTCCTCAACCACCGCGAGCACGCGGTGCAGCGCCTGAAGCAGTCATTGGCCGGACTGCCGTTGCGCGCGGCGACGCATGCGCCGCTCGACCCCGCACGGGCCTGGAGCTGAACACATGGCCGCACTGATGCACTGCCGCCGCTGCCTGTACACCAGCGCGCACCCGCTCGGGCTGATGCTCGACGCCGAGGGCATCTGCTCCGGCTGCCGTGTGCACGAGGAGAAGGACCGCCTCGACTGGGCCGAGCGCTGGCAGCGCCTCGAATCGCTGGTGGCGCCGTACCGCAGCCGCAGCGGAGAGACCTACGACTGCATCGTGCCGGTCAGCGGCGCGGGCGATTCGCACTACATCGTCCACCTGGTCAAGCAGCGGCTCGGACTGAACCCGCTGCTGGTCACCTACAACAAGTACTTCAACACCTCGCTGGGCATCCGCAACCTGGCGAACCTGCGCATCCGCTTCGACTGCGACCTGATCCAGCAGAACGTCAACCCGCACGCGGTGAAGAAGATCACCCGCGCGACGCTGCGCGACTTCGGCAGCGACTACTGGCACTGCCTGGCCGGCCAGACCGTCTTCCCGGTGCAGACGGCGGTGCGCTACCGCATCCCGCTGATCCTGTGGGGCGCGCACCAGGGGCTGGAGCAGGTCGGCATGTACTCGCACGAGGACGAGGTCGAGATGACGCGCCGTCACCGGCAGGACCACGACCTGATGGGCCGCGAAGCCGACGACCTGCCGACGATGTTCGACACGCTGAAGGAGTCCGACATCTGGCAGTACCGCTACCCGGACGATGCGGCGCTGTCCGCGATCGGCGTGCGCGGCGTCTACCTCGGCAACTACGTGCGCTGGGATCCGAAGGCCCAGCACGAACAGATGATCGAGCGCTGCGGCTACCGCACCGCCGCGTTCGCCCGCACTTTCGACACCT
>JAGNWJ010000004.1:93266-101427 GCA_017986065.1 Rhizobacter sp. | reverse complement strand
CAATACGTGTCCATTCGGTACACCGAGCGTCTTGCCGAGGCCGGCATCGAGCCGTCGGTGGGCAGCAAGGGCGACAGCTACGACAACGCGCTGGCCGAAACGATCAACGGGCTCTACGAGGCCAAACTGATTTATCGCCGAGCACCCTGGAAAATCAAGGAGGCCGTCGAACTCGCCACGCTGGAATGGGCGGCCTGATTCAACAACGATCGACTGCTGGCGCCCATCGGCTGGATCCCGCACGCAGAGGCCGAGGCAAACTACTACCGGCAACTCGCCCTTCAAGCCACCGCGGTGGCGGCCTGACTTAAACCTAACAGCCTCCACGATTTCCGGGGCGGTTCAGTGACTGGATCACTCGCGCGTCACAGTCCCGCGATTCTCTGATGGCGTGGCTGCATACTGGAGATCCTTCTCGCGCCCGAAAAAGCGGCTTACTGTGATCGATGAAGATTCCCTGACTCCTGGGCGCCAGCCCAGCGCTGCCGACGTGCAGCGGCTCGTCGGGCTGCTCAATGCAGGGCAGTGGGCGCAGGCCGAGGCCGAGGCCCGCAAGGGTCTTGCGGCGCATCCGCAGGCGCTGGTCTTCCACAACCTGCTGGGCTCGGCACTGGCTGGTCAGAGCAGGTGGGCGGATGCGATCGAGAGCTTCCGGCGGGTTGCAGCGATGGCGCCCCAGTCGATGGAAACCCACAGCCAGCTCGGCATGCTCTATTCGCAGTTGGGGCGGCGCGAGGATGCCGTGGCCAGCTATCGCAAGGCGGTGGCGCTTAAGCCAGATTTCGCCGAGCTGCATTGCAATCTCGGCATCCTGCTGGGCCAGCTGGGCCGGCATGCGGAGGCTGCCGACAGTTATGCGCAGGCGGTGGCGGTCAAGCCCGCGCTGGCGGTGGCCCACTACAACCGGGGGACTGCGTTGCAGGCCCTCGGACGCCTTGACGAGGCGGCGCAGAGTTACCGGCGGGTCCTTGCGCTGCAACCCGCGAGTGCCGAAGCCCACAGCAACCTGGGGGCCGTGTTGCAGGCCCAGGGAGCGCTGGATGCAGCGATCGACAGTTACCGCAGCGCACTGGCGATCCAGCCCGATCCCCGGGTGCATTTCAATCTCGGCACCGCGTATCGCAACGAGGGGCGGCTGGCGGAATCGGTGCGCAGTTTCGAGAGTGCCCTGGCGCTGGCGCCTGTGTACCCCGACGCGCTGAACAACCTGGGCGAGGTGCTGCGTGACCAGGGGCGTCTCGACGAGGCCGTGGCCTGCTTCGAGCAGGCGCTGGCTCAAGACCCGGACACCTCCGAGGCGAACTACAACCTCGCGGTGCTGCTTTACGACAGAGGCCGGCCAGACCAGGCAGCCCGCTATTTCGAGGCTTCGCGGCTGCGCGACTGGCAGCAGCGGGTGTTGCTGTGCCTGTACAAGACAGAACAGTTCGAAGCGTTCCGGGCCGGACTGGAGCGGCTGCTTGCAGCCCCCGAGGCCCACGCCGCCCCGCTTCTGGCCACGCTGTCGGCGCACCACGCGGCGAATTTCGGCGTCACCGACCACTGCGGTTTCTGCCCCCATCCGCTGGACTTCGTGTCCCACGGCCGCATCGACGCCCTCGCGGGTGAGCGCAGCGCGCTGCGCGAGCAACTGCTGATCGACATCGCTTCGGCCGAGATTTCCGCTCGCAAGCAGGGGCGGCTGCACCATGGAATCCAGTCGTCCGGGAACCTGTTCAAGCGCCCGGAAGCGTCGTTTCGGGCGCTTTCAGGGCTGATCGCCGAGCAGGTCGAACGCTATCGGCAGGGGCTCGCCGGAGCCGAGGGTGTGTTCGCGCGTGACTTTCCGGCGACCACCGAGTTCAGCAGCTCGTGGTACGTGAAGATGCAGACGGGGGGACACCTGACTTCACACATCCACGAAACCGGCTGGCTCAGCGGGGCGGTGTACCTGGCCATGCCGCCGCGGGACGCGGGCAGCGACGCAGGCAGCATCGAGTTCAGCACCGACGGAGACGGCTACCCTCGACGACACGTGGATTTCCCGCGGCGGGTCTGCCCGCCAGCGGTCGGCGACATCGTGCTGTTCCCGTCATCGCTGTTCCATCGCACCGTGCCATTCAGTGCGACCGAGGAGCGCATCTGCATCGCCTTCGACATCGCGCCCCGGATGGCCTGAGGCGCGGCGGGATCAGCTCTTCGGTTCGACCGGCGGGGGCGGCGAGGTGATCGCAGGAGCCTTGATGACGCGGGTCTTGCCGCCGGTCGTGACGAGGACCACTGCATCGCCCGCGGCCAGGGTCTCGTTGCCCTTGGCCTGCACGATGGCGCGGCGGTCGCCGTTGCGCATCTGGATCAGCACCTCGACCGCATCCTCCTTGGTGGCGAAGCGCTCGACGGTGTTGCCGACCACGGCGCCGGCGACGGCGCCGAGCACGCCGACGACCGCGCCGGTCTTGTTGCCGCCCACGGTCGAGCCAGCGACGCCACCGACGACCGCGCCAGTCGCGGCGCCAGCGCCGCTCTGGCTGCCGTCGACGGTCACGGCACGCACCGACAGCACGGTCGCATCCTGGACCTGTGACAGACGTTGCGCGTCACCACGCTGGATGACGTCAGGACTCGTGGTCGAGCAGCCAGCGAGGGTGCCCAGCAGGGCGAGAAGTGCGATTGCTTTTTTCATGTTTGGATTCCTTGAGCCCATCTGACAACGGGCCGGCTTGCGGTCGCGTTGACGCATTCCAGCGCTTCGATTCGTGCGGCCTGCCGATGTTCCTTCGGCGGGTGAAAAGAATTGTTGCTGCGCCCCGGTTGCCGGGACTGGCGAGTCAGGTTCGAAGCCTGCTGTGTCTGGGCACGCTGGCCAGCAGGAATTCCATCTGGTCGGTCAGGATGCGGCGTCCTCGCAGGATCATGTCCTCGTGCAGGCTCGGCACGTAAGGCAGGTACAGCAGCGACATCCGGGCTTCTTCCGGAAGCCGGCTGCCCTTGTTGCCGTTGCAGCTTCGGCAGGCGGTGATGCAGTTCATCCAGGTGTCCTGCCCGCCGCGGGAGGTCGGGACGATGTGTTCGCGCGTCAGGTCGTCCGAATGAAAATGCCCGCCGCAGTAGGCGCAGACGTGGCGGTCACGGACGAACAGCTTCGGGTTCGACAGGGCGGGGCTCTGGCGCCAGGCGCGGCTGGGGATGGCGCCACGCACCGCGATGATGGGGTGCACCTCGATGCGCGACTGCACGCCGGTGCGCCGCTGAACGCCGCCACGCAGCACGAAGAAGGCGTCGCCGAGCGTCCATGCGACGCCGTCACTGGCATACAGCACGGCAGCTTCCTTGGCCGAGAGCCAGGATTGCGGCCGTCCAGACACATCGAGTTGCAGAACTTCCAAGATCGACACTCCTACCCGTTGAGCGTAACCAATCCCTGCGACAACCCGGATATTCGCATGCCTGCGCGACCATCGTCCTCCAGGCCTGTGTCCGGATGCAGTGGGCCTGCCACACTGGGCCGGATGAACTTGTCCGCGTCAGGTCGGGAGGTCGTCAATCCCGAGTGAAAGGTGCTCGGGCTTTATGCAGAATGAATTTCACCGATCCCAGGAATTGCCATGGCTCTCTACACGCCCCCTCTTCGCGACATGCGATTCGTATTGCACGAGTTGCTGAAGGTCACCGACACCTTCAAGCTGCTGCCGCCGTACGCCGAGGTCGACATCGAGACCATCGATGCGGTGCTCGAGGAGGGCGGCAAGTTCGCGAGCGAGGTGCTGGCGCCGTTGAACCAGACCGGCGACGCCGAAGGATGCACGCTGAACCGTGACACGCACGAGGTCGCCACGCCTGCTGGATTCAAGGAGGCCTACCAGCAGTTTGTCGAGGGTGGCTGGCCGTCGCTCGGCTGCGACGCGGCCCATGGGGGGCAGGGCCTGCCGGTCGCGTTGAACCAGTGTCTCTACGAGATGCTGAACAGCGCGAATCAGGCCTGGACGATGTATCCCGGCCTCACCCACGGTGCCTACGAATGCCTGCATGCGCATGGCACGCCAGAACAGCAGCAGACCTACCTGCCCCGGCTGACCAGCGGCGAATGGACCGGCACCATGTGCCTGACCGAGGCGCATTGCGGCACCGATCTGGGGCTGCTGCGCACGAAAGCCATCCCGTTCGAGGCGGACGGGCAGGCCGATGGCAGCTTTCTCCTCACCGGAAACAAGATCTTCATCAGCGCCGGAGAACACGACCTGGCCGCCAACATCGTGCACCTGGTGCTTGCGCGGCTGCCCGATTCGCCGCCCGGCAGCAAGGGCATCTCGCTGTTCGTGGTGCCGAAGTTCCTGGTGAACGCCGACGGCTCGCTGGGCGCGCGCAACCCGATCTTCTGCGGTGCGCTCGAACACAAGATGGGCATCCATGGCAACGCCACCTGCCAGATGAACCTCGACGGTGCGCGCGGCTGGTTGGTCGGCCCGCCGCACAAGGGGCTGAACGCGATGTTCGTGATGATGAACGCGGCGCGGCTCGGTGTCGGCATGCAGTCGCTGGGCCTGACCGAGGTCGCGTACCAGAACGCGGCGGCCTACGCGAAGGACCGCATCCAGATGCGTTCGCTCACGGGCGCGAAGGCCCCTGACAAGCCCGCCGATCCAATCATCGTGCACCCCGATGTGCGCAAGATGCTGCTGACCGCACGGGCCTATGCCGAGGGCGGGCGCGCGCTGGCGGTTTTCACCGCACTGCTGATCGACCAGGAACTCTCGTCCAGTGACGAATCGGTGAAGCAGGATGCCGCCGACCTGGTGGCGTTGCTGACGCCGGTCGTCAAGGCCTTCCTCACAGACAACGCGTGGATCGCCACTTCGCACTGCATGCAGGTCTTCGGCGGCCACGGCTATGTGCGCGAATGGGGCATGGAGCAGTTCGTGCGCGATGCGCGCATCAACATGATCTATGAAGGCACCAACACGATCCAGTCGCTCGACCTGCTGGGGCGCAAGGTGCTCGGCGACCACGGCAGGAAGCTGAAGAAATTCGGGGTGCTGGTGCAGCAGCTGATCGAGGACGAAGGCGTCAACGAGGCGATGAGCGAATTCATCAATCCGCTGGCCGACCTGGGCGACAAGGTCACCAAGCTGAGCACCGAACTCGGCATGAAGGCCTTCGGCAACGCCGACGAGGTCGGCGCGGCGGCGGTCGATTACCTGCGCATCGTCGGACACCTGGTCTTCGCCTACTTCTGGGCCCGCATGGCGAAAGTGGCGCTCGATCATGCGGACAATGGCGATCCGTTCTACCGTGCGAAGCTCGCCACCGCGCGCTTCTACTTTGCCAAGCTGCTGCCGGAAACCGCCGCGCTGATCCGCACGGCGCGTGCCGGCGCCAAGCCGTTGATGGACATGGACGAATCCCTGTTCTGAGGCGGTGGCGCTGCAGCCCGGCTCGGCATTTGCTCGGGCCACCGAATCCGAATCCCAACGTCCTGGAGTCACCATGAAACGATTTCCCGTCCGCAAGGTCGCCGTGCTCGGAGCCGGCGTCATGGGCGCCCAGATCGCCGCCCACCTGGCCAACGTGCGGGTGCCGGTCGTGCTTTTCGACCTGCCGGCGCGCGAAGGCGCGAAGAACGGCGTCGTCACCAAAGCGGTCGAGGGCCTGAAGAAGCTCAAGCCTGCACCGCTCGGTGTCAATGACGACGCGGTGCTGATCGGTCAGGCCAACTACGAGGAACACCTGGATCAGCTGCGTGACTGCGACCTGATCATCGAGGCCATCGCCGAGCGCATGGACTGGAAGCTCGACCTGTACACGAAGATCGCGCCTTTCGTCGCGCCGCACGCGATCGTCGCCAGCAACACCTCGGGGCTGAGCATCTCCAAGCTGGGCGCGGTGCTGCCCGAGGCGATCCAGCCGCGTTTCTGCGGCATCCACTTCTTCAATCCGCCTCGCTACATGGCACTGGTCGAGCTGATCCCGACCCCCGCCACGCTGCCCGACATCCTGGATCAGCTCGAAGCCTTCGTGACCACCGCACTCGGCAAGGGCGTGGTGCGGGCCAAGGACACCCCGAACTTCATCGCCAACCGCGTCGGCGTGGCCGGCATGCTGGCGGTGATGAAGGAAGCCGAGCAGTTCGGGCTGTCTTGCGACGTGGTCGACGATCTGACGGGCAAGAAGCTCGGCCGAGCCAGTTCGGGCACGTTCCGCACCGCCGACGTCGTCGGGCTGGACACGCTGGCGCATGTCATCAGGACGCTGCAGGACAACCTCGGCCCCGATCAGTCGAACGATCCGTTCTACGGCAGCTACGCCACCCCGCCGGTGCTCGGCGCCCTGATCGCCCAGGGCACGCTGGGCCAGAAGACCGGTGCCGGTTTCTACAAGAAGGTCGGCAAGGACATCCTGCGCTGGGACGCTGCCGCCAACGACTACGTGACCGGTGGCGGCCAGGCCGACGAGTTGATCGGTCGCATCCTGAAGAAGCCGCCGGCCGAGCGCCTGAAGCTGCTGCGTGAATCGAACCACCCGCAGGCGCAGTTCCTGTGGGCGGTGCTGCGCGACGGCTTCCACTACAGCGCGGTGCATCTGGCCGAGGTGGCCGAGTGCGCGCGCGATATCGATTTCGCGATGCGCTGGGGTTTCGGATTCAGCCAGGGCCCGTTCGAGCTGTGGCAGGCAGCTGGATGGTCGACGGTCGCGCGCTGGATGCAGGAAGACATCGACGCCGGTCGGGCGCTGTGCCCCGCACCGCTGCCGGCCTGGGTGTTCAAGGGGCCGGTCGCCGACCGCGAGGGCGTGCATCAGCCCGAAGGTTCGTGGAGTGCGTCCGAGTCGCGCTTCGTTGCCGAGAGCGCGCTGCCGGTCTATGCGCGCCAGCACTTCCGCGAGCGTGTGCTCGGTTCCGGTGCGCCGGTGCCGCTGCAGTCGGGCACGGAGCTGTTCAAGACCGACGAGCTGCGCGTGTGGACGCTCGACGGCGAAGTGCTGATCGCCAGCCTGACCGCCAAGCTGCACCTGATCAGTCCGGCGGGGACCGAAGGCCTCGTCAGGGCGGTCGCTCTGGCTGAGGAAAGCTACAAGGGCCTGGTGATCTGGTCGCCCGACGATGTGTTCTCGGCGGGCGCCAACCTCGAGTCGCTGATGCCGGTGTTCATGAAGAGCGGCGCGAAGGGCATCGCGCCCGAAGAGCAGAAGCTGCAGGACGCGATGCTGCGCGTGCGCTACGCGACGGTGCCGGTGGTGGCGGCGATCCGCGGCCTGGCGCTCGGCGGTGGCTGCGAACTGGCCGTGCACTGCGCGAAGCGTGTCGCGGCGATGGAGAGCTATGTCGGCCTGGTGGAGGTCGGCGTCGGCCTGATCCCGGGAGCCGGCGGGCTGACCTACATCGCGCGCCGTGCCGCGGAGATGGCGGGAGCGGGCGGGGCGAACGCCGATCTGCTGGCGTTCCTGAAGGAGGGATTTGCGGCGGCTGCGATGGCCAAGGTCGGAACCAGCGCGATCGACAGTCGCCAGCTTGGTTATCTGCTGTGGAGCGACGTGATCGTGCCGCACAAGGACGAGCTGCTGTTCGTGGCCCTCACGCAGGCCAAGGCCATGTTCGACAGCGGCTACCGGCCGCCGGCGAAGACGCTGTTCCCCGTGGCGGGCCGCAGCGCTGCCGCGACGATCAAGGGTCAGCTCGTCAACATGCGCGACGGTGGCTTCATCAGCGCGCACGATTTCCACATCGCATCGCTGATCGCCGAGACGCTCTGCGGCGGCGATGTCGATGCGGGATCGCTGGTCAGCGAGGAGTACCTGATGGCGCTGGAAAGACAGCATTTCTGCTCGCTGCTCGAGCAGCCGAAGACGCAGGAGCGGATCATGGGCATGCTCAGCACCGGCAAACCCGTGCGCAATTAGATCGGCTGCTGCGCGAACGCCATGCGTTGTTGGTCGGTGCTCGGAATCCTCACGTACAGGAAGTACGCTCCGGTTCCTGCGCGCCGCCCGCCTGGCCTGGCGTCCGGGCGCTACGCCTCCAACTGAAGGTCAAGAGCATGAGCAAGATCCTGCAAGACGCCTACATCGTTGCCGCCACCCGCACGCCGATCGGCAAGTCGGGGCGCGGCATGTTCCGCAACACGCGGCCCGACGACCTGCTGGTCGCGGCGATCCGTGGTGCCCTCGCGCAAGTGCCGACGCTGGACCC
>JAGNWJ010000004.1:81514-93166 GCA_017986065.1 Rhizobacter sp. | reverse complement strand
ACATCGTTGCCGCCACCCGCACGCCGATCGGCAAGTCGGGGCGCGGCATGTTCCGCAACACGCGGCCCGACGACCTGCTGGTCGCGGCGATCCGTGGTGCCCTCGCGCAAGTGCCGACGCTGGACCCGAAGGCGATCGAGGATGCGATCGTCGGCTGCGCGATGCCCGAGGGCGAGCAGGGCCTCAATGTGGCGCGCATCGGGGCCTTGCTGGCCGGGCTGCCGAACAGCGTCGGCGGGGTCACCGTCAATCGCTTCTGCGCTTCCGGGCTGACTGCGATCCAGATGGCCGCCGACCGCATCCGCGTCGGCGAGGCCGAGGTGGTGATCGCCGGCGGCGTCGAGAGCATGAGCATGGTGCCGATGAGCGGCAACAAACCGTCGTTCAACCCGGCGGTGTTCCTGCGTGACGAGAACGTCGGCATCGCCTACGGCATGGGCATGACGGCCGAGAAGGTCGCGCAGCAATGGAAGGTCACGCGCGAGGCGCAGGACGAGTTCGCACTGCAGTCGCACCTGAAGGCGTTGAAGGCGATCGAGGCAGGCGAATTCAGCAACGAGATCACGCCGGTCGACGTGATCGACCGGTCGCCGGACCTGCAGACCGGCGAGGTCGTGTCGAAGGCCCGCACCGCGGCGGTCGACGAAGGCCCGCGCGCCGACACGACGCTCGAGGCACTGGCCAGGTTGCGCCCTGTGTTCGCGGCCAAGGGAAGCGTCACGGCTGGCAACAGCTCGCAGACCAGCGACGGCGCGGGCTGCCTGATTCTCGCCAGCGCGCAGGCGATCAAGACCTTCAACCTGCAGCCGCTGGCGCGCTTCGTCAGCTTCGCGAACCGAGGAGTGCCGCCCGAGATCATGGGCATCGGCCCGATCGAGGCGGTGCCTGCCGCATTGCGCTACGCCGGTTTGCAGCAGAAGGACATCGACTGGATCGAACTGAACGAGGCCTTCGCGGCGCAGTCACTGGCGGTGCTGGGCGCGCTCCATCTGGACCCGGCGCGCGTCAATCCGCTGGGCGGCGCGATCGCGCTGGGCCACCCGCTGGGTGCCACCGGTGCGATCCGCGCCGCCACCGTGGTGCATGCGCTGCGTCGTCACAACCTGAAGCACGGCATGGTGACGATGTGCGTGGGAACCGGGCAAGGTGCCGCAGGGATCCTTGAACGATGCTGAATTCGATGCCGGAGAACCCATGAACATCAAGACCGCGACGCTGAACGGCGTCGCCACGATCGAGATCGCGCGGCCGCAAAAGAAGAACGCGCTGACCGCGGAAATGTATTCCGCGATGGCCGACGCGCTGCGTGCGGCCGATGCCGACGCCGCGGTGCGCGCGGTGCTGATCGTCGGCCAGCCCGGCGTATTCACCTCGGGCAACGACATCGACGATTTCATGAACCGACCGCCGGCGACAAGCGATGCGCCGGTATTCGTCTTCATGCGCGCGCTGGTCGCCTGCAGCAAGCCGGTGGTCGCGGCAGTGACCGGCGCTGCCATCGGCATCGGAACCACGATGCTGCTGCACTGCGACCTGGTCTACGTGTCCGACGAGGCGCGCCTGGCGATGCCGTTTGCGAGCCTCGGGCTGGTGCCCGAGTTTGCATCCAGCCTGATCGTGCCGGCGCTGGTCGGCCGCGCCAGGGCGGCGGAGAAGCTGCTGTTCGGCGATCCGTTCAGCGCCGAAGAAGCGGTCGAGATGCGGATTGCCAATGCCGTGCTGCCCGCGGGCGAAGTGGTGCGGCACGCACGCCGCATGGCCGAGCGATTCAACAGCCTGCCGCCCGGCGCGGTGCGCGAGTCGAAGCAGCTGATGCGGCGGGCCAGCGAGGCTGCGGTGCTCGAAGCGATCGAGATCGAGGCGGCGGCGTTCCGTCAGCGCCTGTCCAGTCCCGAGGCCACCGAAGCCTTCAGTGCGTTCTTCCAGAAGCGCAAGCCGGACTTCTCGACGTTCTCCTGAAAGAGCACGGCGCGCAGTGCGTTCAGTCTCTGGGCACCGGGCGAGGCCGTCCCTGGCTGTCGATGGCGACATACGTCAGGTTGGCGTCGGTGACCTTGACGATGTACGGATTCGACGGGTTGCGTTCGGCATAGACCTCGACATGCACCGTGATCGACGTGGTTCCGATGCGATCGACGCGGGCGTAGAAGCTCAGCAGGTCGCCGACGCTGACCGGCTGCTTGAAGATGAAGCGGTTGACCGCCACCGTGGTCACCCGCCCGCGCGAGACACGCGCCGGAAGAACGGCGCCGGCGATGTCGACCTGCGCCATGATCCACCCTCCGAACACCCCGCCACTCATGTTGGTGTCGGCCGGCATCGGCATGACGCGCAGCACGAGCGTCGAATCCGGCGGCAGCTCGGACGGACTGACGAAGTGCGCGCGATCTGGCACCGAAGGAGTGCCGTCGTCGGGTGTCCCCGGCGGCGAGTTCGGGATCTGGGGCATATTGCGTGACCTGTCTTGGTGTGTCTGCGGTCGATTCTTTCATGCTGTTCCCTCTGCTGCCCGACCCATGCGCCCTGCCACGCTGACGCCTCCCGCCCCCGCAGACGCGGCGGCCGGACCCGCGCGCTCCGACTGGGGCACGCTGAAGAAACTGCTGCCTTACGTGTGGCAGTGGCGCCACCGGGTGGCGCTGGCGCTGACCTGCCTGATCGCGGCCAAGGTGGCCAACGTCGGCGTGCCGCTGCTGCTGAAGAACCTGGTCGACGCGCTCGCGCTGAAGCCAGGTGATCCGCAGGCTGTGCTGGTGGTGCCGGTCGCGTTGCTGATCGGCTACGGCGCGCTTCGGTTGTCCATCACGCTGTTCACCGAGCTGCGCGAGTTCCTCTTCTATCCGGTCGCGGCGCGCATCGCCCGCCGCGTGGGCCTGGAAACCTTCGATCACCTGCTCTCGCTGAGCCTGCGGTTCCATCTTGAACGGCAGACCGGCGGCGTCTCGCGCGACATCGATCGTGGCGCGCGCTCGATCCAGTCGCTGCTGAACTACCTGATCTACAACATCGTGCCGACGCTGGTCGAGATCACGCTGGTGATCAGCCTGCTGTCGGCGAAGTTCGACGGCTGGTTCGCCGCGATCACCTTCAGTGCCCTGCTGCTGTACATCGTGTTCACCGTGACGGTGACCGAGTGGCGAACCGCGTTCCGGCGTGCGATGAACGAGCAGGACTCGAAGGCCAGCACCAAGGCGGTCGACGCCCTGATCAACTACGAGACGGTCAAGTACTTCAGCAACGAGAAGTTCGAGCAGGCGCGCTACGACGAGAACCTGCAGCGGCTCGAACGCGCATCGATCAAGTCGCAGACCTCGTTGTCGGTGCTGAACCTGGGCCAGAGCCTGATCATCGCGGTGGCAGTGACTCTGCTGGTCTGGCGCGCGACCGAAGGTGTGGTCGCCGGAACGATGACCCTGGGTGACCTGGTCCTGGTCAATGCGCTGATGATCCAGCTCTACATCCCGCTCAACTTCCTGGGTGTCATCTACCGCGAGATCAAGCAGTCGATGATCGACATGGAGAAGATGTTTGCGCTGCTGGGCCAGAGCCGTGAGGTCGCCGATGCGCCGGATGCCCGTCCGCTGGGCGTCGATCATGCCGCAGCATGCGCCGAGGTGCGCTTTCGCCACGTGCGCTTCGGCTACGACGCCGATCGGACGATCCTGCACGACATCAGCTTCGAGATTCCTGCCGGCAAGACGGTGGCGGTGGTCGGCCCGTCCGGTTCGGGCAAGAGCACGCTCGCGCGCCTGATGTTCCGCTTCTACGACGTGTCGGCCGGTTGCATCGAGATCGCCGGCCAGGACATCCGCACGGTCACGCAGCAGAGCCTGCGCCAGGCGATCGGCATCGTGCCGCAGGACACCGTGCTGTTCAACGACACCATCGAATACAACATCGCCTACGGGCGCACGTCGGCACGGCGCGACGAGGTCGAGGCGGCGGCGCAGGCGGCGCACATCCACACGTTCATCGCGTCGACGCCAAAGGGCTATGACACCATGGTGGGCGAGCGCGGCCTGAAGCTGTCGGGTGGCGAGAAGCAGCGGGTCGCGATCGCACGCACGCTGCTGAAGAACCCGCCGATCCTGATATTCGACGAAGCCACCTCGGCGCTTGACTCGGCGAACGAACGCGCCATCCAGGCCGAGCTGCAGGGCGTCTCGCGCAACAAGACGACGCTCGTCATCGCGCACCGGCTGTCCACTGTGGTCGACGCGCACCAGATCCTGGTGATGGAGCAGGGCCGCATCCTGGAACGCGGCTCGCATGCCGAACTGATCGCGATGAACGGCCGGTACGCCGAGATGTGGCGCTTGCAGCAAAGCCGCGGTGACGGCCTGCAGGGCGCCGGCGATGCGGACGAGGCGGTGGGCCCTGATGAGCAGGCCGTGCCTGCATGAACCCGCCGGGCCTGCATGGCACGAAGGTTGCGCGGGCTTTCGAGGACCGCGCTGCCTTGCGCGGGGATATGCGTAGTCGGCTGACTGTTCAAACCGGGCCGGTTGTGTTGACATGCGGCATGGCCCGCGCGCGGGAACCGCTCACGATCACGAATGGAGATGTCATGAAGAAAACCGCTTTCGCCTTCGCTGCACTGCTGGCCTGTGGTGTCGCCCAGGCCGATACCCTGTCGAAGATCAAGGAGTCCGCCGCCGTGACCATGGGCGTGCGTGAATCATCGGGGGCCTTGAGCTACACGCTCGGAGATGGCAAGTACGTCGGTTACCACATCGAGATCTGCGAGCGCGTGGTCAAGGCGATTCAGAAGCAGCTGGGCATCACGGCCATGACCACGAAGTACCAGCCGGTCACCTCGCAGAACCGCATCCCGCTGGTCCAGAACGGCACCGTCGACATCGAGTGCGGATCGACCACCAACAACGCCACCCGACAGAAGGACGTCAGCTTCGCCGTGACCACCTACGTCGAGGAAGTTCGCATCGCGACAAAGACCAGTTCCGGCATCACCGGCATTGCCCAGCTCAACGGCAAGAAGGTCGCCACCACCACCGGCACAACTTCGGTGCAGACCCTGCGCAAGAACGAGCGTGCCGGCGGCATCAACTTCGACGAGGTCTACGGCAAGGATCACGCAGACAGTTTCCTGTTGATGGAAAGCGGTCGAGCCGATGCCTTCGTGATGGACGGCCAGATCCTGGCGGGGTTGATCTCGAAGTCCAAGAGCCCGGCCGACTTCAAGATCGTCGGAGAAGTGCTGTCGGTCGAGCCCATTGCCATCATGTTCCGCAAGGACGACCCCGAGTTCAAGAAGGTGGTCGATGCGACGATCGTCGGCATGATGCAGTCCGGCGAGCTCGCCAAGATCTACGACAAATGGTTCCTGCAACCGATCCCGCCGTCCAACACCCGGGTCGGACTGCCTCTGTCCGAGGCCACCAAGGCCGCGTGGGCCAGCCCGAACGACAAGCCGATGGAAGACTACGCCAAGAAGTGACCCAGCACGCGCCGTCCGCACCATGCTGACTAGATCAACAAGGAGGTAAGCCTTGGCGAGCAACTGGGATTGGCAGGTGTTCTGCAAGAGCACCCTGGAAGGCGAGATCCAGCCGAGCTGCTTCGGGACTGGCGGCGACATCACCTACCTCGACTGGTTGCTGTCGGCCTGGGGCTGGACCCTCTCCGTGGCGCTGCTGGCGCTGGTGGTGGCGCTGTCGGTTGGTGCGCTGATGGGCATCCTGCGCACCGCGCCCAGCCGGACCCTGGTGTTCATCGGCAACGCCTGGACCGAGCTGTTCCGCAACATCCCGCTGCTGGTGCAGGTCTTCCTCTGGTACTACGTGATCCCGGAACTGATCCCGCCGTTGAAGCAGGTGCCGAGTTTCCTGCTGGTGGTGTTCGCCCTCGGGTTCTTCACCTCGGCGCGGGTGGCCGAGCAGGTCAAGGCAGGAATCCAGGCGCTGCCCAAGGGCCAGCGCTATGCCGGCCTGGCGATGGGGCTGACGCTGCCGCAGACCTACCGCTACGTGCTGCTGCCGATGGCGTTCCGCATCGTCATTCCGCCGCTGACCAGCGAGTCGATGAACATCATCAAGAACTCGTCGGTGGCTTTTGCCATCAGCATCTCCGAGCTGACGATGTTCGCGTTGCAGGCCGGTGAGGAAACCTCGCGCAACATCGAGATCTATCTGGCGGTCACGGGCCTGTATTTCTTGTCGGCCTTCATCATCAACCGCATCGCGCTGTT
The DNA here is from genome assembly GCA_017986065.1 of Rhizobacter sp. GTDB lineage: Bacteria > Pseudomonadota > Gammaproteobacteria > Burkholderiales > Burkholderiaceae_C > PBB1. The sequence goes on along the minus strand of JAGNWJ010000004.1, from coordinate 86,958 downwards.
CATCGAGAACCGTGTCCAGGTGCCCGGGATGATCGGGGGCGGAAGATGAACCTGGACTTCAGCTTTCTCGACTGGGGTGTCGTCTCGAGCTTCATCCTCAAGGGATTCTTCTTCTCGATCCAGCTGACGCTGATCGCCATGGTGGGCGGCATCGCCCTCGGGACGGTGCTGGCGCTGATGCGGCTGTCGGGCAAGAAGTGGCTGGTGCTGCCGGCAGCGGCGTACGTCAACACGCTGCGGTCGGTCCCGCTGGTGATGGTGATCCTGTGGTTCTTCCTGCTGATTCCGCTGCTGATCGGCCGTCCGATGGGTGCCGAGCTGAGCGCGATCATCACGTTCACCGTGTTCGAGGCAGCGTACTACTCCGAGATCATGCGTGCCGGCATCCAGTCGGTGCCGCGGGGTCAGGTGTACGCCGGCTATGCGGTGGGCATGACCTACGCGCAGACGATGCAGCTGGTGGTCCTTCCGCAGGCCTTCCGCAACATGCTGCCGGTGCTGATGACGCAGACGATCATCCTGTTCCAGGACACCTCGCTGGTCTACGCGATCGGGGCCTACGACCTGCTGAAGGGATTCGAGATTGCCGGCAAGAATTTCAACCGGCCCGTCGAGACCTACCTGGTCGCCGCCGTCGTCTACTTCGTCATCTGCTTCAGCCTGTCGATGCTGGTGCGCCGCCTGCAGAAGAAGATTTCCATCATCCGCTGAGCCCTCACCTTTCGGGCCGAGCGAGTCGAAGCCCCGGAGCCACCATGATCGATATCAAGAACATCTCCAAGTGGTACGGCAGCTTCCAGGTGCTGACGGACTGCACCACCTCGATCAACAAGGGCGAAGTCGTCGTGGTGTGCGGGCCGTCCGGGTCGGGCAAGAGCACGCTGATCAAGACCGTCAACGCGCTCGAGCCTTTCCAGAAGGGCGACATCATCGTTGACGGCATCAGCATCGCCGATCCAAAGACCGATCTGCCCAAGCTGCGTGCCCGCGTCGGGATGGTGTTCCAGCATTTCGAGCTGTTTCCGCACCTGACGGTGACCGAGAACCTGACGCTCGCGCAGATCCGCGTGCTCAAGCGCAACCCTGAAGACGCGAAGTCGCGCGGCCTGAAGATGCTCGATCGCGTCGGCCTGATGGTGCACAAGGACAAGTTCCCGGGGCAGCTCTCCGGCGGCCAGCAGCAGCGCGTGGCGATCGCGCGCGCACTGAGCATGGACCCGATCGTCATGCTCTTCGACGAGCCGACCTCGGCGCTCGATCCCGAGATGGTCGGCGAGGTGCTCGATGTGATGGTGCAACTGGCCAACGAGGGCATGACGATGATGTGCGTGACCCACGAGATGGGCTTTGCCAGGAAGGTCAGCCACCGGGTGATCTTCATGGATGCCGGCAGGATCATCGAGGACTGCACGCGCGAGGGGTTCTTCGGCCAGCCAGAACAGCGGTCGCCGCGCGCCAAGGAGTTCCTCTCCAAGATCCTGCAGCACTGATTGCGGCGCTGGTCGCCGTCGTCGTTCCTTCTGGCTTGCGAGGGGTACCGCAGGCTTGGGGTGGCTCGGCGTGGGGCCCGGCGGACCGGGTTCCGTGAGCGGATCGATCTGCGCAAGGCGCGATGCAAAATCGCAAGATGAATTCGCTGACTCTCACGCGTCCCGACGACTGGCACCTGCATCTGCGCGATGGCGCCGCGATGGCATCGGTGCTGCCCGACACCGCACGGCAGTTTGCCCGCGCGATCGTGATGCCCAACCTGAAGCCGCCGGTGACGACCACCGCGCAGGCGCTGGCGTACGCCGAGCGCATTCGTCAGGCCTTGCCTCGCGGGCTGGTCTTCGAGCCGCTGATGACGCTCTACCTGACCGACCAGTTGCCCCCCGACGAGATCGTGCGAGCCCGGGAAGCCGGCATCGTTGCCGTCAAGCTGTATCCGGCGGGTGCGACCACCAACAGCGATGCCGGTGTCACCGATCTGCGCAAGACGCATGCGACGCTGGACGCGATGCAGCGCCTGGGCATGCCGCTGCTGCTGCATGGCGAGGTGACCGACGCCGACATCGACCTGTTCGACCGCGAGGCGGTGTTCATCGACACGAGACTGATTCCGCTGCGACGCGACTTTCCCGAACTGAAGATCGTCTTCGAGCACATCACCACGCGCGAGGCGGCGCAGTACGTCGCCTCGGCCGGCGCCCACACGGCAGCAACCGTGACGGCGCACCACCTGCTCTACAACCGCAACGCACTGTTCATGGGCGGCGTGCGCCCGCACTACTACTGCCTGCCGGTGCTCAAGCGCGAGGTGCATCGACAGGCGCTGGTGGCTGCAGCCACCTCCGGCAGCGATCGATTCTTTCTCGGCACCGACAGTGCGCCGCACGCGACGCACCTGAAGGAGCACGCCACCGGTTGCGCCGGCTGCTACACCGCGCTGTCGGCGATCGAGCTGTATGCCGAGGCCTTCGATGCAGCGGGTGCGCTCGATCGGCTCGAAGCCTTCGCCAGCTTTCACGGTCCGGCGTTCTACGGCCTGCCGCGCAACGCCGGCACCATCACGCTGCGCCGCGAGGCGTGGACCCTGCCTGAATCGCTGCCCTTCGGCGAGACCGAGCTCAAACCCTTGCGTGGCGGCGAAGTGCTGCCCTGGCGCCTTGCCGCCTGAACCGGGAAACCTCATGGACTCCATCACCCGCATCGCGTTGCTGATCGACGCAGACAACGTTTCCGTCGAGGTCCTTCGGCAGGTGCTTCACAAGCTTGGCATGTCCGGCGCGCGGCTCCAGCACCGGCGCGCCTACGGCAGCGTGCAGAAGGCGGCCGAGTTCGCTGAAATCTGCCGCGATCACGCCATACGCTTCCTGCCGAGCACCTTTGCCGGCCCGAATGCCACCGACATCGCGATGGCGATCGACGCGGTCGAGCTGGTGCTGCGGCAGCCGGTCGACGAGGTCGTGATCGTGTCGTCGGACATGGACTACTCGCCGCTGATCGTGCGGCTGCGTGAACTCGGTTGCCGCGTCACCGGCTACGGACAGCAGGGGAAGTCGGGCCGCGACATCGAACGCGACTACGAGCGCGTCTACGATCAGTTCGAGGTGATCGGCCCGGCCAAGGCGCGGCCTGCCGTGCGCGCGACAAGCCGGGCGGCCGCTCCCCCGGAGGCCACAGCGCCTGCCGCGCCGGCGAGGGCGCGTGCGCGCCGGCCTGCCGCGCGCGTGGCGATCCCGGTGCCCCTCACCGCTGCCGTCGAGGCTCCTGCCGATTCATCTGCGGCGCGTCCCACCGCGCCACGAAGGCGGCCGGCGGCCAAGACCCCGCCGGCGGCGCAGGCCTTGCTGCCGGCGGCAGCCGTGCCGCGCGTACTTCCCGCTGCTGTCGAGGCGGTGCTCGAAGCCTGTCCCGACCTGCGCGGCGGAGCGGCCGTCCGGCTCAATGGCGTGGCCGTGGCCCTGCGCGAGCGAGGCCTGCTGACCAAGAGCGGCAAGACCACGTCGTTCTTCAAGAAGCTGGATTCGCATTTCGCCTTGTTGCCGATCGAGAAGCCCGAATCGGTTCGCTTCCTGGGCGCTGCCTCCTCGGGTGACTGAAGTCGCGGGCGGCCGGAGTGTCTGGTCGACGATTGACTGGGCCGCGCCTTGGCTGGCACCGCATCGAAGCGTCGGCGAGCCGATCGGCCGGCTCATCGAGTCAGGAGCGTCCGTCGTCGACGCACTGAATCAGGCGCTGGCCCGGCGTTCCTCGAGGGCTGCCGCGAAGCCGCGCTGCTTCGTCGGGCAGCAGGCGCTCGCCCCCGGTGAACCCTACGAATCCTTCATTGGCCGCACCGGCAGCGTGCCCACGCGCGAGAACGCGCATGATCTGTTCAACGGACTGGCTTGGCTCACTCATCCGGCACTGAAGGCGCGGCTCAATGCCTTGCACATCGAACAGATCGAACATGGCGCCGTGGGAGCGATTCGCGGCCCGGTTCGCGATGCGCTGACCCTTTTCGATGAAAACGCTGCCTGGCTGCAGGCGCCACCCGAGCTGATCGACGCGCTGCGCCAGCGCGACTGGGCGGCCCTGTTCGTCACGCACCGCGTGCTATGGAGCCACGCCCGCCTGGAACTGTTCGGCCACGCGCTGATCGAGAAGCTGATTCGGCCGCGCAAGCCGATCACCGCCCACGTCTGGGTGGTTCCGTTCGAGGTCGCCGATCCGGCGGCCTGGCTTGCAGGTCATCTGGGTGCCGAGGTGCTGGCCTCCAGGCCCTGGCTGCCGTTGCCCGTGCTCGGCGTGCCCGGGTGGTGGAACTTGAACGAGCATCCGGGCTTCTATGACGATGCGACGGTCTTCCGTCGTTCGGCCCGCGCCTTGAAATCCGGTGGGTCGACCGCATAACCGCTGCTCGACTGCTGAAAGGATCCCATGAAGCGCATCGCCCTGTTCCTGCTGACCAACGTCGCCGTGATGGTGGTGCTGGGCATCGCCGTGAATCTGCTGGGCCTGAACCGCTACCTCACGGCCAGCGGCCTCGACCTCGGCTCGTTGCTGGGCTTCTCGCTGGTGATGGGCTTCGGCGGCGCGATCATTTCGCTGCTGATCAGCAAACCGATGGCCAAGTGGACCACGGGCGCCCAGGTCATCAACGATTCCCGCGATGCCACGCACCAGTGGCTCGTCAGCAGCGTCGCCCGCTTTGCCGAGCGCGCGGGCATCGCGATGCCCGAGGTGGCGATCTATGACGGCGCACCCAACGCGTTTGCCACCGGTGCGTTCAAGAATTCGGCGCTGGTTGCGGTGTCCACCGGCCTGGTGCAGTCGATGACGCGCGAGGAAGTCGAGGCGGTGATCGGGCACGAGGTCGCGCACATTGCCAACGGCGACATGGTGACGATGACGCTGATCCAGGGCGTCATGAACACCTTCGTGGTGTTCCTGTCGCGCGTGATCGGCTACGTGGTCGACCGCATGATCCTGCGCAACGACCGGGAAGGCCCGGGCGTGGGCTACATGATCACCACTGTGGTGATGGACCTGCTGCTCGGCGTGCTGGCGGCAATGATCGTCGCTTGGTTCTCGCGGCAGCGCGAGTTCCGCGCCGACGCCGGCTCGGCCCAGTTGCTGGGTCGCAAGCAACCGATGATCAACGCGCTGGCTCGACTTGGCGGGCTCGATCCTGGCGAGATGCCGAAGGCGATGCAGGCGATGGGCATCAGCTCGCGCCCGAGCGGTCTGATGGCGCTGTTCTCGACCCATCCGCCGATGGAAGAGCGCATTGCGCGCCTGCGTCAGATACCCTGACCCGCGCGCAACCTGCGGCCGCCCTGAGATAATCCATAGGTGAAGCAAGCCAGACCGCCGCTGGTGCAGGGTCCCGAAAGGGCGCACTGGAGGAAGGTCCGGACTGCACAGGGCAGCGCAGCAGCTAACGGCTGTCCACCGCGAGGTGAGGATCAGAGCTACAG
>JAGNWJ010000004.1:10360-81414 GCA_017986065.1 Rhizobacter sp. | reverse complement strand
AGGTGAAGCAAGCCAGACCGCCGCTGGTGCAGGGTCCCGAAAGGGCGCACTGGAGGAAGGTCCGGACTGCACAGGGCAGCGCAGCAGCTAACGGCTGTCCACCGCGAGGTGAGGATCAGAGCTACAGAGACGAGTCGAGGTGGGGCGCAAGCCCTGCTTCGGGTGAAACGAGCAATCTCTGCGCGCAGCAACACCAAATAGGCCAGCGTTGATGTGGCTCCGCGGAGCTGGCGGGTAGGTGGCACCGAGCCGTGCAGTGATGCACGGCCCAGAGGAATGGCGGTCACGGCCGGGCGATCGAAAGATGGCCCGGCTGCACAGAATCCGGCCTATCGGCTCGCTTCACACTAATTTTTGGGCGGTCGCAGGTTGCGGCCTGCCCATGACGAACCGGACGAACAGACCCGATGAACCCTGACGCTGCCACGCTCTGGCGCCGGCCGCGCTGGGCGCTGGCGGCGCTGCTGGCGTGTCTGGGCATGGTCGGCCCGTTTTCCATCGATACCTACCTGCCGGCCTTCAGCGGCATCGCCTCATCGCTGAATGCGTCGCCAGTGCAGATGCAGCAGACGCTGTCGGCCTACCTGTTCGGCTTCGCGGTGATGAACCTGTTCCATGGTGCGCTGTCGGACAGCCTGGGCCGCCGACCGGTGGTGCTGTGGGGTGTCGCGGTGTTCACTCTGGCATCGGCCGGCTGCGCGCTGTCGCAGCACATCGGCGTGCTGATCTTCTTTCGCGCGCTGCAGGGCATGGCTGCCGGTGCCGGCATCGTCGTGTCGCGCGCGGTGATCCGCGACATGTTCCCGCCGGCCGATGCGCAGCGGGTGATGTCGCAGGTCACCATCTACTTCGGCATCGCGCCCGCCGTCGCCCCGCTGGTGGGCGGGTTCCTGTTCGTGCATCTCGACTGGCACGCGGTGTTCTGGTTCCTGACCGCCATCGGTGTGGCGCTGTGGATCGCCAATCACCGGCTGCTGCCCGAATCGCTGCATCCGCTGCAGCGGCAGCCGCTGAACCTGCGGCACCTGATGCGTGGCTATGTCGAACTGGGCACCAGCGGGCGCTTCCTGGCGCTGGCGCTGGCCAGCGGCGTGCCGTTCAACGGGATGTTCCTGTACGTCCTGTCGGCGCCGGTCTTCCTGGGCGAGCACCTGGGGCTGCTGCCGGAACAGTTCTTCTGGTTGTTCCTGCTCACCATCGCCGGGATCATGGGCGGCGCGTTCCTGTCTGGAAGACTGGCCGGTCACGTTTCCCCCAAGGTCCAGGTTCGCGACGGCTTCCTGGTGATGAGCACGGTGTCACTGCTCAATCTCGCGCTCAACCTCGTCTTCGAGCCGAACGTCTGGTGGGCGATGGTGCCGATCGCCGTCTTCTCGTTCGGCTGGGCGATGATGGTGCCGGTGGTGACCCTGATGGTGCTCGATCAGGCTCCGGATCGGCGCGGCATGGCTTCGTCGCTGCAGGCCTGCATCGGCAGCACGGCCAGCGGCGTGGTGGCGGGCGTCGTGGCCCCGCTGGTCATGCACTCGACGCTGGCGCTGGCGCTCACCTCGCTGGTCCTGATGGCCATCGGCGCGGTGGCCTGGGCCTGGGTCCGGCCGAGGATCGCCTGACTCGACCGGCAGGGTCGGGTACCCCCTCAAGTCGAGCGCGGCTCGGCCGATACCTTCGCGAAGACCACCGAGTCTCGTTCTGGAGTGTCCGCCATGTCATGCCGCCGTCCCTGTCACGTCATTGAAGTGCGCCATCGCCTGCTGATTGCATCGCTGTGGGCCGTCCTTTCGCTCACCGGCGCGCAGGCAGCCACCGGCCACGACGATGCGCCGGCGGCCGCCGAGCACAAGTCCGGCCCCGCGAAGAAACCTTTGGCGGGCGCCAGCAAGGCCGGAAAGGGCGACGAATCCGCTTCGGCATCCGAATCGGAGCACACCAGCACAGACACCCCGGTGAAGCGTCCTCCACGCGACCCGATGGATGCGATTCGCGAGCGACTCGCCGAGAAGCTTGGCACATCGAAGGTGAGCGAGTCCGCCACGCCTGGCGTGGTCAAGGTGGTCTCGCATTCCGCCGCTGCGCCGGCAGCGCCGGTGTCCCGCGCCATGCTGACGCCGGTGTCGAACTCCACTCGCGTGATCGGCGCCAGCCCGACCCATGCGGCCAGGCTCGAAGCCGCGCAACTCAAGGCGGCGGCTGCAGGTCACCAGTCCGCTGCGCACTGGAGCTACGAAGGCGCGGGCGGCCCCGAATCCTGGGGTGCGCTCCAGCCCGAGTTCGCGACGTGCTCCACCGGCACCCGCCAAAGCCCGATCGACATCACCGATGGCATCAAGGTCGAGCTCGATGCGGTGCAGTTCAACTACCGGCCGAGCAACTTCCGCGTCATAGACAACGGACACACGGTGCAGGTCAACGTGGCGGTGGGCAACACGATCGAGGTCACCGGCAAGCGTTACGAGCTGGTCCAGTTCCATTTCCATCGCCCTTCCGAGGAGCGTATCAACGGCAAGCCGTTCGACATGGTGGTGCACCTGGTGCACAAGGGCGTCGAGGGCAAGCTGGCGGTGATCGCCGTGCTGCTCGACCGGGGCAGTGCGCAGCCGGTCGTTCAGAACGTGTGGAACAACCTGCCGCTCGAAAAGGGAGACGAGGTGATGGCGAAGGGCCAGATCGACCTGATGGCACTGTTGCCGACCGATCGGCGCTACTTCACCTACATGGGATCGCTGACCACGCCGCCCTGCAGCGAGGGCGTGCTCTGGATGGTGATGAAGACGCCGGTCGAGATCTCCGCCGAACAGCTGAGCATCTTCTCGCGGCTCTATCCGATGAATGCCCGCCCGATCCAGTCGGCCAGCGGCCGGATCATCAAGGAATCGAATTGATCCCTCGAGCCGTCGAACAGCGCGGTGTTTCGGGCCCAGTTGATTTTGTGGCCGCGCTCTTGCTTGCGATGACCTGGTTCGCAACCAGAGGGTATTGAGACATGTTGACCCTGATCATCCGGGCGATCGGACAGCTGCCCGTCGGGCGCAAGCTCCTGCTGATCTACCTGCTTGACCTCACGGCGGTCATCTATGTCTCGAGCATCCTGATCAGCGAAAAATACATATCGATCGATTTCTCGCGCAAGGAAGTCGCCGGCAACGCCTACATCGCCGCGGTCCGCGATGTGCTCGTCGCGCTGCCCACACCCTTGCCGCCCGTCAAGGCAGGCGATCCCGGCGCGGATGCGGCCGCGACCCGACTCGACCGGGTCGAGTGGGAGCCTCGGCTCGCCGCGCTTCGCGAGGCCGAGTCACGGCACGGCCAGGGCATGAAGTCCGCCGATGTCAGTACCGCCTTCGCAGATGCGTTGCAGACGGCGATGAACCGGCCCGTCTTCGACGCAGGACAACTGGCGGCCTCGATGGCTGCCGGCCGTGAACTGATCACCCGCATCGGCAACCAGTCGAACCTGATCCTCGACCCCGATCTCGACAGCTATTACACGATGTCGCTGGTGCTGCTGCGGTTTCCTGAACTGCAGGAACTGCTCGCGCTGACGGTGCACAAGGCGGTCGAACTGGATCAGAGTCCGGCCGACCAGCGCAACAAGGTGCACACCGAATTGCTGATCCTCGAGGGCCGGCTCGACGCCGTGCTCCAGGGCATCGATTCCGACTATGCGGAAGCGCTGGCGGCTGGCCCGCCGACGCTGCGCGCGGCGCTGGCGCCGGCCCGAGATCGCCTCACGGCAGCGGTGGCGTCCTTCCGTCAGCACCCGATGCACATCGTTGACCGCGGTGCCGCCGACCGTCGCGAAGTGCTTGCCGCCAAGCACCGCGAACTGGTGGCCGAACTGCACGCAACCTGGCGCGCGGCCACCGTGGGGCTCGAAGGCCTGCTCGATGCCCGCATCCAGGGACTGTTCGTGCGGATGTGGACGCACCTGGGCACGGCCGTGGCACTGTTGATGCTGATCCTCAGCATCGTCTACTTCGTCGCGCGCCAGATCGCGCAGCCGCTGCAGCGGCTGGCCGATGTCGCCGGGCGCGTCAGCGCCACCGGCGACTACACGATGCGCGCCGCCCATGAAAGTCGCGACGAGATCGGGCAACTGGTGCAGGCCTTCAACGGCATGCTCGGCGACCTGGACCGCGAGCGCGTCGTGCGCGAAGACCTGGCCGCCACCAGCCGCGCCGAGGAAGCCCAGCGTGCGCTGCTCGAATCCTTCCCGATGCCGTTGATCGTGACCTCGATCCCGGAGCACCGCGTGCTGCATGCCAACCAGCCGGCGCAGCCCTGGCTCCAGGGCGTGACGACCGATCCATGGAGCCTGCGCCTCGAACCGCATGCGCGCGCCCGTTTCTTCTCGCGTCTGAGCGACACCGACCGTGTCGATGGCTTCGAGGTGCAGTGGCAGTCGGGCGAAGCCAGTGCTGGTGGCTCCCGCGCCTCGTGGGCGCTGCTTTCCGCGAGGCGCCTGACCTACCAGGGGCAGCCTGCGCTGCTGACGGTCTTCACTCCGATCGGCCAGATCAAGATGCTCGAGCAGCGCCTGAAGCTGTGGGCCAAGGTGTTCGAGGCTTCATCCGAAAGCATCGTGATCTTCGACGTCGAACGTCGCATCCTGACCGCCAACACGGCCTTCAGCCGCGATTCGGGTTGGGGCGCTGAAGAAGTGGTGGGGCAGACGCCCGAATTCCTCTACTCGTCGCGACACGATGCCGATTTCTACGAGACGCTCTGGCAGTCGGCTGTCATCCGCGGCATGTGGCAGGGCGAGGTCTGGCTCAAGCGCAAGACAGGTGAGGCCTATCCGACCTGGCTGGTTGCCAACGCGGTGCGCGACAGCGATGGCCGGATCACGCATTTCGTTGCAGCGGGTGCCGACATCACCGAACACAAGGCGAGCGAGGAGCGCATCCACCACCTCGCCCACCACGACGTGCTGACCGATCTGCCCAACCGGTCGCTGTGCCTCGAGCGGCTGCGCATGGCGGTCGAACAGGCCGGCCGAACCGGTCAGCATGTGGGGGTCGTCTTCATCGACCTCGATCGTTTCAAGAACATCAACGACTCGATGGGGCACCATGTCGGCGATGCCCTGCTGCGCTCGGTATCCAGGCGACTGATCCAGGCGGTGCGCGCGGGAGACACGGTGAGCCGCCTTGGCGGCGACGAATTCGTCGTGGTGCTCAATGGCGTGAGCAGCGCCGAAGAGGTCGCCAGCATCGTCCATGAGCGCATGCTGCCCCTGGTGCGCGAGGCCCACACCGTCGAGGGCGTCCAGCTCCATGTGTCGTGCAGCGCCGGCATGGCTGTCTACCCGCAGGACGGTCGCGACATCGACCACCTGATGCGCCACGCCGATGCCGCCATGTACCGGGCCAAGTCGGGCGGCCGCAATCAGGCGCTCTTCTTCACCCCCGAGTTCCATATCCAGGCGCAGGAGCGCCTCGCGATCGAGAACGAGCTGCGCGAGGTCACCGCACGGGGCGAACTGCTGCTGCACTTCCAGCCGCGGGTCGACGCAGCGAGCGGTGGTGTCGTCGGCCTCGAGGCCCTGGTGCGCTGGCAGCGTCCGGAGCACGGCATGGTCTCGCCGGCGACCTTCATCCCGATCGCCGAAGAGACCGGCCTGATCGTGCCGATCGGTGCGTGGATCCTCGGCGAGGCCTGCCGCCAGCACGCGGCCTGGCGCGATGCCGGTCTCGGCGTGATCCCGATCTCGGTCAACGTGTCGGCCATCCAGCTGCGGGACCCGTCCCTGCCAGCGCAATTGCGCGAAGCGCTCGGCACGCACGGCGTCGATCCCTCGGCCATCGAGATCGAGCTGACCGAGACCTTCCTGATGGAGAACGCGATCGCGACGGTCGAGAGCCTGGAACGGCTGAAGGACATCGGCGTGACCTTGTCGATCGATGACTTCGGTACCGGCTACTCCAGCCTGAACTACCTGCACCAGTTCCCGATCGACAAGCTGAAGATCGATCAGAGCTTCGTGCGCGACATCCTTGAAGATCCGGCCGACTGGGCCATCACCAAGGCCATCATCGGGCTCGGCCACACGCTCGGTCTGCGCGTGGTCGCCGAAGGCGTCGAACGCCTTGAAGAGGCGGACTGGCTGCGCGACGCAGGCTGCGACGAACTTCAAGGCTACCTGTTCAGCAAGCCGATGCCGCCCGCACAGATCGAGGACTGGCTGCAGGGCCGGCCGCTGGTGCCTCCCGCACCTGCGCGCACCCGCCTGGGATCGATGCCCCGCACGACGACGGTCACTGCGGTTGCTCCGAACGCGCAACCCGACAGCGACGCGAAGGACGATCCCCTGTCACAGGCCGCCGCACTGATGTCCTGAGCCCGCAGCGGGTCGCCCTCGGGTCGGCCCGCGATGCGAACGCGGCATAGACTGATCGCTTTGCGAAGGCGAACGACATGTCCATGCTGATCCTGGGTCTGGTCATCTTTCTCGGTGTGCACTCGACGTCGATCTTCGCGCCGGCCTGGCGCAACCGTCAGGCTGCCGCACTCGGCGACATGGCCTGGAAGGGCATCTACGCGCTCCTGTCGCTGGTCGGATTTGCGCTGATCCTTCATGGATACGGGCAGGCGCGTGGCGCACCGGTCCTTCTGTACCAGCCGCCCGCCGCACTGCGGCATGTGGCGTGGTTGCTGATGCTGCCGGTGTTTCCGCTGCTGCTGGCCTCGTACCTGCCCGGGCGCATCTCGGCCATCACCCGGCACCCGATGCTGGTCGCGACCAAGCTGTGGGCGCTCGCCCACCTGCTGGCCAACGGCACCCTCGCGTCCACCGTGCTGTTCGGGTCCTTCCTGGCGTGGGCCGTGGCCGACCGGATTTCGCTGAAGCACCGCGTCGCGCGCAGCGTGCCCGGAGCCCCGCCCGGGCGCTACAACGACGCCATTGCGCTCACCGTTGGCCTGTGTTTGTATGCAGCCTTCATCGGTGCGGTGCACCTGTGGCTGATCGGCGTGTCCCCGCGCTGATCCGACTCACGCCGCCGCCCGACGGCGGGCGGGCGCTCGTTGACCCAGCCTCGATGCCGAGGCTGACGCGTCGATGCCTGCCGGCGACTTCTCACCCATCACTTTCAAAGCGCTTCTCAACTGCTTGTTTTTTAAGGATTTTGGCTGTTCGGCGCCTTCAGAATGCCCGCTAAGTGATTGATTTAATTGGATTTTCTTTTACATCTGCGTTGACCCAGGCAGATGCGATGCGATACAGTGGGACTTGGTGCACTTTTCTGGGTTTTTGTGGCAAATCTGGTGTTTCAGGGGCCTGCGGCGCTGACCTTGGATAGCAAGGGGCGGCTCACCATGCCTGCCCGCCACCTGTCCGTGTTGCGCGCACTGGAAGTCACCGAGCTCACGATCACCAGGCACCCCGACGGTCCGTTGATGGTGTTTCCTCGCCCGACCTGGGAGGAATTCCGCGACCGCATCAACGCGTTGCCGATGGAGGCGGTCCGCTGGAAGCGGATGTTTCTCGGCAATGCGATGGACGTCGATCTCGATGGCTCGTCGCGCGTGCTCATCGCCCCCGAACTGCGCAAATCCGCCGGGCTCGACCGCGACGTGATGTTGATCGGCATGGGCAGCCACCTCGAACTGTGGGATGCCGTGCAGCACGCTTCGCACGAAGCCGAGGTGGTGAAGGGCGACATGCCCGAAGCGCTCAAGGGATTCACTTTCTGAGCGCTGTGCGATGACGACCGCACCTGCCAGTGCCCACACCACCGTCCTGCTCGACGAAGCCGTCGATGCGCTGCTGCACGCCGCTCCCCCGGGTGCGGCGGACGATGAGCAGCTTGCGCGAGCGGCCGACGGCGTCTATGTCGATGGCACCTTCGGGCGCGGTGGGCATTCACGCCTGCTGCTGCAGCGCCTGGGGGCGCGTGCGCGCCTGCTGGCGATCGATCGCGATCCGGAGGCGGTGGCTGCGGCCGCCGGCGATCCGGACTTCGCCGACCCGCGCTTCTCGATCCACCACACGAGCTTCGGCCAGATGGTGCCGACGCTGGCCGCGGCCGGGGTCTCGCGCATCGATGGTCTGCTTCTCGACCTGGGCGTGTCGTCGCCGCAGATCGACAGCCCCGAGCGTGGATTCAGTTTTCGTTTCGACGGTCCGCTCGACATGCGGATGGACACGACCCGGGGCGAAAGCGCTGCGGATTTTCTGGCCCGCGCCGACGAGCGCCACATTGCGGAGGTGATTCGGGACTATGGGGAAGAACGGTTTGCTGTACAGGTTGCAAAGGCGCTTGTTGCTCGGCGCGAAGGCGGGAACCCTGTTCGAACCACGCGGGAGCTTTCCGAAGTCGTGGCTGGTGCAGTCAAGACCCGCGAGCCGGGCCAGAACCCTGCAACGCGCACGTTTCAAGCTCTTCGGATTTTCGTCAACGCCGAGCTTGAGGAGCTCGAACAGGGGCTGAGCGCGGCGCTCGAATTGCTGGCTCCCGGTGGTCGTCTCGTGGTGATCAGTTTCCACTCGCTGGAAGACCGCATCGTCAAGACATTCATCGCGCGCGAAAGCAAGGCGGTGTTCGATCGTCGGGCACCGTTCGCGCCCGAGGTGGCGATGCGGCTGACGGCGCTGGGTCGCATCAAGCCCGGCGAGACCGAGCTGCGCGCCAACCCGCGCGCGCGCTCGGCGGTGATGCGCGTGGCCGAGCGCACTGACGCCGCGTCTGCGCCGCCGCCGCCGGCCCGGAGTCGCAGGTGATGTCGGCGATGCGACCGGATTGCACATGCCGCCGATGGGTGGTGCAGCGTGCATCGCGAAGGGGGCACGCGTGACGCGCCTCAACCTGCTGCTGCTCCTCGTGCTGCTCGTCAGCAGCGTCTATCTGGTGCGTGTCTCCTACGACGCGCACCACCTGTACGGCGAGCTCGATCGCGCACGCAACCAGCAGCGCCAGTTCGAGACCGAATACGGTCGCCTGCAGGCCGAGCGGCAGACGCAGGCTGCACCCGCGAGGGTCGAGAAGACCGCGCGCGACAAGCTGCGCATGGTGCAGGCCACGCCGGCCATCATGAAGCAGGTGACGGTCACGGCGGATGCCGGTCGCGCCTCGTCCGCCGTCGGGCCCGGGCTGGCCGCGTCGTCGCGGGGGCAGCCATGAGGCAGGGGGGCTGGAACGCCCGGGCAGGAGCCGTCGCCAAGCCGGTGGCCGGCCATGCGCGCAGCATCAACTATGCGAGCAGCCCGCTGCTGGCCTCTCGCACGCCCGCGTCCCGCTCCAAGGTGCTGGTCGCGCTGGTCGGTCTCGGCTTCTGCGTGCTGCTCGGCCGGGCGTTGTACGTGCAGGTCATCGGTTCGTCTTTCTATCTGAAGCAGGGCGAGGCCCGCTATGCGCGCACGCTCGACCTGTCGGCGAATCGCGGGCGCATCTTCGACCGAAACGGGCAACTGATGGCATCCAGCGTGCCGGCGCCCTCGCTGTGGGCCATCCCGAAGGACTTCGCGGCCGACAGCCGTGAGCGTCGGCAGCTCGCCCGCCTGCTGGGCATGACGCCGAAGGCACTCGACGATCGGCTCGACGACAACCCCAATTTCGTCTGGCTGAAGCGACAGGTCGACGAGACGCAGGCCAAGGACGCGCTGGCGCTCGGCCTGCCGGGGGTGCACCAGCTGCGCGAGGTCAAGCGCAAGTATCCGGAGGGCGAGGCCGCTGCACATGTGGTGGGCTTCACCGATGCCGAAAATCGCGGCCAGGAGGGCATGGAACTCGCCTTCCAGAAGGAGCTGACCGGCCGCAACGGGACGCGGCGCGTCATCAAGGACCGTCTCGGCAAGGTCGTCGAGGACATCGGCGACAGCATCGCGCCGGTCGACGGCCGTGACATCCAGTTGTCGATCGACTCGAAGATCCAGTACTTCGCCTACCGGCGGGTGCGCGATGCGGTCGCCGAGAACAAGGCCAAGGCCGGCAGTGTGGTGGTTCTCGATGCGCAGTCCGGCGAGGTGCTGGCTCTTGCCAACTACCCGAGCTACGCGCCGTCGGACCGCCGCAACCTGACCGGCGAGCAGTTGCGCAACCGGGCGATGACGGACACGTTCGAACCGGGATCGACGGTCAAGCCGTTCATCGCTGCCTGGGCGCTCGAGACCGGCCGGGTCAGGCCCGACACCATCATCCACACCGCGCCCGGGCGCATCGCGATGGGCGGATTCATCATCAGCGATGCCCACCCGCACGGCGACCTGACGGTGGCCGAGGTGATCCAGAAGTCCAGCAACATCGGCTCGATGCGCATGGGGCTGATGTTCCAGCCGCGCGAGATGTGGGACCTGTACACGGCGGTGGGCTTCGGGCAGAAGCCGCAGATCGGCTTCCCGGGGTCCGTCCGGGGTCGGCTTCCCTCGGCCAAGGCGATTGCCAAGGACGAGACCATGCACGCGACGATGTGCTACGGCTACGGGCTTTCGGCCTCGCTGTTCCAGATCGCTCACGCCTACACCGTGTTCGCGCACGACGGCGAGATGATCCCCGTCACGCTGATGAAGAGCGAGGCGCAGGGGGCCGAGGCCAGGGTGCCCGGATTGCGTGTGATCTCGCCTCAGACGGCGCTGGCCGTGCGGCAGATGCTTGCGCTGGTCACCGGGCCAGGCGGTACCGCGCCGAAGGCGCAGACCGTCGGCTACTCGGTCGGCGGAAAGTCGGGTACGGCCTACAGCCACGAGGGCAAGAGCTACGACAACAAGAAGTACCGCTCGTGGTTCGTCGGCCTCGCGCCGATCAAGAACCCCCGCATCATCGTCGCGGTGATGGTCGACCAGCCGACCGCCGGAAAGTGGTATGGCGGTGACGTCGCGGCGCCGGTCTTCAGCGACCTGGTCCAGAACACGCTGCGCACGCTCGGCGTGCAGCCTGACCTCGACGTGAAGACGCAGATCATCGCGCGCGACGTGCCTGGTGAGGACGAGAGCTTCTGATGGCGCTGCAGACACTCGGCTCGGTCCCGGCTGCGCTGTCCTGGCTCGCGCAGCAAGGTGCGCGCGGTCTGGCCACCGACAGTCGTCAGCTCGAACCCGGCGACGCTTTCATCGCCTGGCCCGGTCAGGCGCAGGACGGACGGCGCCATGTCCAGCCCGCGCTCGCAGCCGGCGCGCCGGCGTGTCTGGTCGAGGCCGAGGGAGCCGAAGCCTACGGCTTCGACGATGCTCGGGTCGCCGCGATGGACGGCCTGAAGGCCACCACCGGCGTGCTGGCAAGCGCGTTCTATGGAGCGCCGAGCCGCCGGCTGTCCGTGATCGCCATCACCGGCACCAACGGCAAGACCTCGACCGCGTGGTGGACGGCGCAGGCCTTGTCCGTGCTGGGCCTGCGCTGCGGCGTGATCGGCACGCTGGGCATCGGTGCGGCGCCCGTCAACCCTGGCCCTGCCGTGGCGCCGGCGTTGCAGGCGACCGGCTTGACGACCCCCGATCCGGTCACCCTGCATCGGGCCTTCCGGCGCTTTGCCGACGACGGATTCAGCGCCTGTGCGATCGAGGCTTCGTCGATCGGTCTGGCCGAGCAGAGACTGTCGGGCACGCACATCGATGTCGCGGTGTTCACCAATTTCACGCAGGACCATCTCGATTACCACGGATCCATGGATGCCTACTGGCAGGCCAAGGCCGACCTGTTCCGCTGGCCCGGACTGCGCGCCGTCGTGCTCAACGTCGACGACCCGCAGGGTGTGGCGCTGCAGCAGGCGCTCGATGGCAGCGGGCTCGACGTCTGGACCTGCGCCTTGGCGGGCCCGGCAGCGGCAAGCGATTCGGCGCGCCTGGCTGCCCGATCGGTGCGCTACGTCGACGGTGGATTGGCATTCGACCTGGTCGAGTCCGGCGAACCGTCCGTGCCGGTGCGCACCGCGCTGATCGGCGACTACAACGTCTCCAACCTGCTCGAGGTGGTCGCCTCCCTGCGCGCGCTGGGCGTTCCACTTCACGATGCGGCGCGAGCCTGCTCGACGCTGGCACCGGTACCTGGCCGCATGCAGAGGGTCACGCTGGGGTCGCAGGCCGACCAGGAACTGCCCGAGGTGCTGGTCGATTACGCGCACACGCCCGATGCGCTCGACAAGGCATTGCGCGCGCTGCAGCCGCTGGCTGCCGCTCGCGGAGGTGCGTTGTGGTGCGTGTTCGGCTGCGGTGGAAATCGCGATGCGGGCAAGCGGCCGCTGATGGGCGCGCTCGCCCAGCGGCTGGCAGGGCACGTCGTCGTGACCAGCGACAACCCCAGGGACGAAGTGCCGGGCTCGATCATCTCGGCGATCGTCTCGGGCATGGACGGGCAGGCCCAGCCGCAAGTGATCGAGGACCGCCGTGCAGCGATCGCCCATGCGGTGGCTCGGGCGGGTTCGAGCGACGTGGTCCTGATCGCAGGCAAGGGTCACGAGGCTCATCAGGACATCGCCGGTGTCAGGCATCCTTTCGACGACGCAAGCGCAGCCCGCGCCGAACTGCAGGCGCGTGCAGGCGTTGCGGAGAAGCAGCCGTGATGACGCTTGCGCACGCACACGATCTGCTGCCGGGATCGCGCCTGTTCGGCGACGGCGCCACCCGGTTGAAGCGGGTTCACAGCGACACGCGCAGCCTGCGCGCGGGGGATTTCTTCGTCGCGCTGCGCGGCGAGCGCTTCGATGCCCATGATTTCCTGCCCCAGGCCCGGGCGGCCGGTGCAGCCGCGGTGCTGGCTGAACGGGATGTCGCGCAAGCCGGTCTGCCCGGCCTGCAGGTCGGCGACAGCCGCCTGGCGCTCGGTGCGTTGGCGGCAGGCTGGCGGCGCGGCTTCGACATTCCGTTGATCGCGGTCACCGGCAGCAACGGCAAGACCACGGTCACGCAGATGATCGCCGCGATCCTTCGGGCCTGGCAGGGTGAAGGCGCGTTCTCGACCGAAGGCAACTTCAACAACGACATCGGCGTGCCATTGACGCTGCTGCGCCTGCGGCAGGATGACACCACCTTTCATCGAGCCGGCGTTGTCGAGCTCGGCATGAATCATCCCGGGGAAATCGCGCAGCTGGCTGCAATGGCCGCACCCACGGTCGCTCTGGTCAACAACGCGCAGCGCGAGCACCAGGAGTTCATGTCCGGCGTCGAGGCGGTGGCGCGCGAGAACGGCAGCGTCATCGAGGCCCTGGGCGCCGATGGCGTCGCGGTGTTTCCGGCCGACGAGGAATTCACGCCGCTGTGGCGCACGCTGGCAGGCGACAGGCGCGTGCTGACCTTCGCGCTGGGCGACGTTGCGGCCGATGTCACCGCCACTGCGTCGTGGTCCGCCGATCACTGGCTGGTGGCGCTGCATGCAGCCGCGGGCAGCCGCCTGCTGAAACTTCACATCGCCGGACTGCACAACGTCAAGAACGCGCTTGCTGCCACGGCCTGCGCTCTGGCGGCCGGATGCCCGCTCGATGCGGCAGTGCGCGGCCTCGAAGCCTTCAAGGCGGTCCAGGGGCGCTCGCAGGCAGGCAGCTTCGTGCGAGACGGCCGTCAGGTCACGCTGATCGACGACAGCTACAACGCCAATCCCGATTCGGTGCGCGCAGCGATCGAGGTGCTGGCGGGGCTGCCCGGCCCGCGCTGGCTGGTGCTCGGCGACATGGGCGAGGTGGGCGACCAGGGGCCGGCGTTTCACCGCGAGGTCGGCGGGTTTGCGCGCGACGCCGGCATCGATGCGCTGTGGACCGCCGGATCCCTGTGCGCGCACGCCGCGGCGGCCTTTGGCGCGGCGCGGCATTTCGATTCGGTCGACGACCTGCTGGCCGCACTGCCCCAGGCTCCGGTCGCCACATCGGTGCTGGTCAAGGGATCGCGCTTCATGAAGATGGAGCGCATCGTCGCTGCGCTGAAGAGCGCCGCCTCGTCGGCGATGGGAGGCTCGCATGCTGCTTAGCCTCGCGCAGTGGATGCAGACGATCTACCCGGAGCTGGGCTTCTTCCGGGTCTTCCAGTACATCACCTTCCGCGCGGTGATGGCCGCGATGACCGCGCTGTTGATCGGCCTGGCCTTCGGCCCCTGGGTGATCCGCCGGCTGACTGCGCTGAAGATCGGCCAGCCGATACGCGAGTACGGCATCAAGGAACACCTCAGCAAGTCCGGTACGCCGACGATGGGCGGCGTGCTGATCCTGATCGGCATCACGGTGTCGACGCTGCTGTGGTTCGACTGGTCCAACCGCTTCGTCTGGATCGTGCTGCTGGTGACGCTCGGATTCGGCGCCATCGGCTGGGTCGACGACTGGCGCAAGGTCGTCGACAAGAACCCCGAGGGCATGAGCTCGCGAGACAAGTTCTTCTGGCAGTCGCTGATCGGGCTGGTGGCTGCGTTCTACCTGGCGTTCAGCGTCAGCGAGACCTCGAACCTGCGGGTCCTCGAACTGTTCGTGCGCTGGGTACAGAGCGGCTTCTCGAACGATCTGCCGCCGACTGCGGACCTGATCGTGCCCTTCTTCAAGACCATCAGCTATCCGCTGGGCGTCTACGGCTTCATCGTGCTGACCTGGTTCGTGATCGTCGGTGCGAGCAACGCGGTCAACCTGACCGACGGACTCGACGGTCTGGCGATCATGCCGGTGGTGATGGTGGGCTCGGCGCTGGGCGTCTTTGCTTATGTGATCGGCAATGCCTACTTCAGCAAGTACCTGTTGTTCCCCCACATCCCGGGCGCTGGCGAATTGCTGGTGTTCTGCGCCGCGATGGCCGGTGCGGGGCTGGCCTTCCTGTGGTTCAACACCTATCCCGCGCAGGTGTTCATGGGCGATGTCGGCGCGCTCTCGCTGGGCGGGGCGCTGGGCACCATCGCCGTGATCACGAGGCAGGAAATCGTCCTTGGCGTGATGGGCGGCGTGTTCGTCGTCGAGGCCCTGTCGGTCATGATGCAGGTGAGCTGGTTCAAGTACACCCGCAAGCGCTACGGCACCGGCCAGCGCATCCTGAAGATGGCGCCCCTGCACCATCACTTCGAGAAATCGGGCTGGAAGGAGACGCAGGTCGTCGTGCGCTTCTGGATCGTCACGATGCTGTTGTGCCTGGTCGGGCTGGCCAGCCTGAAGCTGCGATGAGCGGGGCACGCACATGAATCACCTCCAGGGTCACGTGGTGCTCGTGCTCGGACTCGGCGACTCGGGTCTGGCGATGGCGCGCTGGTGCGCGCGTTGCGGCGCAACCGTGCGCGTCTGGGATTCCCGCGCCGTTGCGCCGAATGCCCAGGCGCTTGCAGAGCACGTGCCTCAGGCCACCGTGCTGGGCGGCGAACTGGCCGATGCCGCATTCGAAGGCGTTCGACTGGTTCTGAAGAGTCCCGGGTTGTCGCCGACCGATGCCCGGATCGCTCCACCACTCGCGCGGTTCGTCGAGCGTGGCCTGCTGGTGCAGGGCGAGCTCGAATTGTTCGCGCGCGCCCTGGCGGACCTGAAGGCCGACCGGGGCTACGCGCCGCGGGTGCTCGCGATCACCGGCACCAACGGCAAGACCACGACCACCGCGATGACCGCGCTGCTGGTCGAGCGCGCCGGCAGGCAGGTGGCCGTGGCCGGCAACATCGGGCCGACGATGCTGCAGACGCTCGCCGATGCGATCGACGGCGACAGCCTGCCTCAGGTATGGGTGCTGGAGCTCAGCAGTTTCCAGCTCGATGAAGCGAAGGGCTTCGAACCCGACGCCGCGGCTGTGCTCAACCTCACCGAGGACCACCTCGACTGGCACGGATCGATGGAGAACTACGCCGCCGCCAAGGCGCGTGTCTGGGGCCGCGAGGCGGTGATGGTGGTCAATCGCGATGATCCGCGGGTCGAAGCGCTGGCGCGATCGGTTCAGCCGGCGGACATCCCGGCCAAGGGCACCGTCAGGTCCCGCGCGCCCAAGCCCGCCGAGCGCCAGATCGTCCGCTTCGGCCTCGACGCACCGCAGTGCCCGGGCGACTTCGGTCTGGTCAGCGAGAACGGCATGGCTTGGCTGGTGCGTGCCCTTGAATCCGACGACAGCTTTCCGCGCAAGCGGGTGCGTGCCGGCACCGAAGTCGAAGCAGAGGAACTGCACATCCAGCGCCTGATGCCGGCCGATGCGCTGCGGGTGCGGGGGCGTCACAACGCCGCCAACGCGATGGCTGCACTCGCACTCGCGACCGCGATCGACTGTCCGCTGGCGCCGATGCTGCACGGATTGCGCGAGTACGCCGGTGAGCCGCACCGCGTCGCGCACGTCGCCACCATCGAGGGTGTCGACGCCTACGACGACAGCAAGGGCACCAACGTCGGCGCGACCGTCGCGGCGCTCGAAGGGCTGGGCGCCGACCGCGCGCCGTCCCGGATCGTCGTGATCCTCGGCGGCGACGGCAAGGGCCAGGATTTCACGCCGCTGGCAGAGCCGGTGCGCCGTCATGCGCGCGCCGTCGCGACACTCGGGCGCGACGCCGCGCTGATCGAGGCGGCGCTGTCCGGCATCGACGGCCTCGTGCTGCAGCGCCACGCCACGCTCGCGGCTGCCACGCGCTGGGCCCATGAGCAGGCGAAGTCCGGAGATGCGGTTCTGCTCAGCCCGGCCTGCGCGAGCCTGGACATGTTCCGCAACTACGCGCACCGCGCCGAGGTGTTCGTCGACGAGGTCCACGCGATCGCGGCGGATGCGGGGGTGGCCGCATGACGACCTTGCGCCTGCCGCGGTTCGGTTCCCTGAGGGCCCGCGTCTCCGGCCTGTGGCGCTCCGACGCCAGCGAGAGCACGGCCATCCCGGTGCGCGACTGGATCAATGTGTCGTCCGGGGCGCCGGCTCGCCTGCTTGCATTCGACCAGGCGCTCCTGTGCATCGTGCTGGCGCTGCTGGCACTCGGCCTGGTCATGGTCTACAGCGCTTCGATCGCGATGCCGGACAACCCGAAGTTCACGCTGTATTCGCCGACGCATTTCCTGGTGCGCCATCTGGTCTCGCTGCTGATCGCGGTGCTGGCTGCGCTGGTCGCGGTGCAGGTTCCGGTGAGCTTCTGGGAGAAGTCGGCTCCATGGATCTTCGTCGGGGCGCTGATCCTGCTGCTGCTGGTGCTCGTCCCGTTCATCGGCAAGGGAGTCAATGGCGCACGCCGATGGATTCCGCTGGGCTTCCTGAACTTCCAGCCCTCCGAACTCGCCAAGCTGGCGATGGCGATGTACGCCGCCGGCTACATGGTGCGCAAGATGGACGCACGCGAGAACTTCTGGCAGGCGGTGCTGCCGATGGCATTCGCCGTGGCGGTGGTCGGACTGCTGCTGCTGGCCGAACCGGACATGGGTGCGTTCCTGGTCATCGCGATGATCGCGATGGGCATCCTGTTCCTGGGGGGCGTCAACGGCCGCATGTTCCTGCTGATCACCTCGGTACTGATCGGTGCCTTCGTGCTGATGATCACGCTGAGTGACTGGCGTCGCGAGCGGATCTTCGCGTACCTGAACCCGTGGGACGAGAAGTACACGCTGGGCAAGGCCTACCAGCTTTCGCATTCGCTCATCGCGTTCGGACGCGGCGAGTTCTTCGGGCAGGGCCTGGGGGCCAGCGTCGAGAAGCTGCACTACCTGCCCGAGGCACACACCGACTTCCTGCTCGCGGTGATCGGCGAGGAACTGGGCTTCGTCGGCGTGGCCTGCGTGATCGTCGCCTTCTTCTGGCTGTCGCGGCGCGTGTTCCACATCGGCCGCCAGGCGATCGCGCTGGACCGGGTCTATGCGGGGCTCTATGCGCAGGGCATCGGCATCTGGATGGGCGGTCAGGCCTTCATCAACATGGGGGTCAACCTGGGCGTGCTGCCCACCAAGGGACTGACGTTGCCGTTGATGAGCTACGGGGGATCGGCGATCCTGATGAACATGATCGCGCTGGCGATCGTGGCGCGGGTCGATATCGAGAACCGGCAGTTGATGCGGGGAGGGCGGGCATGATGGTTCGTTTGCCTTTCGCTGCAGCGCGCCGGTGCGATGAACCGCGCCGGGGTTTCGTCCCGGCAGCCGAGTCACTTTTTTCTGCTGGCCCAGAAAAAAGTAACCAAAAAAGAAGGCCCGAACACCAGCCATTTGAGCTGATCGCTTCGGCTGCACACCTTCTTCAAAGGCTCTGGCTCGAGAACATCCTCCGAGCTACCGCCTCGGTTTCCTCGCTCACATTCAGACGACTCGGACTCGACACGGCTCGACCCTGCGGGTCATCGCCGCGAGGACCCGTAGGGTCGAGCCGCAGCGACAACAAGTGTTTGGACGTTAGCGAGGTGCTCGTGGCCGGAGTCCGGCGATCGATCTCGTGCCAGAGCCTCGGCAGTCAACCTTCTGGCCGCAGCGTGGTTAGCAAATGGGCTGGTGTTCAGGCCCTTTGCTTTGGTGACTTTCATTTGGGCCTGCAAATGAAAGTTACTCGGCTGCCGGGCCGAGACCCGGCGCGGTCTGACCGAGCAATGCAAACCATGCCGAGAGGTCAAGCATGACCCAGGGCAAACATTTGATCGTGGTCGCAGCCGGCACCGGCGGCCACGTCATCCCCGGCCTCGCCGTGGCGAAGGAAATGCAGCAGCGCGGCTGGACCGTGAGCTGGCTCGGCACACCCACCGGCATGGAAAACAGGCTGGTCCCGCCCACCCGAATTCCGCTCGATACCGTCGCCTTCACCGGTGTGCGCGGAAAAGGACTTTTCCATACGCTGACGGGCGGAATCCGGATGCTCGGCGCCTTCTGGGCTTGCCTCGGCATCATCCGCCGCCGCCGCGCGCGGGTGGTGCTCGGCATGGGCGGCTATCTCTGCTTTCCTGCCGGCCTGATGGCCTCGCTGCTCGGCAAGCCGCTGATGCTGGTCAACGCGGATGCTGCGCTGCTGATGAGCAACCGCGCGCTGCTGCCGGTGGCCGACCGTGTGGCCTTCGGGTTCGACGGACCGGCAGCGCAAGGCGCACGCCACGGCGTTGTCACGGGCAACCCGGTGCGCGCCGAGATCGAGAGCCTGCCCGCGCCGACCACGCGCTTCGCAGGCCGCGACGGCCCGCTTCGTCTGCTGGTCGTCGGTGGCAGCCTGGGTGCCCAGGTGCTCAATCGCTGCCTGCCGCAGGCGCTGGCGCTGATGCCTCTGGCGCAGCGGCCCCGGGTCACCCATCAGACGGGCGCTGCGCATGCGGAGTCGGTGCAGGCCGATTACGCAGGCGCCACGGTGGACGCCGAGGTGCTGCCGTTCATCGACGACATGGCCGCGCGCCTCGCCGACTGCGACCTGATCGTCTGCCGCGCCGGCGCGATCACCGTGAGCGAACTGTGTGCCGCCGGTGTTGCCAGCGTGCTCGTGCCGCTGGTGGTGAGCACGACGTCGCACCAGCGCGACAACGCGCAGTGGATGGCGTCGCACGGTGCGGCCCTGCAATTGCCGCAGAACGAACTGACGCCCCGCCATCTGGCCGATGTGCTGGCCGGGCTGACGCGCGACTCGCTGCTCGCGATGGCGACCAGGGCGCGAGCGCTGGCCCGTCCCAGGGCGGCATCGCGTGTGGCCGATGAACTCGAAGGTTTGATCGCAGCATGAAACACGCCGTCAAGCACATCCACTTCGTCGGTATCGGCGGCGCCGGCATGAGCGGCATCGCCGAGATCCTCCACAACCTGGGATACCGGGTGTCCGGCTCGGACCAGAGCGACAGCGCCACCTCCCGCCGGCTCGCATCGCTCGGCATCCGCGTGGCCGTGGGTCACGATGCATCGAACATCGACGGCGCGGAGGCGGTCGTCACCTCGACCGCGGTCAAGGCCGACAACCCCGAGGTGACTGCGGCACGTGCTCGTCGCGTGCCGGTCGTGCCTCGGGCCGTGATGCTGGCCGAACTGATGCGCCTGAAGAAGGGCATCGCGATCGCTGGAACGCACGGCAAGACCACCACCACCAGCCTCGTCACGAGCGTGCTGGCCGAGGCCGGGCTGGACCCGACCTTCGTGATTGGCGGGCGGCTCAATGCCGCCGGTGCGAACTCGCGGCTGGGCTCGGGCGACCACATCGTCGTCGAGGCCGACGAATCCGACGCGTCGTTCCTGAACCTGCTGCCGGTGATGGCCGTGGTGACCAACATCGACGCCGATCACATGGACACCTACGGCCACGACTTCGCGCGGCTGAAGCAGGCCTTCGTCGAGTTCGTCCACCGCATGCCGTTCTATGGCGCGGCCATCGTGTGCAGCGATGACCCGGGCGTGCGCTCGATCATGCCGATGCTGTCGCGCCCGGTCGTGACCTACGGCTTCGGTGCCGATGCGATGGTGCGCGCGGTCGACGTGCAGGCGCGTGCCGGTCGCATGCGCTTCACGGTGCAGCGTCGCAACGGCATCGCGATGCCCGACCTCGATGTCACCCTGAACCTGCCGGGCGACCACAACGTGCTGAACGCGCTGGCCGCGATTGCGGTGGCCACCGAGCTGGAGCTTCCCGATGCGGCGATGGTGCAGGGTCTGGCCGACTTCCGCGGTGTCGATCGGCGCTTCCAGCGCTATGGCGAGGTTCGGGCGACCGCGGCGGCTGACGAATCCGCTGGCAGCTTCACGCTGATCGACGACTACGGTCACCACCCGGTCGAGATGGCAGCCACCCTGTCGGCGGCACGGGGCGCATTCCCCGGGCGCCGCCTGGTGCTGGCCTTCCAGCCTCATCGCTACACCCGCACCCGCGACTGCTTCGAGGACTTCGTCAAGGTCATCGGCAGTGCCGATGCGGTGCTGCTGACCGAGGTCTACGCCGCCGGCGAGCCGCCGATCGTCGCCGCCGACGGCCGCGCGCTGGCCCGCGCGCTGCGCGTGGCCGGCAAGGTCGATCCGGTGTTCGTCGACGACGTCGCCGCGATGCCGCAGGCGATCCTCGATCACGCGCGGGCTGGCGATGTCGTCGTCTCGATGGGGGCGGGATCGATAGGTGGCGTGCCCGCGCAGGTGCTCGATCTGCAGCGCCGGACGGATGCGGCCGCTGCGGTCACGATGGAGGGCAGCCGATGAACGTGGATCCGAAAGCCCTCGGAAAGGTCGCGGTGCTGATGGGCGGTACCTCGGCCGAGCGAGCCATCTCGCTGATGTCGGGCCACGGTGTGCTGTCTGCGCTGCAGTCGCTGGGCGTCGACGCGCAGTCTTTCGACCCGTCCGAGCGCGACCTCTCCGATCTGAAGAAGCTCGGCATCGCCCGCTGCTTCATCGCACTGCATGGCCGCCATGGAGAGGACGGCACGGTCCAGGGCGCGCTCGAGCTGATGGGCGTCCCGTACACCGGCTCGGGCGTGATGGCGTCGGCGGTGGCGATGGACAAGGTCATGACCAAGCGCATCTGGCTGTCCGAGGGACTGCCCACGCCGCGCCATGTGTGGCTGCCGCCAGGCGAGCACGACATCGAGCAGGTGCGCCGCGTGCCCGGCCAGCTGGGCCTGCCGCTCATCGTCAAGCCGCCGCGCGAGGGTTCATCGATCGGCGTCACGAAAGTGACCGGTGGCGGAGACGTGGATCGTCAGATGCTGGATGCGGTGGTGCTCGCCGCGAAATACGACGCCGATGTGCTCTGCGAGGAGTTCATCGACGGCGAGGAAGTCACGTGCCCGGTGATCGGCGAAGGCGCCGATGCGCACGCGCTGCCGGTGATCCGCATCCGGGCGCCGGAAGGCGCCTACGACTATCAGAACAAGTACTTCACCGACACCGTCCAGTACCTGTGCCCGAGCGGGCTGCCCGAGTCCGAGGAGCGCGAGATCCAGCGTCTGGCGCTCGCTTCGTACCGGACGCTCGGCTGCCGCGGCTGGGGGCGCGCGGACCTGATGATCCGGGCAGCTGACCGTCAGCCGTTCCTGCTCGAGATGAACACCTCGCCAGGCATGACGTCGCACTCGCTGGTGCCGATGTCGGCACGGTCCGTCGGCATCGGATACGACCAGCTCTGCCTGCTGATTCTCAGTCAGGCCAGGCTTGACGGGCCGGCGGCTCCGGTGTCGTCTGCGACAGACGTGAAGGCCTGAACGCTCCATGTCCAGCACCCCCTTCGTCCGATCGATGTCAGCCGCGCGAGACCGAGCGGCGGTGCCTGCATTGCCGGCCGACGTCCGGTGGATGAGATACACCGCGAACGGCTTGTTGGTGCTGGCCGCCTTGTTGCTGGGCGCCACCGCGCTGCACCTGCTGACCCGCCAGCCCGTGTTCGCGCTGCGTTCGATCGGCATCGAAGGCGACCTGAGCCGCAACACCGTGGCGACGATCCGTGTCAATGCGGTTCCGAAGCTGCGGGGCAACTTCTTCACCACCGACCTGCAGGTCGACCAGCGTGCCTTCGAGTCCGTGCCATGGGTGCGTCGCGCCGTGGTGCAGCGCGTGTGGCCCAACCGATTGAAGGTGCGCCTCGAGGAGCACCGGCCGGCCGCCCTGTGGCGTGGCGGCGGTGCGACCGACCAGCTCGTCAACACGATGGGCGAGGTGTTCGAGGCGAGCGTCGGCGATGTCGAGGAAGAAGGACTGCCTGTGCTCGAGGGTCCCGAAGGCAGTTCAGCCGGGATGCTCGCGATGCTGTCCCGCCTGCAGTCGGTTTTCGGGCGGCTGGACCGCCGTGTGGAGTCGCTGCGACTGTCGAGTCGGGCGTCGTGGCGTGCCGAGCTCGACAGTGGCGCCAAGGTCGAACTGGGCCGGGGCAGCGAGGACGAGGTGGTGGCGCGGGCCGAGCGCTTCGTTGGCACGGTCAGCCAGGTGACCGAACAGTTTCAAGCACCGCTCGTGTATGCCGATCTGCGGCACCGCGACGGCTACGCCCTGCGCTTGCGGGGAATCACGACAACGCTGAACCCTGGCACCGGACCAGGCGCGGGCAACCGGAATTGAGCGAGAGGATCGGATGGCCAAGGAATTGAAGGATCTGGTGGTTGGTCTCGACATCGGCACTGCGAAGGTGATGGTGGTCGTGGCCGAACTGCTGCCCGGCGGCGAGCTGCGCATCGCCGGTCTTGGCAGTGCACCGACGCACGGGCTCAAGCGCGGCGTCGTGGTGAACATCGACGCCACCGTGCAGAGCATCCAGCAGGCCTTGAAGGAGGCCGAGATGATGGCCGACTGCAAGATCACCCGCGTGTACACCGGCATCACCGGCAGCCACATCCGCGGCCAGAACAGCACCGGCATGGTGATCGTGCGCGACAAGGAGGTCACTCCGGTCGACGTGGCGCGCGTCGTCGAGACCGCCAAGGCGATCAACATTCCGAACGACCAGCGGCTGCTGCTGGTCGAGCCGCAGGAATTCGTCATCGACGGCCACGAGGTGAAGGAGCCGATCGGCATGAGCGGCGGTCGCCTCGAGGTGAAGGTGCACATCGTCACCGGCGCGCAGAGCGCCGCCGAGAACATCGTCAAGTGCGTGCGCCGCTGCGGTCTCGAGGTCGATCAGCTGGTGCTGAACCCGAGCGCCAGCAGCCACGCCGTGCTGACCGAAGACGAGAAGGACCTCGGCGTTGCCCTGGTCGACATCGGTGCCGGCACCACCGATGTGGCGATCTTCACCGACGGCGCGATCCGCCACACGGCGGTGATCCCGATCGCCGGCGACCTGATCACCAGCGACATCGCGATGGCGCTGCGAACGCCGACGAAGGACGCCGAGGAGATCAAGGTCGAGTTCGGGGTGGCCAAGCAACTGCTGGCCGATCCGAGCGACCAGCTCGAGGTTCCAGGACTCGGCGATCGCGCGCCACGCATGTTGAGCCGCCAGGCGCTGGCCGGCGTGATCGAGCCCCGCATCGAGGAGATCTACTCGCTGGTGCACCAGGTCATCCGCGAGTCCGGCTACGAGGAGCTGCTGTCGTCAGGCATCGTGATCTGCGGTGGCGCGGCGGTGATGCCCGGCATGGTCGAGCTCGGCGAGGACATCTTCCTCAAGCCGGTGCGCAAGGGCATCCCGCTGTACCACGGTGCCCTGCAGGACATGGTCGCGAACACCCGTTCGGCCACCGTGATGGGCCTGCTCGAGGAGGGCCGCATTGCTCGCTCGCGCGGCCTGCGCGCCGCCCAGCAGGCCGGCTCGGTGAAGACCGTGCTGGGGCGCGCCCGCGACTGGTTCCTCGGCAACTTCTGAACACGCAGCACACGGACCCCCGATGAATCACCCCACCATCGACGACCAGACCGAACGCGGTTGCCATCCGGGCGGCAACCGTGCTCCCCCGGCGCGACCGCCTCCCGGCACGACACGAATGCGACCCTGACATCAAGAAGACAAGACGCACGGCAAACACGGGATCCATCCCGGTTCTCTATTCAACACGGCAACTGCAGACAAGCACTGGAGCATCACATGGCCATCGAAATGATCGAAGAATTTGACCTCGGCACCCAGATCAAGGTGATCGGCGTCGGCGGCGGCGGCGGCAACGCGGTCGACCACATGATTGCGCAGGGCGTTCAGGGCGTGGAGTTCGTCAACGCGAACACCGACGCCCAGGCCCTGAACCGTTCCACCGCGCACCACCTGATCCAGCTCGGCACCACCGGGCTGGGTGCGGGCGCCAAGCCCGAGGCCGGCAAGGCCGCCGCTCTGGAAGCCGACGAGCGCATCCGCCAGGCCATCAGTGGTGCGCACATGCTGTTCATCACCGCCGGCATGGGCGGCGGCACCGGCACCGGCGCTGCACCTGTGATTGCCCGCATCGCGAAGGAAATGGGCATCCTGACCGTCGGCGTGGTGACCAAGCCGTTCGACTTCGAAGGCAACCGCCGGATGAAGGCCGCCGACGCAGGTCTGGCCGAGCTGGAAGCCAATGTCGATTCGCTGATCGTGGTGCTCAACGAGAAGCTGCTCGAGGTGCTGGGCGACGATGTGACGCAGGATCAGGCCTTCGCCGAGGCCAACGACGTTCTGAAGAACGCCGTCGGCGGCATCAGCGACATCATTCACATGCATGGCATGGTCAACGTCGACTTCGAGGACGTGAAGACGGTGATGAGCGAGCCCGGCAAGGCCATGATGGGCACCGCGCAGGCGAGCGGCCCGGATCGCGCCACGAAGGCAGCCGACGCTGCCGTGGCGTGCCCGCTGCTCGAGGGAATCGACCTGTCGGGCGCGAAGGGCGTGCTGGTGCTGATCGCCGCGAACCGCAGCACGCTGAAGCTGTCGGAAAGCAAGAACGCGATGAACACCATCCGCCGCTACGCTGCGGAAGACGCACACGTGATCTTCGGTACCGTTTACGACGAAGGTCTGGGCGACAAGCTGCGCGTGACGGTGATCGCCACCGGCCTGAGCCCGGCGCGCCGCCAGCAGGCGCCGATCAGCGTCGTCCACAGCGCGCCGATGCAGCGCACCGGCACCGATAACCTGCCGATCCTGAACAACCCGCTGAACGCGCCCGGGCTCGGCATGCAGGGCGGGCACAACTCCCCTGACTACGGATCGCTGAGCACCCCGAGCGTGTGGCGCACCCGCACCGCGGCTGCCAAGGTCGATGCGCTGGCCAGCAACGGCATGGACGAGATCGAGATCCCGGCCTTCCTCAGAAAGCAGGCCGATTGATCTCGATAGGCCGATGCCGGAGTTCGCTCCCAATCCCCACCGGGGAGACGGAGCACTTGCGTCCCTAGAATGAAATGATGCTCGCCCAACGCACGCTGAAATCCCTGACCCGCGCGGTCGGGGTGGGCGTGCACGGCGGACAGCGGGTCGAACTGACGCTGCGTCCGGCGCCGGCGGACAGCGGCGTCGTCTTTCGGCGGGTCGATCTGCCGCAACCGGTGGACATCCCGGTGCATGCCCACTCGGTGTGCGACACGCGCATGGCGACCGCGCTGTCGCCAGGCGGCGATCCGGGGGCGCCGAAGGTCAACACCGTCGAGCATCTGCTTTCGGCATGTGCAGGCCTGGGCATCGACAACCTGATCGTCGACATCACCGCCGAAGAGGTGCCCATCCTCGATGGGTCGGCGGCGTCGTTCGTGTTCCTGCTGCAGAGTGCAGGCATCGTGCTGCAGGATGCGCCGAAGCGCTTCCTGCGCATCCTGAAGCCGGTCGAGGTGCGTGAGGGCGAGGGGCCGAGCCTGAAGTGGGCGAGGCTCGAGCCGTTCGACGGCTACAAGCTGACCTTCGAGATCGCTTTCGATCATCCGGCCGTCAACCAGACCGGTCAGCATGTGGTGTTCGACATGGGCTCGGGGCAGTACAAGCGCGAGATCGCGCGCGCGCGCACCTTTGGATTCACCAAGGACGTCGAGCTGATGCGCTCGCGCGGGCTGGGCCTCGGGGGCAGTCTCGACAACGTGGTCGTGGTCGACGACTACAAGGTGCTCAACTCCGGCGGCCTGCGCTACGACGATGAATTCGTCAAGCACAAGATCCTCGATGCGATCGGGGATCTGTTCATCATCGGACACCCGTTGATCGGCGCTTACAGTGCCTTCAAGTCGGGACATGCGCTCAACAACAAGCTGGTTCGCGCCGTGCTTGCCGACCCGGGCTGCTACGACATCGTGACCTTCGGCGATGCTTCGAAAGCCCCGGCCGGCCTGGCCGAACTGGCGCCGGCCTGGTGATGCTGATCTTCCGATGGGTGCTGTTGCTGCTGCTCGTCGCCGGGCTGGTGTGCCTGGCGATGTACGTCGGCACGGGCCAGATGCGTTACCGTCAGCTGGGCATCACCATCATCAAGTGGGCGGTGATCGCAGCGCTTGGATTCTTTGCCGTGCTGATCCTCGAACGATTCGTGGTGGCTGTGTGATGTCATCTCGCGGCATCAACCGGCCATGTCTGGCCACCCAACTGAGAGAGATTCCTACGATATGAGGCCGTTTGACTGGGTGATGGCCAGCATCCTGGGGCTGACGGGTGGCATCAGCCTGCTGTGCTTCGGCGTATTCATCGCCACCGGGATCGATCTCTGGCTCAAGCGCACCCGGATGTTCCGGCGCTGGGCATTCGCTGTTGCACTGCTCTGGTTCAACATCGTGGTCTGGGGCAGCGTGGTCAAGACCATCATCAACTGGTGATCAGGTGGCGCCT
This sequence comes from Rhizobacter sp., assembly GCA_017986065.1. Classification (GTDB taxonomy): domain Bacteria; phylum Pseudomonadota; class Gammaproteobacteria; order Burkholderiales; family Burkholderiaceae_C; genus PBB1. The sequence continues at coordinate 54,440 of JAGNWJ010000004.1, read as the reverse complement.
GCTTCCAGGCCCAGGAAGTCGATCGTCGCTTTCAGGTGGTCGTCGAAGTCGCTGAGGGCGTGATCGCTGCCTTCGAGCAGCCGGATCGAACAGTCGGCGTACCGCGAGCTCATTTCCCGCCAGTCGAGCACCTCGTCGCCCTTTGCGATGACGGCCAGGTAGCGTTGCGGCTGCGTGATCTGATCCGGGGACAGTTGCTGCAATTCGTCGATGAATTCCGGCCGGAAGAAGAACCTGTCGCCATCGTGCCAGGACGTGGTCTCGCCGATGTGGGCGGCGAGGTCACGCGCAGGATGAACCGCGGGATTGAGGAGCGCCGCGCGTACTGAATCGCCGTCCGGTCGATCATCGGACCGGGCCCATCGCTCGGCGAGCACCGTCGCGTAGAAGCCGCCCAGCGAGCTGCCGACCACCGCGGTGTGTGCGAGCGGCCAATCCTTCGTGCCTTCGATCAGCAACGCCAGCGCGTCGCTCGGCGAAGGTGGCAACTGCGGGCACCACCATTGCAGGTCGGGCCGATGGGCACGAACCCAGTCGCCAAACTGCCGAGCCTTCTTCGATTGCGGCGACGAGCGGAAGCCGTGCAGGTAGAGCAGGTGCGTGATCGCGGGCGAGGCAGTCGCCTGCATCAGGCTTTGCGGGCCAGCGCGTCCAGCAGCAACTGGTGCACGCCGCCGAAGCCGCCGTTGCTCATGCACAGCACGTGGTCACCAGGCTGCGCGGTGGCTGCCACGCGCGAGACGAGTTGGTCGATGCTGTCGCAGACCGCGGCCAGCTTGCCGAGCGGTGCCAGGGCTTGCGCAGCGTCCCAGTCGAGGCCGCCGCTGTGGCAGAAGGACAGGTCAGCCTCTTCGAGCGACCACGGAAGTTGCGCCTTCATCGTGCCGAGCTTCATCGTGTTCGAGCGCGGTTCGAAAACCGCGAGGATGCGCGGCCGCGGCTGGGTCGCCGGATTCCAGCGCGCGTCGACCTGGCGACGCAAGCCATTGATCGTGGTCCGCATTGCAGTCGGGTGGTGGGCGAAATCGTCGTAGACGCTGATGCCGGCTGCGCTGCCACGCAGCTCGAGCCGGCGCCTCACATTCTCGAAGCCGGCGAGTGCCTTCGCTGCGACGTCCGCCGGCACGCCGACGTGATCGGCTGCCGCGATCGCAGCCAGCGCGTTCAGCTGGTTGTGCTCTCCTGCCAGTGACCATTCGACACGCGCGATCTTCATGCTCCCGCGCAAGACATCGAATGCATGAGGTTCACCGCGCGCGCGCAGCTCGCCGGGGGTTTCCTTGCGCGCGCCGAAGCGCACCACGTCGCTCCAGCACCCCATGCCGAGCACCCGCTGGATCGCTTCGTCGCGGGCGTTGACCACGAGGCGGCCCTGTGACGGCACGGTGCGCACCAGGTGGTGGAACTGCCTCTCGATCGCGGCCAGGTTCTCGAAGATGTCGGCGTGATCGAACTCGAGGTTGTTCAGCACCGCGGTGCGGGCGCGGTAATGAACGAACTTGCTGCGCTTGTCGAAGAAGGCGGTGTCGTACTCGTCGGCTTCGATGACGAACGGTGCGCCGGACCCCAGCCTGGCCGAAACGCCGAAGTTGAGGGGAACGCCTCCGACCAGGAAGCCCGGCTGCAGGCCCGCCTGCTCGAGGATCCAGGCCAGCATCGCGGTGGTCGTGGTCTTGCCGTGCGTGCCCGCCACTGCGAGCACGTGCCGCCCCTGCAGCACGTGCTCTGCCAGCCATTGGGGTCCGCTGATGTAGGCCGCTCCGGCGTTGAGCACCGCTTCCATCAGCGGGTTGCCCCGTGTCACCACGTTGCCGACAACGAACAGATCGGGATTCACGCCCAGCTGATCAGCCCCGTAGCCCTCGACCAGTTCGATGCCGAGGGCCCGCAGCTGGTCGCTCATCGGCGGATAGACGCCGCTGTCGCAGCCGGTGACCTGGTGTCCTGCCTCCCGCGCCAGGGCGGCGAGGCCTCCCATGAAGGTGCCGCAAATGCCGAGGATGTGGATGTGCATGGATGTCGTCGAGAGCGCTGGCGTGCGGGTCTGGGTTTCAGGACTGCAGGGCCTGCTTCGCCGCGGTGGCCGTAGCGAGCAGGTCGTCGGGCCGGTGTGCCGAACTGACAAATCCTGCCTCGTACAAGGCCGGGGCCAGGTACACGCCGCGATCGAGCATCGCGTGGAAGAAGTGGTTGAAGCGCGCCTTGTCGGTGGCCAGCACCTGCGTGTAGTTCTGCGGCAGCTCGGAGGCGAAGAAGAATCCGAACATGCCGCCTTCGCTGTCGGTGACCATCGGCACGCCGCTGGCGTGGGCTGCCGCGTTCAGGCCGTCGACCAGTTGCCGGGTGCTGGCAGTCAGCGCGTCGAAGAAGCCGGGCTTCTGGATCTCGCGCAGCGTCGCCAGGCCGCAGGCCGTGGCCACCGGGTTGCCGGACAGCGTTCCGGCCTGGTAGACCGGGCCGAGCGGGGCCAGTTGCTCCATCACCGCGCGCCGGCCGCCGAACGCTGCCAGCGGCATGCCGCCGCCGATCACCTTGCCGAAGACGCTGATGTCGGGCGCGAAACCAGGGATCAGCCTGGCATACAGACTCTGCGCCCCGCCGAGGGCGACACGAAAGCCCGTCATCACCTCGTCGAACACCAGCAGCGTGCCGTACTGAGTGCACAGCTCGCGCAGACGGGTCATGAACGGCACGCTGGCGCGGACGAAGTTCATGTTCCCGCAGATCGCCTCGATCATCACGCAGGCCAGGCCGTCGCCGTGCAGCGCAAAGGCTTCCTCGAGCTGCGCGACGTTGTTGTATTCGAGAACCACGGTGTGCTTGACGACGTCTTCCGGCACGCCGGCACTGGTCGGGTTGCCGAACGTGGCCAGGCCCGAGCCGGCCTTGACCAGCAGGGCGTCCGCATGTCCGTGATAGCAACCCTCGAACTTGACGATCTTGTCGCGTCCGGTTGCGCCGCGTGCCAGGCGCAGCGCGCTCATCGCGGCCTCTGTGCCCGAACTGACCAGACGCACCTGATCCATGCTGGGCACCAGCTTCAGGATTTCTTCGGCCAATTCGATCTCGCGCTCGGTCGGCGCGCCGAACGAGAAGCCGTCCATGGCTGCCTTCTGCACCGCATCCAGCACGGCAGGATGTCCGTGTCCGAGGATCATCGGTCCCCAGGATCCGATGTAGTCGATGTATCTCGTGCCCTCGGCGTCGAAGATGTACGGCCCCTGCGCGCGCGCGATGAATCTCGGCGTGCCTCCGACAGCGCGGAATGCGCGTACCGGCGAATTGACGCCGCCAGGGATGACGCGCTGGGCGCGCTCGAAAAGTTGTGCGTTGGTGGAAGTCATGGCGGTTTGCGGGAGCGTTGACGGTCGCCCCGGCGCCGGGGCGTCAGGACTCAGTGAATGTGACGGGTTCCCGGCGAGTCTGTCTCGGAGGGGTCTCCCTCGCCACCTTCGTCTTCCTCGCCGGGCGCCAGCGCCCAGAAGAAGCGGTCGGGGACGACGTTGCCCATGCCGGGCCGGAAACCGGCGTCGAGCGCCTGGTCGAGGAAGGCCAGCGCCTCGCCAACCGCGGTATGCAGTTCGCTGCCGGAGGCCAGCAGCGAGGCCAGCGCCGCAGAGAGCGTGTCGCCGGCGGCGTTGAAGCTGGCATCGAAGCGCTCGAATTTCTCGCCGGTCACTGCGCCCTGCGGGGACGCGAGGACGTTGTCCAGGTACTGGTCGGCGCTCTTGCCCTTGGTGACCAGCACGCTGGTCACCAGCACGAAATTGGCGCCGTGCTCGGCTGCGGCCACCGCCAGTTCGCGTGGCGAAGTCGGGCGCTCGCCGTCCCAGTCGGGGAGCAGGAAGTCGGTCAGGGTCTGGTGGCTGCCGACCAGCACCTCTGTCTGCGGCAGCACCAGTTCGCGGAACGCGTCCAGGTAGGCTTGCTGCTGATCTTCGTCCAGCCACGACAGGTTGGGCATGTAGGCCACCAGGGGCACGTCAGGGTAGTCGGACAGTATTTCCGCTACCGCACCGACGCCTTCGGCAGAGCCGAGGAATCCCACTTTCCAGGCCGCGATCGTGATGTCTTCCAGCACGCAGCGCGCCTGTTCGGCGACGACGTCGGGCTCGAGCGCATGGTGGTCGAACACCTCGGCGGTGTCGCGCATCACGATCGAGGTGATGACCGGCAGTCCGTGCGCGCCCATGGCGGCGATGGTCGCGACGTCACCGCTCACTCCGCCTGCACCAGTGGCATCCGAAGCGTTGAAGCTCATCACGCAGGCAGGAGCCGGTGCTTCCTGCAACTCGTCAGCGGCATCGGCTGTCGGTTGGGTTTGTGCGGTCATGGCGGGAGACTCGGGTGAGGATAGTGCGGCGCGCCCCAGGGCGATGACCGGCGAATCGGGTCGGAATGACGGTGCCGAACAACAACGGCACCCCGAAGTCTGCGCGCCTCAAATACCGCGTCGCTAGAATCGTTTTCATTGTAATGACGCCCTGAGGGCTCACTGGACCGCACCCGCCGCCGATGGCGAGCCCCGTTCCGTGTGTCCTTTTGAAACTACTGTGACTGAAACTCGAACCTGGATGTGCCTGATCTGCGGATGGATCTACGACGAGGCCGTCGGAGACGAGGAACACGGCATCTCTCCAGGCACTCGCTGGGCCGAAGTTCCAATGAATTGGACGTGTCCGGAATGTGGTGCACGAAAAGAAGACTTTGAGATGGTGCAAATCTGACCGATAACCCGACAGGCGGGATGCGACGTGCGCGTCCTGATGAGGAGAATGTCAGTGAACGAGGACACCGGGGCCGATGCCCCCAAGGCCAGGGTTCTGGTCATCGATGACAGCAACACCATCCGTCGCAGCGCGGAGATCTTTCTCAAGCAGGGCGGATACGACGTCTATCTGGCCGAGGACGGCTTCGACGCGCTTTCCAAGGTCAACGACCACGCTCCCGCGTTGATCTTCTGCGACATCCTGATGCCGCGTCTCGACGGCTACCAGACCTGCGCGATCATCAAACGCAATGCCCGTTTTGCCGATGTGCCGGTGATCATGCTGTCTTCCAAGGACGGGCTCTTCGACAAGGCGCGCGGGCGCATGGTCGGCTCGCAGGACTACCTTACCAAGCCATTCACGAAGGACCAGTTGCTGGGCGCGGTGCGCCTGCACCTGGGCGAAGACGCCCCTGCGGTCGTTGACTGACACGTTTTGTCATGGTTTTGACGGCGCGCGGATTGCTTGATCCGAGCCCGTGCGCCGCAAAACGACTCCTGAGGACAAGAAATGGCAATCAAGAACATCCTGCTGGTCGATGATTCGAAGACGGAGCTCTATCACGTCTCGGGCTTGCTGACGAAGCAGGGCTATGCGGTGCGAACGGCCGAGAACGGCGAAGAGGCCATGCGGCGTCTGGAAGAGCAGACGCCCGACCTGATCCTGATGGACGTCGTCATGCCTGGGCAAAACGGTTTCCAGCTGACTCGTGCGATCACGCGGGACCCTCGCTTCTCGCGGGTGCCCGTGATCATGTGCACGAGCAAGAATCAAGAGACAGACAAGGTCTGGGGCATCCGGCAGGGGGCACGCGATTACCTGGTCAAGCCGGTCAATGCCGACGAACTGGCGGCCAAGATCCGTGCTTTCGGCTGACCGCTTCGGCTCGCTCACCACCCAGGCGCTTCGGCGCCCTCCGTCGTTTCCGATCTGACGCCTACGTGGCTACAACGCGACTCGCTCATGGCCAATAAAGAAGCATTGCGTGAGCTCCAGCATCGTCTGGCTGAACGTCTGCAGGAAGCCCGATCGACGCTGCGAGGGCGATCCTGGCTGGCCGTCGAATGTGGCACCCGAGGGTTCCTGTTTCCTCTCAAGGAGGCCGGTGAAATCTTCCCCATGACCGCGCTGGCGCCGGTTTCCCACGCGCACCCGTGGTTTCTCGGTGTGGCCAATCTGCGCGGACATCTGCATGGCGTCGTCGATCTGGCTGGTTTCTTCGGCATCAAGTCTGGATCCGATCAGCGGGATCAGGCCATGCTGGTGGGATTCAATGCATCGCTCGACGTGAACGCGGCGCTGCTTGTCGATCGGCTGGCGGGTCTGCGCGGTGAGGAGCAGTTGACCCTCGACAGCCTGGCGCCTGCCGGAAGCCCGTCATTCGTGGGTCAGCGTCTGCGTGACGTTGACGGCCGGGTCTGGCAGGAAATCAGCCTGGCTGACCTGGTCCGGCACGCAGCCTTCCTGAAGATCGTGGGCTGATCGCACGCATGTGCCCTCTGCGTCGAAGCGACGAACTGGCAGTGAGAACGCGGCGATATCCGGCGGTCTGATCCGCCACGGCATACCAACAATCGGCGACCGGGGAGTCCTCCATGGCTTTTTTGGACAAACGGAAAAACACCGGGTCCGGGCGAGATGCGTCCGACACGCGGTCCTTTGAAGAGTCAGCGCACGCGGCCGATGCGCATGACGCAGTGCAGGAGCGGTCGCCGCTGGAGATGAACATGGACATGGAACGTACTGTCGTGCTTGAAGGTGCCGGGGGCAGGAGTGCACTCGACTTTCAGACTTCCATCATCAGCGAGGCCGCGCCCTCGGGGATGGCCGATTTCGCCGAATCGCGGCTGCAGCCCCCGCCGGATGCGGCAGTGCCCGCGGGCTCCGGCCTGCCGCTGATCGGCAACCGACCACTGGCCCAGCAGCAGCAGTGGCTCAGTGCGCTGGTGCTCGTCGGACTTCTGGGGGTCCTGGCAGTCGTGCTGATGTCGTTCGCGGCCTCCGACACCGAGCCGCAGCAGCGCGGAACGGCGGTCCTCCTGCTCGTATCCGGCCTGGCGCTGTTCGCCGGAGTTTTCGGACAACGCAGGGTGTTTGGCGCCGAGCAGGCGCAGCGCTCGCAGCAGATGGAACAGCAGCGCGTGGACGCGCAGCGCCTGCAGGACGAATCCAAGCGCATCAACGACGCCAACCAGGCCGCGATTCTTCGATTGATGAACGAACTTCAGAGCGTCGCCGAAGGCGATCTGACGCAGCAGGCCACGGTCACCGAGGACATCACCGGCGCGATCGCCGACTCGGTCAACTACACCGTCGAGGAATTGCGCACGCTGGTCGCCCAGGTGCAGGGCACGGTGAGCCGTGTGACGGAAACCACGCAACTGGTCGATGCCACATCGACCGAACTGATGGCGGCGTCCAGCGAACAACTGCGCGAGATCCGCGATACAGGCGAGTCGGTTCTGCAGATGGCCGGCCGCATCAACGAGGTTTCGGCCCAGGCGCAGCAGACCGCGCAGGTTGCGCGCCAGTCGCTGAACGCGACCGAGTCCGGCCTGAAGGCAGTGCAGGACACCATCGGCGGCATGAACTCCATCCGCGACCAGATCCAGGAAACCTCCAAGCGCATCAAGCGCCTGGGCGAGTCGTCGCAGGAGATCGGCGAGATCACCGAACTGATCTCCGACATCACCGAGCAGACCAACGTGCTGGCGCTGAACGCGGCCATCCAGGCCGCTTCGGCGGGTGAGGCCGGGCGTGGCTTCTCGGTCGTGGCTGAAGAAGTGCAGCGGCTTGCTGAGCGCTCGGCCGACGCGACGCGCCAGATTGCCGCGCTGGTCAAGACGATTCAAACCGACACGCAGGACGCGGTGGCCGCCATGGAGCGTTCGACCCAGGGCGTGGTCGAAGGTACCCGGCTGACGGACGCGGCCGGCACGGCGCTCAACGACATCGACCGCGTGTCGCGCGAGCTGTCGGACCTGATCACCCATATTTCCAGCCAGGCGCTTGGCGAAGCGCAATCGGCCAACGTCGTGGCGGCCAATATCCAGCACATCTTCGCTGTGACTGAGCAGACCGGCGAAGGCACTCGATCGACCGCGCAGATGGTTCGCGAGCTTTCGCATACGGCCGAGGAACTCAAGCAATCGGTGGCTCGTTTCAAGATCGTCTGAGCACCACGCCTGGCATTTCGCTCCCCACTCCTTCGTCCTCGCAGAATCACCAGACACAAGGCATCGCATGGACAGCTTGCGCAATCCGCCGTCGACCGACAGCCGGGGCGATGACCCGGAAAGCCAGAGCGACCTGAGTGCCCTGTCGTGGGTTCAGGACGAGTTGCGACGCTCGCTGGAACTGGCGCACAAGGCCCTGCGGCGCCACTTGAAGGAATCCGAGACCACCTTCGACTCGGATGTCGATGCCGCCGATCCCGCGGTCATCCACGGCGCCCGCCAGCACATCCATCAGGGCGTCGGTGCGCTCGAACTGGTCGGTTTGCCCGCTGGAGCCAACCTGCTGCGCGCCTGCGAAGCGGCTGTGCAACGCTGCATAGCGAAGCCGCGCATGCTCGACATCCATGCCGTGGCCACGATCGAAAGCGCGTCGTTTGCCGTGCTCGACTATGTCGCACGCCTGCTGTCCGGCAAGACGGTTTCGCCGCTGGCGATGTTCCCGCAGTACCGCGCCGTCCAGGAACTGGCTGGCGCCGACCGTGTGCATCCCGCCGATCTGTGGACGCGCGACTGGCAATGGCAACCGCTGCCTGACGATGAATTGGCGGTGCCGCGCGCTCCAGATGCCGCCACCCGCTCGGCCATCGAAGGCAAGATGCTGTCGATCATGCGCAATCCAACGCCGGCGACTGCCAGCCGCATGAGTGACATCTGCGCCGGACTCGGCGCCGGCACCGATCACCCGCAGACCAGCACGCTGTGGAAGCTGGCTGCGGCCATGTTCGAGGCGCAGTCGCAAGGGCTGCTCTCTCCCGATGTTTTCAGCAAGCGCGTGGCCTCGCGGCTGCTGGCGCAGTTGCGCATCTTCGAGCGCGGCGGGCGCGAGGTGTCCGAGCGTCTGGCCCGAGATCTCCTGTTCTTCTGTGCACAGGCCGATTCGCCTGGTGACGGTCGCCGGGCTCCTCGGCTGGCCGCGGTCCGCCAAGCCTATGGCCTGGTCCATCACCTCACAACCGACTATCACGTCAGCGCCCTCGGTCGATTCGATCCGGCCGTGATTGCGCAAGCGCGCAAACGCGTTGCTGCCGCCAAGGAATCCTGGTCTGGTGTGGCCGGCGGGGAAATGCACCGATTGAACGGACTGGCCGAGCAGTTCGCGCTCGCTGGCGAGTCGTTGAAGCGGCTGTTCCCCTCGGGGGAATTGCTGGCCGAAGAGTTGCGCGCTGCCGCGGCCCAGGCTCAGCAATCCGCTGCTCCGCCGTCTGCGCCGTTGGCCATGGAGGCGGCCACCAGTCTGCTTTACGTCGAGGCGTGCCTCGAGGACGCCGAATTCGATCACCCTGAACTGGGCGCACGTGTGCAGCGAATGTCGCAGCGCATGGCCAGTGTTCGGCAGGGCGAGCCGCCGCAGCCTCTCGAAGGCTGGATGGAAGACCTGTATCGACGGGTGTCCGACCGCCAGACCATGGGCAGCGTGGTGCAGGAGTTGCGCGCGACCCTGTCCGAAGCCGAGAAGCTGATCGACCAGTTCTTCCGCAACCCGGCCGATCCGGAGGTGCTGATCCCGGTGCCGAATCACCTGTCGGCCATGCGAGGTGTGCTGTCGGTGCTGGGCATGGACCACGCAGCCAGCGCGTTGCTGCGAATGCGCGATGAAGTCGATGGTCTCAGTTCGACCGAGGTCGATGTGGCGCGCGTGCCGCAGGCCGGCGTGTTCGATCGCCTCGCCGACAACCTGGGAGCGCTCGGATTCCTGATCGACATGCTCAGCGTGCAGCCCACTCTGGCCAAGACGTTGTTCACCTACGACGCCGATTCCGGAACGTTGTCCCCGGTGATGGGCCGTGGCGAACGCAAGCCCGTGATTCCGGGCGAGCCCGCTCCAGCGGTCGCGGAGCCGCGCCTGATCGAGCAGGCGCAGATGCTGGCCTTCAACGCTGCGCGCGAGGATGTCTCGATCGAGGCGGTCACGCGCGACCTCGAACGCCTGGCGCACGAAGCCACGGCGGCCGACCAGCCGGCGCTCGCCGCCACGGTCAACCAGGCGCGCGTGGCGCTCGAGAAGGCACAGGATTCCGATGCTGTGAGCGCCGCGCGCGATCAGCTGTCCGAAGCGCTGGCGGACTTCGTGCACACCTCGTCTGAAGCGGTCGGCCTCGAACCGGCAACCACCGCCGGGCGGGACGTCGGTGCCGACGAATCCGTCGAAGACGAAGAAATGCGCGAGGTGTTCCTCGAAGAAGCTCTGGAGGTCTTCGAGACAGCGCGCGGCGCCGTCGCCGAACTCGCGGCCCAGCCTGCCGATCTGCAGCAGCTCACGATCGTGCGCCGCGCGTTCCACACGCTCAAGGGCAGCGCCCGCATGGTGGGCCTGACCGAATTCGGTGATGCCGCCTGGGTCTGCGAACAGCTCTACAACACGCGGCTTTCGGAGCAGCAGGCGGCTGATTCGTCGCTGCTCGACTTCACCGCCTGGTCGCTCGATCAGTTCGCAGACTGGGTCGGTGACATCGCCGCCTCGCGCGCGACCTCGCACACGGCGAACCGCATCCGGGAAGCCGCTGCTCAGTTGCAGGCTGGCGCTGAAGCGCCGGTCATCGAGGCGGTGCCGGCGCTGCCTCCCGTCGTGCACGAATTCGCATTCGCCGCGTCCGATGACGCTGACAGCGGTGCGGTGCCGCCTGATTTCACGATGCCGGCGGATTTCGAGCTCGACATGCCGGGTGAGGTTCCTGCTGCCGAGTCCATGCCGGAAGTGCTGGCCCTGGACGAGCTGGATTTCGATGCGCTCGTGGACCTGGACCTCAACCTGCCCGCCACAGGTGTCGAGTCTTCACCCGAAGTCGCCTTCGATTCGGATTCGACCATGCTGCTGCGCGATCCGGCGAAAGCCGGTCCCGCAGATTCCGGGCTGCTTGCGCTGGATCTGGAGGCCAGCGAAGCGCAGTCGATGTTCGAGCCGTTCGATCCCGAGGCAACGCAGCCCCTGCCGCATGATTCGCTGCTTACTCGCGACGAGTTGCCCGAGGCAGTCGACTCGCCGTCGTTCGAATTGCTGAACCTGGACCTCGGGTCGGAGCCATTCAGCGTATCCGATGAAGAGCAGGGCGAAGCCACGCTGGAGTCTCAACCCGAGCTGGTGGCCTTGCTGGAAGCTGAGCCAGAGATCGGGCAGGCATCCGAGCTGATCGAGACGGCGGATGAAGCGCCAGATGCGGACGAGGCGGTCAAGGTGATCGGCTCGCTGCGCATCGGCATTCCGCTGTTCAATATCTACCTGAACGAAGCCGACGAGTTGTCGCGCCGACTGTGCACCGAACTCGCCGAATGGGCGATGGAACTCGATCGGCCGGTCGGTGATACCGCGGTCGCGCTGGCCCATTCGCTGGCTGGCAGCTCGGCCACCGTGGGCTTCGCCGATCTGTCGAATCTTTCCCGCACGCTCGAGCACGCGCTGTCGCGCTGTTGCGCGATAGGTTCGGGCACCTCGGAAGAGGGCGCTCTGTTCGTCGACGCGGCCGATGAAATCCGGCACCTGCTGCATCAGTTCGCGGCAGGCTTCCTGAAGCAGCCTTCGGAAGCCCTGCTGGCCCGTCTGGCCGAACACGAGCTGAGCTCGGCGCAGCGTCTGGACACGGCCGTTGCCGAACTCGATGCCGAATCGCTGCTCGACAGCGAAGGTGCACCGCTCGACCCGCCGATCCACCTCGACTTCAGCGTCAGCACCGATGTGCCACGCCTCGACCCGCTCGGCGTTGCTGAACTGAAGTCGCTGGACGAATCGCCCGTCCCGGATTCCGAACCGATTCGCTCGGCTCAGGAAGGCGCGCCGCAGCCATTCGATGATGACGAGGACATCGACGCCATCGACGCGATCGATGCCGAGCTGTTCCCGATCTTCGAGGAAGAAGGTGAAGAGCTGCTGGGCGAGCTCGCGATTCGCCTGCAGGACTGGGTCAGGCAGCCGGACGATGCCAGCCAGCCCGCTGGCGCGATGCGCACCCTGCACACCCTGAAAGGCGGGGCGCGTCTGGCAGGGGCGATGCGCCTCGGCGAACTCGTGCATCGGCTTGAAAGCCGCATCGAGAACCTGATGTCGCAGTCGGCAGAGGCTGCCCTGACCGCCGATGACGTCGAACCCTTGCTCGGGCGCTGCGATGTGCTGCGAGCTGCGTTCGAGGCTGTTCAGCGGGCCGCGGCCTCGACCGAAGAGGCTGCAGCGCCCGAGGCGGTTGCGGTCGCCCGACCCGTTGAGATGGCACCCCCGGTGTCGATCGATGAAGAGGCTGCGGTCGAGGAGACCGAAGCCGTTGCGGACTCTTCCGCGGCGCAGGCTGCACCGGCTCCTGTTTCCGCCCCTGGCTTCGACAGCGATCACCGGCCCGTTGATTCGGCTGCGAATGCCGAGGTCGACTGGTCACGTTTCGGTGCCAGCGAGGGCGTCGTCGAAGCGCCGCGTGCGCCGTTGGCTTCGATCTCCACGGCAGCGGTGCGCGTGCGCGCTCCCTTGCTGGACCGCCTGGTCAACCAGGCCGGTGAGGTCAGCATCACCCGTTCGCGCATCGCTTCGGACGTCCAGGAGATCAAGGGCTCACTGTCCGATCTGACCGAAAACCTCGACCGCCTGCGCGGGCAATTGCGCGACATCGAATTGCAGGCCGAGACGCAGATCAGTGCGCGCATGGAGGCGGCCAAGGTGTCGGCCCAGGCATTCGACCCGCTCGAGTTCGATCGCTTCACGCGGTTCCAGGAGCTGACCCGCATGATGGCCGAGTCGGTCAACGACGTCGCCACGGTTCAGCGCACGCTGCAGCGCTCGCTGCAGAGCACCGAGGACGAACTGGCTGCACAAGCGCGCCTGACGCGCGAGTTGCAGGACGACCTGTTGCGCACCCGCATGGTCGAGTTCGAGGGGCTGTCCGATCGGCTCTACCGCGTCGTCCGACAGGCGGCGAAGGAAACCGGCAAGCAGGTCCGGCTCGACATCGTCGGCGGGTCGATCGAGATCGACCGGGGCGTGCTCGACCGCATGACCGGGGCATTCGAGCACCTGCTGCGCAACAGCGTGACGCACGGCATCGAGTCTCCGGAGACCCGCGTGGCAGCTGGCAAGGACGCCACCGGCGGGGTCGTCGTGGCGGTGAGCCAGGACGGCAACGAGGTCAGTGTCGAAGTGCGCGACGACGGCCGGGGTCTGGACCTCGAACGTATCCGTGCCAAGGGCGTGGCCACCGGCCTGATCACCGAAGGAGCCGCGCTGTCCGACGGCGATCTGGCCAACCTCATCTTCACGGCCGGCTTCTCGACCGCGGACAAGGTGACCGAGCTGTCCGGCCGCGGGGTCGGCATGGACGTGGTGCGCTCCGAGGTCGTTGCGATTGGCGGTCGCATCGAGACGTCCACCACTTCCGGCAAGGGCTCCAGTTTCAAGCTGGTCCTTCCGCTGACGACGGCCGTGACGCAGGTCGTGATGGTTCGTTGCGGTGATCTCACCGTCGGAATACCTTCGCCGCTGATCGTCAGCGTGCGTCGGGTGCCTGCGGCCGAGATGGAGCAGGCCCACCTGAGCGGCAGTTTCACCGTCGATGACAGCGCGCTGCCATTCTTCTGGCTGGGCGCGCTGTTGCAGACCAGTTCGTGCAGCGCCGAACCGGCCGGGCGCAGTGCTCAGGTGCTGGTCATACGCAGCGCGTCGCAGCGCATCGTGATCCACGTCGATGACGTCGTCGGGAACGAGGAAGTCGTCGTCAAGAACCTGGGCCCGCAGTTGTCCCGGATGCCTGGACTGGCCGGCATGACCCTGATGGCTTCTGGTGATGTCGTCCTGATCTACAACCCGGTGGCGTTGGCGACCCTGTACGGCAGCTCGGCCCGGGTCGCGACCCAGTCGGCATTGCAGTCACGGCTGGCTGGCCACGCGCAGCCTGCGGCTGACGAGAGCCCGGCCCGAACCCTGGCGCCGCTCGTGCTCGTGGTCGACGACTCACTGACCGTGAGACGCGTCACCGAACGCATGCTGCTGCGTGAGGGCTATCGAGTCATGCTGGCCAAGGACGGACTCGACGCGCTCGAGCAGCTCGCAAAGGAGCGACCCGCCATCGTGCTCAGCGACATCGAGATGCCGCGCATGGATGGCTTCGATCTGGTGCGCAACCTGCGCGCCGATGCGCGCCTGAGCGATCTGCCGGTGATCATGATCACCTCGCGCATCGCCCAGAAGCACCGCGACTATGCCGCGCAGCTTGGCGTCGAGCACTACCTGGGCAAGCCTTATTCCGAAGAAGACCTGCTGGCGTTGATTGCGCGATGCACGGCCGTTCCGGTGGTGGCTTGAGGACAGCTCCGCTTCGATATTCGACATGATCCCGTTTGCCGACCACATCGCCGAGCTGACCAGCCATCGCGACCGAGAGTTGCTGGATCTGGCGTTGGCGAGCTCGCTCATGGACATGGTCCGGCCGCGCATGGTGTCCATTCATCGCTGCGTCGGCGAAGCCGAGGATCGTCGCTGGCTGAACCGGGGGCATTTGCGCCGCGGTGATACGGTGCCCAAGTCCGACCTTCCATGGAGTGACCTCGAGAATCTGCCCCGGCTCGAGCCCAGTGAGCCGCGCTTCGTGGCGCTGACCGAGCAGCGCCTGGTCATGGTGGGAGCCGCGCCCGGCAGGGCCTATTTCCCGCTGGTCGGCGGCAGTGATGCTGTCGGAGTGATCGAGATCGAGACCGATGCCGCGCTCGACGAGACCGCGCAGCGGACCATCGAAGGCGTGCTGCGCATCTTTCACAATTTCGACAGGCTGCTGGATTACAGCGAGCGCGACACGCTGACCGGGTTGCTCAACCGCAAGACCTTTGACGAGAGCTTCCTGAAGGCGACCTCCGATCTGATGCCTGATACCGATGCCGAGAAAGCGGGACGGCGCTGTTGCGGCGGGGACCCCTGCGGCTACTGGATAGGCGTCATCGACATCGACCACTTCAAGAGCGTCAATGACCGGTTCGGTCATCTGATCGGCGACGAGGTGCTTCTGCTGTTGTCGCGCCTGATGGCTCGCAGCTTCCGGCTCCACGACCGGCTTTACCGATTCGGCGGCGAGGAGTTCCTGGTGCTGATGCGTTGCCCCGCAGAGGATGATGCCGCGCAGGCGATGGAACGATTCCGCGTACTGACCGAGCAGTTCGAGTTTCCGCAGGTCGGCCGTGTCACGGTGAGCATCGGCTTCACCGCAGTTCGACCCGGGGACACGCCCAGCGGGGCATTCGAACGGGCAGATCAGGCTGTCTATCACGCGAAGCAGAATGGTCGCAACCGGGTGTGCAGTCACGCCGATCTGGTGGCGCAGGGACTGCTGACGGACACCACCAAGGTCGGCGACTTCGAATTCTTCTAAGGTCGATCCGAAGGTCGGTTTGCCTTGACCACCGAGTAGCGTTCAAGCGTCCTGGCGCGCGCAGCATCGTGCTGCACGACCGGAGCGGGCCAGTTTCGACCGATCTCTATGCCGGCTGCGGCCAGATCCACCGGCCGCGCTGCCCAGGGTGCGTGCAACGCCGCATCGGGAAGGGCCGCGAGCTGCGGCAGATAGCGCCGGATGAACTTGCCTGCAGGATCGAACTTCTCGCTCTGGCTGACCGGATTGAAGATCCGGAAATACGGCTGAGCGTCGCACCCGGTCGAACTCGCCCACTGCCAGCCACCGTTGTTCGCGGCCAGATCGAAATCGTTGAGATGCTCGGCGAAATAGCGTTCGCCCCAGCGCCAATCGATGCCCAGGTCCTTCACCAGGAAGCTTGCCACCACCATGCGCAGGCGGTTGTGCATGTAACCGGTCTGATTGATCTGCGCCATCGCCGCGTCGATCAGGGGATATCCGGTGCGTCCTTCGCACCAGGCGCTGAACAGCGCATCCGCGTGCTTGCCATGCTCCCAGGCGATGCGGTCGTATTCGGGCTTGAAGCTGCGTGCCGCCACGTGCGGGTGGTGGTGCAGCACCTGGTGATAGAAGTCGCGCCAGATCAGCTCGGACAGCCAGACCTCTGCACCGCGCGAACCGTCCTGCATGCGCCGGTGAGCCTCGCGCGCCAGTTGCCTGATCGAGATCGTGCCGAAGCGCAGATGCACCGACAGGTAGCTCGGACCCTTAACGGCCGGGAAATTGCGCGCGTCCTCGTATCCGTCGATTCGCGTGAGGAATTCGCTGAATGCAGCCTGCGCGCCGGTGGCTCCCTGCCCCATCCGCAGCGAGGACAGATTGGTGGGCGCGAAGCCGATGTCGGCGAGCGACGGTGGTCCACCGGGCAGGTCTTTTGGCAACGCGGCCAGATGCGCCGCATGCGGCTCGATGGACCAGGGCGCCAGGTGCTCCGGCGTCAACCGCTTCAGCCACGCGTTCTTGTAGGGCGTGAAAACGCCATAAGGAGTACCCGAGCCGGTCAGCACCTCGCTGCGCTCGAAGATCACATGGTCCTTGCTGGTGTGCAGCGCGATGCCCAGATGGGCAAGCCGTCCGCGTACCTGCGCATCGCGTTCCAGCGCACGGGGCTCGTCGTCATGGCTGGCGTAGACCGCCTGCACACGCAGCCGCTGGGCCAGCGCCGGGATCTCGTCGCGTGCCCAGGCGTGCCGCACGATCAGGCCGGCGCCTGCCACCCCGTGTGCCGCAGCGAGTTCCGCCAGCCTCGCATGCAGATCGGCCAGGCTGTCAACGATGAACTCGACCCTGCGATCGGCGCGCGGTAACGGGTCAAGGATGTCGCGGTCGAGCACGAAGACGCACCAGACATGGCGAGCCGCTCTCAGCGCATGGTGCAGGGCGGCCTGATCCTCGGCGCGAAGGTCGCGGCGAAACCAGACGAGTGCGGCATCGAGCGAAGGGGTCATCCGAAGAGTGTGCCGCAGGAATAAAATGCGGCGATGAGCTTCGGCAGCATCAACTTGACCAACCAGTTCCTGATTGCGATGCCGGGCATCGCCGGCGATACGTTCGCGGGCACCGTGATCTACCTTTGCGAGCACACCGACAAGGGCGCGCTGGGGCTGGTGATCAACAAGCCGATCGACATCAAGCTGAAGAGTCTTTTCGAGAAGGTCGAGTTGGAGCTCGATCGCGTCGATCTCGCGGAGTCGCCTGTCTACTACGGCGGGCCGGTGCAGACCGAACGCGGCTTCGTCCTGCATGAGCAGCTCGACGACCAGGAAGGGCGCTTCAGTTCGTCGCTGCGGATTCCGGGCGGGCTGGAAATGACGACCAGCAAGGACGTGCTCGAAGCGCTGGCCAGTGGCAACGGGCCGACGAAGATCCTGGTGACGCTGGGATACAGCGGCTGGGGAGCTGGTCAGCTCGAAGACGAGATGGGCCGCAACACCTGGATCAATGTCGAGGCCGAGCCGGAGATCATCTTCAACACGCCGGTCGAGCAGCGCTACGACAAGGCGCTTTCCCTGCTGGGGATCGACCCCGCCATGCTCAGCGCCGATGCCGGGCATGCCTGACCTCGGAACCATTGTTCCAGGCGCGTCACTCGGTGGCGCTGCGCAACGCCTGCGCACCTACCTTGCATTCGATTTCGGCCAGAAGCGTGTCGGCGTCGCCAGCGGCAACACGCTCACACGCAGCGCTCAGCCGCTTTGCACCATTGCTGCCACCGGCGAGGACCGTTTCGCGGCCATCACGCGTCTGGTGGGTGAATGGCAGCCGGATGCGCTGGTCGTCGGCGTGCCTTATCACCCGGATGGAGCCGAGCACGAGAACACACTGCGAGCCCGCCGTTTTGCGCGCCAGCTGCATGGGCGGCTTCGGATGCAGGTCCACGAGGTCGACGAGCGCTACACGACAACCGAGGCCCATGCGGGCGGTGCGCGAGACCTTGATGCTGCTTCGGCAGCGTTGATCCTGGAACAGTACCTGCGGAGTGAATCCGAATGAGTTCTCTGCAACTCGATGCCGAAGCGCTGTACGGCGATCTGCTGGCCGGTGTGCGTGGCCTGCTGCGGCCGCAAACCGTGCTGGTCGGCATCTGGTCTGGCGGAGCCTGGCTGGCCGAGCGACTTCAGCGTGACCTGCAACTCGAGGGCGAGTTCGGCGTGATCTCCAGTGCGCTTCACCGCGACGATTTCGGGTCGCGCGGCATGACCGCGGGCGCCGACCACACCCGCTTGCCGTTCGAGATCGAGGGCCGGCACATCGTGCTGATCGACGACGTCCTGTTCACAGGGCGCACCACGCGTGCCGTGATCAACGAGCTCTTCGACTTCGGCCGGCCGGCGAGCGTCATCCTGGCGGTGCTGGTCGACCGCGGCGGTCGCGAACTCCCTATCCACCCTGCCTATGCGGCTGCCCGCATCACGCTGCCGGCGGCCCAGCGGTTGTCGCTCGTGCGCGATGACGCAGGTCGTTTCAGCTTCGACATCCGGGAGCGCACGGCTTGAATTTCAGAAACAACCCGCAACTCAACAAGCACGGCGAGCTGATCCACCTGCTTTCCATCGAAGGTCTGCCGCGCGCGCTGATTCATCAGATCCTCGACACCGCGGGCACCTTCCTGAGCGTCAACGACCGCGAGGTCAAGAAGGTGCCGCTGCTGCGCGGCAAGAGCGTGTTCAACCTGTTCTTCGAGAACAGCACCCGCACGAGAACCACGTTCGAGATCGCGGCCAAGCGGCTGAGTGCCGACGTGATCAACCTCGACATCGCGCGCTCCAGCGCTGCCAAGGGCGAGAGCCTGCTCGACACCATCGCCAACCTCAGTGCGATGCACGCCGACATGTTCGTCGTGCGGCACAGCCAGAGTGGCGCGCCCTACCTGATCGCGCAGCACTGTGCGCCGCACGTCCATGTGGTCAACGCGGGCGACGGACGCCATGCACATCCGACGCAGGGTCTGCTCGACATGTACACGATCCGTCACTACAAGAAGGACTTCACCAACCTGACGGTGGCGATCGTTGGCGACATCGTGCACTCGCGCGTGGCGCGCTCCGACATCCATGCGCTGACGACGCTGGGTGTGCCCGAGGTGCGTGCGGTCGGACCGAAGACGCTGGTGCCCGGCGACCTGCGCGAGATGGGCGTGCGGGTGTGTCACGACATGGCCGAAGGCATCCGCGGCGCCGATGTGATCATCATGCTCCGCCTGCAGAACGAGCGCATGAGCGGCGCCATGCTGCCCAGCGCGGGCGAGTTCTTCAAGAATTACGGACTGACCCAGGAAAAGCTGGCGCTGGCCAAGCCCGATGCGATCGTCATGCACCCCGGGCCGATCAATCGCGGTGTCGAGATCGATTCCCGCGTGGCCGATGGCGCGCAGAGCGTGATCCTGCCGCAGGTGACCTTCGGCATCGCCGTGCGCATGGCGGTGATGTCGACGATTGCGGGCAATTCCGCCTGATGGCGCGGGACTGAAGAGAATGAAGATCCTGATCCAGAACGGCCGCGTGATCGACCCGGCTTCCGGTCGCGACGAACAAACCGACATCGCGATAGCGGCCGGCCGCGTCGTGCGCATCGGCCAGGTCAGCGCCGATTTCCACCCCAATCGAACCATCGACGCGCGTGGCCTGGTGGTCGCGCCTGGATTCGTCGATCTGGCGGTGCGTCTGCGCGAGCCCGGCCACGAGCACGAAGGCATGCTCGAGTCCGAGATGGCCGCCGCCGTCGCCGGCGGTGTGACCAGCCTCGTCTGCCTGCCCGACACCGACCCGCCGCTCGACGAGCCCGGTCTGGTCGAGATGCTCAAGTTCCGCGCACGCAACCTGAACCAGTCGCATCTGTACCCGCTGGGCGCGTTGACGCGTGGTCTGGCAGGCGAGGTGCTGACCGAGATGGCCGAGCTGACCGAGGCGGGCTGCGTCGGGTTCTCGCACGCCGAAGTCGCGCTCAAGGACACGCTGGTGCTGCATCGCGCCTTGCAGTACGCATCGACCTTCGGCTACACGACCTGGCTGCGGGCCCAGGATGGCTACCTCGGCAACGGGGTCGCCGCCAAGGGCGCGCTGGCCACGCGCATGGGGCTGACCGGGGTGCCGGTGATCGCCGAGACGATCGCCCTGAACACGCTCTTCGAACTGGTGCGTGACACCCGTGCACGCGTGCACATCTGCCGCCTGAGCAGTGCCGCAGGCGTCGATCTGGTGCGACGCGCCAAGGCCGAGGGGTTGCCGATCACCTGCGATGTCAGCGTCAACCACCTGCACCTGACCGACATCGACATCGGGTATTTCAACGCCGCGATGCGCCTGACGCCGCCACTGCGTCAGGTCCGCGACCGGGACGCGCTGCGCGCCGGGTTGGCCGACGGAACCATCGATGCGCTGGTCAGCGACCACACGCCGGTCGACGAGGACGCCAAGACGCTTCCCTTCGCCGAGGCCGAGCCCGGGGCCACCGGTCTAGAGCTGCTGCTCGGACTGGCTTTGAAGTGGGGTGAGCAATCCGGACAGGAACTGGCTCGCACGTTGGCGACGATCACCATCTCGCCGGTTCGGGTGATCGCTGACGCGCTTGGATCCTTGGCATCGAGCGCCGGCCAGTTGGTCGAGGGTGGTGTGGCCGATGTCTGCCTGTTCGATCCGGCCGAATACTGGCAGGTGCGCCCGGACGCGCTCAGGAGCCAGGGAAAGCACACGCCCTTCACCGGGCACGAGTTGCCGGGTCGCGTCAGGTACACCCTGGTCTCCGGGCACGTGGCATTCGAATCGCCTTGATCCGGGTCCGCCTGCGGGCTGTTCTTCGGCTGCTTCGCTGCGGGCTGCACGTTCTGCGCGGAATGCTGACATGCGCCGTGGTCTTCCCGTTCATCGACGCACCACGACGCATGGCCCATGTGGGTCGCTGGTCGGCACAGGCGTTGACGGTGCTGGGGATCGGACTGCGTGTTTCCGGAACGCCGGTGTCAGGAGCCAGCCTGTTCGTCGCCAACCATGTCTCGTGGATCGACATCCTGGCGATCAATGCGGTCCGGCCCGTGCGCTTCGTGTCGAAGGCCGACATTCGTGCGTGGCCGCTGCTGGGCTGGCTCGTGGCGTGCGGCGGCACGCTGTTCATAGAGCGCGAACGTTCCCGTGATGCGCTGCGGGTGCTGCACCTGGTTGCTCAGGCTCTGAAGGCGGGAGAGCAGGTCGCGGTGTTTCCCGAAGGCACCACCAGTGACGGACATGGCGTGCTGCCGTTCCACGCCAACCTGTTGCAGGCGGCCATCGTGGCGCAGGCACCCGTGCAGCCGATCGCGTTGAGGTTCAGCGATGACCGGGAGACGGTCAGTTCTGCTGCTGCCTACATCGGCGACACGACGCTTCTGCAGTCACTGTGGGCGGTCGCTTCGGCCGACAGGCTCGTTGCCCGGCTGAGCTTTCTCGCTGCGCAGCCCAGTGCTCATCTCGAGCGCCGTGCCTTGGCCGCGCGGCTCTCGGCGGACATCGCCGCGCAGTTGCCGCGGATGACGCCGACCGCCTGATCCGGTCTCCGCGCGTCAGTCGATTTCGAGGAAACGTCGGCTGATCGGCCGGAACTGGGCGTCGAGGTCGTAGACGATCGGCACGCCGTTGGGAATCTCGAGGCCGACGATGTCGTCGTCCGAGATGTTGTCCAGGTGCTTCATCAGCGCCCGAATGCTGTTGCCGTGTGCCGCGACGACCACCCGCTTGCCGGCGGTGATCGAAGGCACGATGACGTCGTTCCAGAACGGCAGCACCCTCTCAACCGTGTCTTTCAGGCATTCGGTCAGCGGCACCTCGCCGGCCTTCAGTGAGGCATACCGCCTGTCGAATCGTTCACAGCGTGGATCAGACGGGTCGAGCGCGGGCGGTGGTGTGTCGTAGCTGCGGCGCCATTGCAGCACCTGTGCATCCCCGTACTTTTCTGCTGTGTCTGCCTTGTTCAGGCCTTCCAACGCGCCGTAGTGGCGCTCGTTGAGCCGCCACGAGTGCACCACCGGCAGCCAGGTGCGGTCGAGTTGATCCAGCGTGTGCCACAGCGTCCACACGGCGCGCTTCAGTACGGAGGTGTAGGCGAGGTCGAAGTCGAACCCGTGCTTCTTGAGCAGCCGGCCCGCGGCTTGCGCCTGATCCACGCCGAGCGGTGTCAACTCGACATCGACCCAGCCCGTGAATCGGTTTTCGAGGTTCCAGGTGGACTGTCCGTGGCGGATCAACACGAGTTGGTACATGAGGCGGATGGTGCTCGGAGGTTGCTTGAGAGCCCGATGTCGGGGAAACCCTCAAATTCTATAATCCAGGGTTTTGCAGTTCGCCCTGCCCAACCGGATCGCTTCGTGACCTTCTTCCTCGCCAACTGGTTTCTGTTCGCGGCTGCCCTGGTTTCCGGTGCGCTGCTGTTTTGGCCCATGCTGTCCCGCGGAACGGGTGGCGTGCGGGTCAGCCCGAGCGAAGCGGTCAACCTGATCAACCGGGAAAAGGGCGTGCTGATCGACGTCAGCGAGCCTGCCGAGTACGCTGCCGGTCACGCGGGCGGCGCCAGGAACATACCGATCGGCAGCCTCGAGGCGAGCGCCGACCTGCCCAAGAACAAGGCCGTACCGCTGCTGCTGATGTGCCCCACCGGCGCGCGTGCACAGCGCGGCGTCGGCCTGCTCCGCAAGCGGGGCTACGAGAACACGCGCGCAGTCGCCGGCGGCGTGGCGGCCTGGCGCGAAGCCAATCTGCCCATCGAACGTTCCGTCTGACTTCGCGAGTTCGCCATGTCCACCTCCAGCATCCCCCTCGTCGCCGTCACGATGTACACGACCCAGGTGTGCCCGTACTGCCTGCGCGCCAAGGCCTTGCTCAAGGAGCGTGGCGTGACCGTGATCGACGAGGTCCGGATCGACCTTGACCCCGCCGCGCGGGACGCGATGGTCGAACGCACCGGCCGGCGTACCGTGCCGCAGATATTCATCGGCGACGCACACATCGGCGGTTGCGACGATCTGGTCGCGCTCGATCGGCGCGGTGGCTTGTTGCCGCTGCTTTCGGGGCACTGAGCCCGAACTTCCCGCGGGCACACCGCACGCTCACGTCGGTGGCAGCCCAGGCTGGCCCCATCCCCCATAATCCCGGGCCGCAAGCGGCTCCGGTCGCAGATCCAGCAACCAATCGAGACTCTCATGGCAGACGAAGACAACAACGCTCCCGTGTTCAACATCCAGCGCATCTACCTCAAGGACATGTCGCTGGAGCAGCCCAATTCGCCTGCCATCTTCCTGGAGCAGACCCCGCCGAAGGTCGATATCAACATCGGTGTCGGTGCCGAGACGGTTGGCCCGGACAACTACGAAGTGACGCTGCGCGTCACGGTGACCGCCACCGTGGGCGAGAAGACGCTGTTCCTGCTCGAAGCCAAGCAGGCCGGCATCTTCGAGATCCGCAACATTCCCAAGGAACAGATGCAGCCGATCGTCAGCATCGCCTGCCCTGGCATCGTCTACCCGTACCTGCGCGCGATCGTCTCCGACCTCTGCACACGTGCCGGCTTCCCGCCTGTGCTGCTGACCGAAGTCAACTTCCAGGCCATGTATGAAGGTCAGAAGGCGGCAGCCGCTGAAGAAGCGGCCAAGAAGGCTGCAGCGAACGGCGGCGCGCTTCCCAACTGAGCGTCTGATCCGCGCACCGGGCACCTGAGCGCTCACCCGTGAACCTCAGCGTGCTCGGGGCCGGTGCGTGGGGAACCGCACTGGCGGTCAGCGCCAGTGCCCGGCACCCCACGATGCTGTGGGCGCGCGATCCCGCGCAGGCGCAGGGCATGCAGGCGCTCAGGCGCAACATGCGCTATCTCGACGCGGTCGAACTGCCGCCGTCGATCCACATCACGAGCGATTTCAAGGCTGCCGTCGAGCATGCGCGTGGCGGCCTGCTGATCGTGGCGACGCCGATGTCCGCGCTCGCTGCGGTGTTAAGCGCACTGCCCGCCGGGCCACAGGGTCCGGGCCTGTTCTGGCTGTGCAAAGGTCTGCAGAAGGATACCGGCCGGCTGGGACATGAGGTCGCTGGCCAGGTGCGGCCCGGCGCTCGGGTCGGCGTCCTGTCGGGGCCGAGCTTTGCCCAGGAAGTCGCTCGCGGTCAGCCCACGGCGCTGGTCGCGGCGAGCGTCGATCCGTCCCTTTGCAATCAGGCGGTCGAGTTGCTTCACTGCGACAACCTGCGTATCTACACATCCGACGACCCGATAGGCGTCGAGGTCGGTGGCGCCATCAAGAATGTGATGGCGATTGCCACCGGACTGGCCGATGGCCTGCAGCTCGGCTACAACGCCCGCGCTGCGTTGATCACGCGGGGTCTGGCCGAGATGGTGAGATTGGGCACGGCACTCGGCGCACGGGCGGAAACGTTCATGGGCTTGAGCGGACTGGGCGATCTGGTGCTGACGGCCACCGGCGATCTGTCGCGCAATCGCACCGTCGGATTGCAACTGGCTCAGGGCAAGCCCCTGCCGCAGATTCTGGCGGACCTGGGCCATGTCGCCGAAGGGGTATTCAGTGCGGCCACGGTGCTGCGCCGCGCTCAGGCGCTGGGCGTCGAGATGCCCATCACCTCGGCGGTCGTGGCGGTGCTGGAGGGTCGTGTGACCCCGAGTCAGGGCGTCGAGTTGCTGATGGGGCGCGACCCGCGCGCCGAGCTCTGATCAGCGATCACACGCCGCCGGCATAGCCGTGCTGCCTCCACGCTTCGAATACCGCGACCGCGACCGCATTGCTCAGGTTCAGGCTGCGTTGCCCCGGAAGCAACGGCAGCCTCACCAGCCGCTCCTGGGCGAACGAGGCTCGCAGTGACTCCGGCAGGCCGGAAGTTTCCGAGCCGAATACCAGCCAGTCTCCGGCTTGCCAGTGCACGGCGCCGGGGGTCTGGGTGCCCCTTGTCGTGAACGCGAAGCAGCGCGTCGGGTCGGGTTGCCTGTTGTCGATGAAGCCATCCCAGGAGGCATGCCGCTGCACCCGTGCATGCTCGTGGTAATCGAGGCCGGCGCGTTGCAGCAGCTTGTCGTCCATCGAGAAGCCCAGAGGCTCGATCAGATGCAGCTCGCACCCCGTGTTGGCCGCGAGCCGTATCACGTTGCCGGTGTTGGGGGGAATCTCCGGATGCACCAGAACGATGTTGAACAAGGTCAGTGCCCCGGCGCGGGGGTGCGCGCCACCACCCAGACATGCACGGCCGCTGCACCCGCGGCGCGCACGACCTGCGTCAACTCGGCCGCGGTGGCCTGCGTCGTCATCACGTCGTCGACCAGCGTGACCTTGCGTCCTCTCAAGGCGTCCCGCCGTGTCGGTTCGACGGCGAAGGCGCCCTGAACGTTGCGCTTGCGATGCTCGCGCGGCAGCGAAAGTTGATGCGGCGTGTCCTTGATGCGAAGCAGCAGCGTCGCATCGGTGCGGCAACCCAGCCGATGGGCGCATCGACGCGCAATCTCCCATGACTGGTTGTACCCGCGCTCCTTCAGCCGTCCGGAACCCAGCGGCACCGGCAGCAGGAGATCCGGCGGTACATCAGTGCGCCGACGGTGTGCAGCAATCAGCAGTTCGGCCAGCGGCCCGGCAAGTTCGGGCGAATCGCTGAACTTGAACTCCCGGATGAGCCGGTCCCAGGGGTGGCCGTAGTCGACGGCTGCGAGCGCACTGTCGAAGGGGGGCGGGTTCCGGATGCAGTCTCCGCAGAGTTCGACCCTCGCGGTCAGCGTTGCGGCGCACCGCAGGCACCGATCGGTGTGGGGGGCGAAACGGCTGACGCAGGTGCCGCAGACCCGACTGGAGCCCCAGCCATGACAGACCGCGCACAGGCTCGGCAAGCGACGCCACCAGGGTCGTTCATCGGGGTGTATCAAACGGGTCTGCACATTCACGCCCTCAATATACTGGGGCGATGGCTGTAGCTTCCCACACGACGCAGCGCCTCATCGATGAGGCCGCCGTTGCCGCCACCCAGCGTCGACTCGGTCGCCTGACGAGACCGCCCTGGCTGCATGCCGAAATCGCAGGGCGCATGGCCGAGCGTCTGGCCTTGTTCCGCATGTCGCCGGATCGGATGATCGACTGGGGTGCGTATCTCGGTGGCGGCAGCGCGTTGCTGACCGCGGCCTATCCCCATGCTGAGCTGCGCGCCGTCGAACCCAGCGAGGATCTGGCGCTGCGCAGCCGGCAGGCATTGCGATCGCCATGGTGGAGCGGTCGCCGATGGAGGGCTCCGCCGGTTGAGGTGATCGTCGACTCGAACGAAGTGCAGCCTGCTGGTGCGCAGCTGTTGTGGGCCAACATGGCATTGCATGCCGTCAAGGACCCGCCCGCTTTGCTGCAACGATGGCAACGCATGCTGGCTGGCGGCGGATTCGTGATGTTTTCGTGTCTGGGGCCGGACACCGCGCGCGAGCTGAGGGCCCTTTATTCCGGGCAGGGATGGCCGGCACCCACCGTCGATTTCGTCGACATGCACGACCTGGGAGACATGCTGCTGCAAGCAGGTTTTGCCGACCCGGTGATGGATCAGGAGACGTTGACGGTGCACTGGGAAAGCGCTCAGGCGCTCTGCAAGGACCTTCGATTGCTGGGCGGCAACGCATCGCCGGAGCGTTTCGGGGGGCTGCGCACGCCGCGCTGGCTGACGCGTCTGTACCGCGAACTTGACAGCAGGCGAGACCAGAACGGACGAATCGGGCTGACCTTCGAGATCATCTACGGCCACGCGTTCAAGGCCGATTCTCCTGTCCAGGTTGCGGCGGAGACGCAGGTTTCGCTCGAGGAGATGCGGCGGCTGATGCGCGAGGCTCGTCGACCGGCCTGACACAGGAATCCCCGACTCGAGTAGACTGCCGACCGCTTCATTCCAGGCTCGAATCCGGCGCTGCCCTTGATTCGAGTCAAGTCGAACCCACGCCCCAGAGTGCCGCTCTGGCTCGCCCGAACCCACCGCCGCTGGATGTCTACTTATCCATCACTTTTTGCACCAAGCGTTCGCGCGAAGCACGCGCCGTGGCATTTCGGCGTCGAGAGTGGTTCGGGTGCCGGGGAGTGGTCTGTCGAGTGGATACTGAAACGCAATTGCTCTCTGACGCCGAGACAGTTGCTGGCCGTGTTCGGTGGTTTTTGCGTGCTGTCGCTGATGATCGCGGGGTTTTTCTGGCTGCAGGGCGCCAAGCTGATCATGCCGTTCGCGTGGATCGAACTGGCGGCCGTCGGCATCGCCTTGATGGTGTATTCGCGGCACGCCACTGATCAGGAAAACATCGCGATGCGCAGCGGTCGGCTCACGGTGGAACTCACTTCGGGCAGCATGGTCGAGAAGGCCGAGTTTGCGACCGAGTGGGTCAGCGTGGAACCGGTCACCGGTGATCAGTCGCTGATCGAGTTGTCCGGGCAAGGACGAAGGATCGAGGTCGGGCGGTTTGTGCGCCCGGAGATGCGGCGACAGTTGGCCAACGAATTGCGACAAGCGGTTCGGCTGGCGCGCACCCGGCCGCAGGATGCTCTGCTTGCGGCAGAGCCAGGACAACGCGAGCAGTCACGATGAACAAGATGAACGCAATTTGCAGCAGAGCCGGACAAGTCCTCACCGGCCTCGGCCTGTGTGCCGTCTCGACGCTGGCTGCTGCGGTCAACGACCTGCCGATCTCGGCGACGAAGATCGCTGAAGATCAGCGGTGGCTGCACTATTCCCTGCTGGTCCTCTGCATGGTGACCTTCGTCGGTGTGTTCGGTTTCATGTTCTGGTCGGTCCTGATGCACCGCAAGGCGAAGGGAGCGAAGGCCGCCAATTTTCACGAAAGCACCACCGTCGAGATCATCTGGACCATCGTGCCGTTCATCATCGTCATCGGGATGGCATTTCCCGCGACGAAGGTGGTTGTCGCCATGAAGGACACCAGCTCCGCCGACCTGACGATCAAGGCCCAACAGGAAGGTGCTGTCGCCGGCCCGGTACCCGGAGCGGTTCGAGGGCCAGCGCAGCGAGATGTCAGCACTGGCCGATGAACCCGGCAGGGCAGGGAAACAAGCCGATCCATCTGCGCGTGGCGAGAGGATCTCTGCAGCCCGCTGCGCTGCGAATCCCCTGACCTTCGAACAGGGCTTGCGCCCGATCAGGCCGCTCCAGCAGGCTCATCCCTGAGAGACGTACCCGGCGCTGTGGGTCGCGGTGTTGCGGGGTCTGACTTTTCGCGTCGTCCAGGGCTGCGGGTACGTGCTGCCGGAAGCGACTGAACCTGGGGCTCAGCGTCGCAGGAAACCTGTCGGCTGGATCCAGCCCATCTTGTAGCTGCCGAGCAGGCACACGAACAGCAGGATGGACAAGGCCACGCGAAGTGCCAGCGCGTTCACCATCGAGTGGGTCTTTGGTTTGCCATCCCGACCGTCGCGAACCATGGACACCCCGGCGTAGACCAACGCGCCGATGATGGTGACGAATGCGAGCCCTACGAGGTATTTCATGGCTGCGGATTATCCGTGTGCCGATGGCCTGTGCATTGAAAGGCCGCGCCGATGTCGCGATCCATGAGATTTCCCGCCGTTTGCGTCTACAAGCGCTCGTCGTGCGGGTCGCTGCCCTGACCGGCGTGACGTCCATTGCAAGGCCGGGCTCCTGGTGGCTCGATGGCACCAAGCTTCCAGCGCCGCACGGTTCCCGGGCACATCGCCCCGACGCCGGGGCGGCTGTTCGACATCGCCGCAGCCGGCCTTGAGTGTCATCCGCCAGAATCTCGGCCTCGACGCGTGTTTGAAAGAATGTTCTTGGTGTCCCGGATGCCGCTGTCTGCCGCCCGGAACGCCGATGGTGCGCCTTGGGTCGGTTTGCCCTTTCGGCGACCGCCTCGTTGGCGGGATGCCAAGGCACTGCGGTCACGCGTTCCAGTGGTTTGCGCATTGCGCCTTGATGACAGGTCTGTATGTCTGGTTCCAACTCCTCCACCCTTGGGTCCGATCGCAGCGATGCGCCGGAGCAGGTATCGCCGCTGAGCTTCACGGTGCACTCGATGCCGACGCCCGATCTGTCTGCTCGGCGCACCGCGGCCGGGCGCCTGAAGATGCTGGCGGTATTGGCCATCTGCTCTGCGCCGGTGATCGCCGCCTACATCATCTATTTCGTGATCGGGCTCGAAGGTCGAACCACCAATTACAGCGAGTTCGTCACACCGACGCGCGAGATGCCCGAGACCCTGCCGCTGCGCAACCTGGCCGGGCAGCCGGTGCTGGCTGCCAGCTTGCGCGGGCAGTGGCTCATCGTCGTGGTGGCCGATGGGGCCTGCGACGCAGGATGCGAGTCCCATCTGCTGCTCCAGCGTCAGGTGCAGGAGATGCTGGGCAACGACAAGCCTCGCGTCGACAAGGTCTGGTTGATCCCCAATGAGGCAGCGCCGCGCGCCGAATTGCTGAAGGCGATCGCACCGGGTCGGGCCAGCCACGTGCTGCAGGTGCCTGCCGAGGCCTTGTCCCAGTGGCTGAAGCCATCGGACGGACACAGGCTCGACGAACACGTGTACCTGGTCGATCCGAAAGGTCAGTGGATGATGCGCACGCCGGTCGATCCCGAGCCGGTCAAGCTGAAGAAGGACCTCGAGCGCCTGCTGCGCGCGTCGGCCTCCTGGGACCAGCCGGGTCGCTGACCTGCGGCCTGCTCGTCGATCGATGTCTTCCAGATGATTTTCATCGCATGAATCCGCCTGCCTACGACCTAGGTCCCGTGCCCACGCTGGTTCTCGTCGGTGCCGTGCTGGCGCTGGCGCCGGTGTTGTGGGTGGCATGGCGGTACCGCCGGGCCGATGCGGCGCGTCGGCGGCAGGCGCTGACGCTCATCACCCTGTTCCTGACCTTCGACCTGGTGCTGTTCGGTGCCTTCACCCGGCTCACCGATTCGGGGCTCGGGTGTCCGGATTGGCCGGGCTGCTATGGCAGTGCCAGCCCGCTGGGTGCGCTCCAGGCCATCGGCGCGGCGCAGACCGCGATGCCCACCGGCCCGGTCACGCACGGCAAGGCCTGGATCGAGATGATCCACCGCTACCTGGCCACGGGCGTGGGCGCGCTGATCACCTGGTTGGCCGTGGCGGCTTGGCTCGATGCGCGCAAGTTCCGCCACGGGCTGCCGCCAAGGTTGTCACCCTGGTGGGCCACGCTGACCTGGGTGTGGGTCTGCGGGCAGGGTGCTTTCGGAGCACTGACGGTCACGATGAAGCTTTACCCGGCCATCGTCACCCTGCATCTGCTCGGAGGGCTGGGCTTGCTCGCGCTGTTGTCCGTCCAGAGCCAGGCGCAGCAGCCACCGCTGCCGATGTCCCGCGCGATGTTCCGGGGTACGGTGCTGGTGTTCTTGGTCAGCCTGGCCCAGATCGCGCTTGGGGGCTGGGTCAGCACCAACTACGCGGTACTGGCCTGCACCGACTTCCCGACCTGCCAGGGCGCATGGTGGCCGCCGATGGACTTCGAGCACGGTTTCACCGTGGCGCGTGAGCTGGGTGCCGGCAAGGACGGCGGCTACCTGCCGTTCGCGGCGCTGACGGCGATCCACATGGCACACCGTCTCGGTGCGGCCGTGGTGGTGGTTGCCATCGGAGCGCTGGCCTGGCGCCTGCGGGCTTCGGGCCAGCCCGAGCTGCGTCGGTGGGCTGGCGTGCTGGCGATGGTCGTCGCCTGGCAATTGATCAGTGGACTGAGCAACGTCGTGCTGGACTGGCCACTTGTGGCCGCCGTCGCGCACACCGGCGGCGCCGCGGCACTGGTGGTGGTGCTGACGACGATGCTGAGCCGGGCGTATCGGGCGAACCCCTTGGCCCCTGCGCAGGCAGTGCCTCCTTCGGCCGCCCTCGGAGCGGCTTCGTAGAATCGCAGGTTGCCCGCCATGTCCGAAACACTTGCCCCCTCGCTGCCCCTGGCCCGACGCTCGTCGCGGCTGAAGCAGTTCTACACGCTGACCAAGCCGCGTGTCGTGCAGTTGATCGTGTTCTGCGCCGTCATCGGCATGTTGCTGGCTGTGCCCGGGCTGCCAGACATCAAGCTGGCGCTGGCCGCGACGGCCGGGATCTGGCTGGTCGCCGGTGCGGCTGCCGCGTTCAACTGCGTCGTCGAGCAGCACATCGACGCCAAGATGGCGCGCACCTCCTGGCGCCCGACCGCCAAGGGCGAACTCACGAACGCGCAGACGCTGACGTTCTCGGCGGTGCTTTGCTCGATCGGCAGCGTGCTGCTGTACACGATGGTCAATCCGCTGACGATGTGGCTGACCTTCGCCACTTTCGTGGGCTATGCGGTCATCTACACCGTTCTGCTCAAGCCTGCGACGCCGCAGAACATCGTGATCGGCGGCGCCTCCGGCGCGATGCCTCCGGTGCTCGGATGGGCGGCCATCCGCGGCGAGGTCGGCGCCGAATCGCTGATCCTGTGCCTGATCATCTTCCTGTGGACTCCGCCGCATTTCTGGGCCCTGGCGCTGTACCGCGCCGAGGACTACCGCAAGGCCGGCCTGCCGATGCTGCCGATCACGCACGGCGCGGCCTTCACCCAGCTGCATGTGTTCCTGTACACGCTGGTGCTGTTCGCCGCGACCCTGCTCCCGTTCATCTCCGGGATGAGCGGATGGATCTACCTTGTGTCGGCGATTGCGCTTGGCGCGGGCTTCACCGGCTACGCCTGGAAGCTCTGGCGCAACTATTCCGACGCGCTGGCGCGCAAGACGTTTCGCTTCTCGATCTGGCACCTGATGCTGTTGTTCGCGGCATTGCTGATCGACCATTACCTGGACCCGCTGCTGTGATCGATCTGCTGTTCGAACAGGGTTCCGCTCGCCGCCGCTTCCTGAGGGCCGGCACCACGCTGGCGCTGGCATCGCTGCCGACGCTGGCACTGCTCGGCTGCGATGCGCCATCGTCTGGCGGTACTGCGATCGCGTTCAAGGGCATCGACATCACCGGCGCCGAATACGCGCGCTCGCTGTCGTTGACCGATCAGAACGGGCAGGCCCGAACCCTGGCGGATTTCAAGGGCAAGGTCACTGTGGTCTTCTTCGGTTTCACCCAGTGTCCCGATGTGTGCCCGACGACGATGGCCGAGCTGGCGCAGGTGAAGGCTGCGCTCGGCAAGGACGGTGACCGTATCCAGGGCGTCTTCGTCACGGTCGACCCCGACCGTGACACCGCCGAAGTGCTGAAGGGCTACATGAGTGGCTTCGACCCCAGCTTCGTCGCGCTGCGCGGAACGCCCGAACAGACCGCGGCCACGGCCAAGGAATTCAAGGTGTTCTACGCCAAGGTGCCCGGCAAGACCGAGGGCAGCTACAGCGTCGATCACACGGCGGGCTCGTACGTGTTCGATGCCCAGGGCAAGGTGCGGCTCTTCATCCGCTACGGCAGCGGCTCGCAGGCCCTGGCCGCCGACCTGAAGACGCTGCTGGCGCTGGGTTGACCGCAGGCCTTTGGCGCGCCGATGAAAAACGGCCCCTCGGGGCCGTTTTTTACGGTTGCGCCCTGCGTATCAGTGCGATGCGCCCAACGCCTTGCGCATCTTCTTCATGGCTGCGACCTCGATCTGGCGGATGCGCTCGGCGCTGACACCGTATTCGTCGGCCAGATCATGCAGTGTCATGCCGCCCGAGTTGTCGTCATTGACCTTCAACCAGCGCTCTTCGACGATGCGGCGGCTGCGCGCATCGAGGCTGTCGAGCGCGAGCGAGATGCCGTCGCTGGACAGCCAGTCCCGGCGCTGGGCTTCCAGCACCTGGCTCGGCTCGTGTGTGTCGTCGGCCAGATAGGCGATCGGCGCGTAGCTTTCCTCGCCGTCGTCGGTCAGCGGCTCGAGCGGCACGTCGCCGCCGGACAGGCGGGTTTCCATCTCGAGCACTTCTTCGCGCTTGACGTTGAGCGTGCGCGCCATCGTGTCGACCTCGCCCTGCGTCAGCGTGCTGCGGTGGGTCTCGCCCGCGACAGCATCATCCTTCAGGCTCTGCTTCATCGAGCGCAGGTTGAAGAACAGCTTGCGCTGCGCCTTGGTGGTGGCCACCTTGACCATGCGCCAGTTCTTCAGGATGTACTCGTGGATCTCTGCCTTGATCCAGTGCATTGCATAGCTGACCAGGCGCACGCCCTGATCGGGGTCGAAGCGCTTGACCGCCTTCATCAGTCCGACGTTGCCTTCCTGGATCAGGTCGCCGTGAGGCAGGCCGTAGCCCAGGTACTGGCGGGCGATCGACACCACCAGCCGCATGTGCGACAGCACCAGCTGACCGGCCGCCTGCAGGTCGCCCTTGTCGCGCAACTGGCGAGCCAGGGACTGTTCTTCCTCGAGCGTCAGCATCGGCACGCGGTTGGCCGCCGAGATGTAGGCATCGAGGCTGCCCAGCGAAGGCACCATGGCCCACGGATCCCGCAGGGCCAGGGCCGAGGTATTGGAAGCGTTGGAAATGGTCATGTTCATGGCAGTCATGGACTCCCTCAAACGAGGCTTGGTTCCATGATGTTAGCACTCTCGTTCATTGAGTGCCAAAGGCGTGTCACTCGAAACCGGTGTCTGCCTGACTCAGCAATTCGTCCAGAACCGACAGCAGTTCGGAGACATTGACCGGCTTGGTCAGGTAACGGTGCGCTCCGGCCATGAACGCGTCGTCGATCTGCGCCGGCAGGGCGTCGGCCGACACCGCGACCACCGGGATCGAGCGGGTGCCCGGATCCAGCTTGAGGTGTCTCAGCAGCTCGAGTCCGCTGATGTCGGGCAGGTGCATGTCGAGCAGCACCACGTCCGGGCGCCGGGCGCGGATCGCCGCGAGGCCGTCGAGACCGGTGACCGAAACGTCGAGCTGCACCTGGGGCCGCTGCGCCAGGATGCCACGCATGACTTCCACGTTCGTTTCGTTGTCCTCGACGTAATGGACGTGGCGCTGCTGGTAATCGTTGCGATCGGCGGCCAGGCCGTCCAGGTCGGATGGCACGGTGCCCGGGTTCCCTGCGGCCGGCAGGCGCAGCATGAACGACGACCCCCTGCCCACGTGGCTGGCGGCGGTCAGCTCGCCGCCCATCAGCTCGGCCAGCCGCTGGCTGATCACCAGGCCGATGCCGGTGCCTTCGGTTCCGGTGAGTTCGCGGCCCAGCCGGTTGAAGGGCTGGAACAGCGAAGCCATCTGCTCGCTGCTCATGCCGAGTCCGGTGTCGGTGACCATCAACTCGACCCAGTCGCCCTGCACCCGGGTGGCCAGGTGAATGCGTCCGCCGTCGACGTTGTACTTCACGGCGTTCGTCAGCAGGTTGGTGAGGATCTGCTTGACCCGCGTGGCATCGCCGGTGACGAAGCGCGCGCCGCGCGCCAGCTCCTCGGTGATGACGATGTTGCGCAGGTCTGCGCTTTGCTGCACCAGCGGACGAGTGGCCGCCAGCAGCTCGGGCAGGTCGAGGGTTTCCAGCTCCATGCGCAGGTTGCCGGATTCGATGCGAGACAGGTCCAGCACATCGTTGATCATCTCCAGCAGGTGCCAGCCAGCCTGCTGTATCTGCCCGACCCAGGCCCGCTGGGAGCTGCCCAGCGCCGGTCTGTCTTCCAGTTCCAGCAACTGGGCGAAGCCGAGCATGGCGTTCAGCGGCGTGCGCAGTTCATGGCTCATGCGCGACAGGAACTCGCT
Organism: Rhizobacter sp.; assembly: GCA_017986065.1. Lineage (GTDB taxonomy): Bacteria > Pseudomonadota > Gammaproteobacteria > Burkholderiales > Burkholderiaceae_C > PBB1. The sequence goes on along the minus strand of JAGNWJ010000004.1, from coordinate 19,929 downwards.
CTTCGCACGATTCGATGCCTCGGCCGCCTCGCGGGCGCGCACCGCCTCCGCCAGGCGCAGGGTCTCGGTGATGTCCTCGGCCACGCTGACGATGCGCTGCGGGTGTCCCGTCTCGTCGCGCAGCAGGGACACGCTGCGCTGCACCCACACCACGTGACCGTCCGGTGCGACATAGCGCGTCTGTCGCCTGTAGATCGCGATTTCCCCGGCCAGCAGCCGGGCAAACAGGGCGGCGTCCTCGTCGACGTCCTCGGGATGCAGGAAGTCCCGCGTGCTGAGACGGGACAGCGTGGCGGCGTCGCGTCCGACCAGTTCGCAGAAGCGCGGGTTCGCCTGCCGCACCTTCCCGTCGATGTCGGTGTAGAGCACACCGATCGGCACGTTGTTGAAGATGTTGCGGAAGCGCTGCTCGCTATCGCGCATCGCGGCCTCGACCTGCGCCCGCTCGCGCACCTGCTGCTCCAGCGCGGCGGTGCGGTCCTGCACGGCCAGTTCGATGATGCGGGCGCGGCCGGTCACCGTCAGCAGCAGGGCTCCCAGGACCGCTGCCGTCATCAGGCCGACACTCGAGAACAGCCAGGCATAGTGGCGGGCCCCGGCTGCCTGACTGGCGCCGACCTCGCTGGCGTTGACGCGCCATTCCCATTGGCGCCCCGCGAAGGCAATCACCTGCCGGTGTACCAGCGCGTCGGGTGCCTCGGCGCACAACGAGGTGGCTGCCAGCTGTCGCAGGCGGGCCGATGTATCCGTGTCGGTCACGCAGAAGTGCAGGTAGGCGGGGGCCTGGGCCAGCACCGAGCGCAGCAGGTCCTCCACGCGCACGGTGACGAACACCACGCCACGTACTGCCGCAGCCCGCTCCTCTTCGGTGGCGGGCTGGCCGCGGTAGATCGCGCGGTAGATCACCACCCCTGTCTTCGGCGAGCCCACCGCGTCCTGCGACAGGTGGAAGGAGGCGCTCGCCACCGGTCGGTCGGTGCGCACCGAGGCCTCGATCGCCTGCCGTGCTGCCGGGATCGACAACGTGTTGATGCCCAGCAGGCCGACGTTGCCTTCCCTGGGCTCGACGAGTCGAACGGCGTACGCCTCGGGCATCGTGGTCGGTACCCGTTCGTCCGTGGCCGTGCGATCGAGCACGCGGTAATCGGGGAACCCGGCGTCACGCAACTGGGCCTCGAGCGCCGGCACGTCCTCCAGCCGGACGCGCTCCTGATAGCCGACGGCCTGCAGGTCGCCGTCGCGGTTCAGCCAGTAGGCGGCGGCAGCGCGCAGTTCGCCGGGGTTGACCTCGTTCGATCCGATGTAGAGCCCGCGCAGTGCCTCCAGCGCATGCAGCGGGGTGTTCAGCTGGGCCTGGGCGGCCATCGATGCCGCCGCTGCATCGCGCTCGAAGCTGGTCCGGACGCGCTCGCGATCCCAGTGGGCCACCAGCACGGTGGTCGCCACCAGCAGGGCGGTCACGATGCCCAGCGTCAGTCCGACCGTGCGTCGGCGCGGCGCCCAGGCCTCGCGGGGCCGTCCCGCCAGCGTCAGCAGGATTGGCGCGGCGATCAGCGTGCCGAGCGCATCGCCCATCCACCAGGTGAGCCAGGTCATCGGCCAGGCGGACGCGGGCACGACGTCCGCCACGGCCAGCGCGGCAGTCGCCACGCTCGCGCTGACCAGGCATCCGATCAGCGCACCGAACAGATAGAAGCGAGCGATGTCGCGCGGCGCCGACAGTGTCAACGGTTGCCGCACCATGCGCTGCACCAGTTCTGCCGCGACCAGCGCCTGCAGTCCGGCGCCCAGACCGATCACGACCTCGGCAAGGCCGACCGCGCGCAGTGGGTTCAGCAGCAGGTTGATGACGATGGCCCCGACCGCCACCGCAGCGGCCGCGCGGCGTCCGTAGAGCAGCACGAACACCAGCGCCATGCCCGCAGGCGGGTACAGCGGGGAGGCATAGGCCGGAGGAATGGCCAGCAGCAGCGAGATCCGTCCGACCACCGCGTACGCGAGCGCCATCAGCAGCAGCGCACCCAGCACGCGCCCGGACCCGAGACGAACGGCGGGTGGATTCACGGCGTGGCCAGGACTCGCGGCGTGAAGATCAGTGGCGGTCCATCTGCCCGCGAATGGCACGAGCTGGGGGAGTCGGTGGGTGCTTGCATGCCAGGAGCGTGTGTGTCGGCGTCGAATGCTGCGGACAACCTGCGTCGAGTCTAGATCCCCGGGGCCGCGATGCGGTCGGCTGATGCCGGCAGATCACCCGGCAATTCCTCCGGTGTCAGCGCGGGCAGCGGAATGACGAAGCATGCATGCGGCGCCAGGTCTTGCCACGCCAGCGACTCGCCGGGCAGCAGAATCTGCGCGCCCCACGGCGCGGTGGCTTCCAGCTCGGCGAGTGCGGCCGGCCGGACCAGGATGAAGCGCATCGTCCGGCACGCCTGGCCCTGGCCTCGTTTCAGGGTCAGCTCGGCCTGCGGCCAGTGGGATGGCAGGCAGGGCGTGAAACTCAGCGTCCGGGCACCTTGCCGCAGGCCGAATATCGATTCGATCGCCGAACGATGCAGCCAGGCGGCCGCCCCGGTGTACCAGCTCCAGCCGCCGCGCCCGACGTAAGGCGCCTGCGTGTAGACGTCGCCGGCCATCACGTAGGGCTCGAGGCCGTAGACCGCTCCGCGCGCCGGGTGGGCTGCGCGGTGGGCCGGGCTCAGGAAGCTGAAATAGCGGTAAGGCAGGTCGATGTCCGGCGGACTGCTGCGCGCGCCGTTGTCGGCGCCGTCGGTCTGCAACCGCGCCTGCGCCATCAGCGCCCAGACCCCGGCGTGCGAGTACTGCCCGCCGTTCTCGCGCACTCCCGGCGGATAGGCCTGGATGTAGCCCGCGCTCGGCTGCGCATGGGCCAGTGGTGGGTCGAGCAGCTTGATCAGCCCGGCCTCGTGGTCCACCAGACGGGCCTCGACCGAATGCATGGCCTCGCGCTGCATCTCTGGCGACGCGGCCCCGGACAGCACCGCCCAGGCCTGCGCGATCAGGTCGATGCTCGCTTCCGGGTTGACGTGCGAGCCCAGCGCCTGTCCGTCGTCAAAGAACGCGCGCTTGAACCACTGTCCGTCCCATGCGATGCCATTCAGCGCGTTTCGCCAGCCGAGCGCCGCGGCTTCCCAGGCCTTGGCGCGCGCGTCATCGCCGCGCTCGCGCGCCAGCGGTGCGAAATCTTCGACCAGCTCGCACAGGAACCAGCCCAGCCACACCGACTCGCCGCGGCCTTCGTGGCCGACACGGTTCATGCCGTCGTTCCAGTCGCCGGTGCCCATCAGGGGCAGGCCGTGCAAGCCGACGCGCAGGCTGCAATCGATGGCGCGCGCCGCGTGCTCGTAGACCGAGGCCTGCTCCGTGCTGACCGAGGGCGTGTAGTAGGCATCCTCGGCGCCGTCGGGGATCGGTGCGCCCTCGATGAACGCGATGCTCTCGTCGAGCACGCCGGTGTCACCGGTGGCGCGCAGGTAGCGCACGCAGGCGTGCGGCAGCCACAGCAGGTCGTCCGAGAAATGCGTGCGCACACCGGCTCCGCCCGGTGCATGCCACCAGTGCTGGACATCGCCTTGGGCAAACTGCCGCGACGCTCCGAGCAGGATCTGGTCGCGCAGCATGCCGGGGGCGGCCCAGGTCAGGGCCATCGCGTCCTGCAGCTGATCCCGGAAGCCGTATGCCCCGCCCGCCTGGTAGAAGCCGGCACGGGCCCAGAGCCTGCACGACACGGTCTGGTACAGCAGCCAGCGATTGACCATGGCGTCGAACAGCGGATCGGGCGTCCGCACCGTGGTGGCCTCGAGCAGCGCATCCCAGGTCTCGCGCACGGCTTCCAGCCGCTGCCCTGCAGGCACGGTTGCCGCCCGTGCGGCGAGCTGGCGCGCTGCGTCCGGACTGTCGGCGTAGCCGAGCAGGAACACCCGTTCCGCGGATTCCCCGGCGAGCAGCCTCACCCTCGTCGACAACGCCGCGCAGGGATCCAGCCCGCTGCCGCCTTGCTGACCGAAATGATCGGGCAGCACCAGTCGGCCGCGCGCGTCGAAGCACTCGCGGCGGTCGCAGGTCCAGTCGCCACCGTTCTCCAGCTTGTCGTCGCGCTCGTCCGGGCCGGCGATCGCCAGGAACGCCGTGCCGTCGCCGAATCCGGCCGAGCGCTCGTGCTGGGTGCACATCAGCGCGGTGAGCTTCTGCGAGCGGCCCGGATCGCTTCTTCCGTTCGGCGCGTTCAGGTCGGGCAGACGCTGGCGATGCAGCGCGGTGTGCGCCGTGGCGCGGTCCGAACGGTTGGCACCCATCATCCATTCGGCGATCCCGACCATGCGCAGCTGCAGGGTCCGGTGGCCGCGGTTCAGCACGCGCAGGCGAACCTGCTTGACCGAGCTCTGCGGATCCACGCACCACGATGCCGTCACCTCGACGTCGCCGCGGCGGTGGGAGATCACGCTGTAGCCCTGCCCATGCGCGATGCGGTAGGTGACGCTGTCGTCGCCCCAGGCCGAGGGCGCGATGCTCCAGGCGTCCAGCGTCTTCAGGTCCTGCAGCAGGAACCACTCGGACGGTGGATCGCCCACCGGGTCGTTCGACCAGGCCGTGAGCTGGTTCATGCGGCTGTTCAACGCCCAGGTGTAGCCCGCCCCGGCCTCGGTCACCTGCGTACCGAAGGAGGGATTGGCCAGCACGTTGGCCCAGGGGCGCATCGGGCGAGACCGGGCGCTCACGGCGAAACGAAACTCACCCGACGAGGCCGCGAAAGAACCGGCGGCGGCCGGCACGGCCGGTCCCACGCCATCCGACACCGATACCGGCACCGTGGAGGTGTCGTGACGCTGCTCGAAGGCCTCTTCGTGCAGTTGCACCCATTCCTGCACGTGGTGCGTCAACGGCCGCCCGTCGGCCTGCAGCCGAAGGCGCGCCAGGCTCTGCAGGGTGCTCAGTTCATCGGCCGAGATCTCGTCTGCCCGCAGCACGTGCAGGCCGGTACTCGAAGGGCCCGTCGCCCCGGCAGGCCGGAACTCCGCGCCCGAGTCGGCGCCGTGGCGCTCGCGCATCGCCGAGAGTTCGCGCTGCACGGCCATCAGGTACGACGCCGGTTCGGCGTTCACCACCACCAGATCGCAGGCGATGCCGCTCCATGACCACAGGCGAAGCGCCTGCGCCAGGGAACGGATCAGGCCCAGTCCCTCCGGCGCGCCGGCAGACACCAGCAGGATCGGCCGGTCGCCCGAGATGCCGAAGCGCCAGAGCAGGCGCCGGTCGCAGACCCCGGCAGCCAGGTCGTTCAGCGATGCCGCGCGTGCACGTGGGCGGGTCAGCGTCAGCACCAGCGCGGTGGTCAGCGTCTGGATCGCATCGAAGTTCTCGGTGCTGATGCGCAGCGTGCGGAATCGGATGCCCGCCAGCGTGGCCGACATCAGCGATGCCCGCTTGACGTGACTGGTCTGCCGGTACTTGTCGATCACCGCGCGCAGCGTGCCGCCGTTGTCGGAGGCCGTCGTCGCGAAGGTCAGCATGGCCTTGCCCTGCGGTTCGATCCGCAGTCGAACAGCCATCGCGCAGACCGGGTCCAGCCCGGTGTCCAGCGCCGAAGGCTCGTCCGGGCCGCCGGCGGGAAGGGGCTCGAATGAGGCCTGCGGCTGGTGCACGCTGCGATTGCGCCCCAGCCAGCGCTGGCGGTCGGTCTGCAGCCGCACCGAAACCACCTGCGGGTCGGTGTCGGCCAGGAAATGTGCTGCCTGCAACCCGCGCTCGGTGGCCAGTCGCGGGGTGCGCTCGAACAGCAGCGCCTGCTGCTCGCCCTGCCACTCGGCGCGCACGAACAGGTTGCTGAACGCGGGGTGGGCCTCGTCTGCGCGCGGATCGGCCAGCGTCACGTCGAAGGCCGAGATCAGTTCGATGTCGAGGACGTCGTCGCCGAGGTTGCGCAGTTCGATCTGGCGGAACTCGATGTCGTCCTCCGGACTGACCCACACCGTGGTGTGCGCCTGCACTTCGGACCAGGCGGCGTCGAAGCACACCCGATCTGCGTGGAACATGCTGCGGTAGTGGGCCGCCGGATCGGGGGCGGGGTGCTGGGTGATGGAGAAGAGCGGTGATGCCGCCGGGGTCGCTTCGCCAGCGTGCTCGGCACCGGTGCGACGCAGGTAGAAGAAGCTGCCCTGGGCATCACGCAGCGCGTCGTCGCGGCTGCGGGTGATGCCCGTGGTGCCCCAGCGGCTCCATCCGGAGCCGTTGGCGCGCAGGCTGACGCTGTAGCGGCCGTTCGAAAGCACATGAGTCGGCTCCAGAGCGGCCGCGCCGGGGAAGACCTCGCGCAGCAGCCCGGGAGCGCGGCGCTGCATCGCCAGTGGCGGTGGTGCTGCGGGCGGTGCGTACAGCATCGACACCTCGCGCGGCGCCCGCTCGTGCAGCAGCGAGGCCATCGCCTCGATGTGCGCATTGGCCATGCCCCAGCGCTGCGCGACCCCACCCAGCAGCACGTTGGCCAGCGCGACGATGGTCATGCCCTGGTGATGGGCCATGAAGGTGCTGACCGGGATGAATGCTTCCTCACCGGTCTTGCGGGACGCCGTGAAGTCGAGTGCTTCGATGAATCCGTAGTGATCGCGCGGCGCCAGCGTTTCGAGTGCCGCGAAGTTGAGTCGGGCAAGGTGCGGAGCGATCTGAGCTGCCAGCGCGGTGGCATAAGGTGCGACGACCAGTTCGTCGGGCGGCGTTCGCCGCAGTGCGAGCCGAGGCACCCCCTGCGGCGAATACTGGTAGGCCAGCGTGTGATCCTGGCCGGCATAGGCCGACTCCGAGATGCCCCACGGGACCGAACGCCCCGGCACGCTCTGGACCAGGGCGAATGCCATCTGTTCACGCAAGGCGGCGTGGCAGGCCCCGTGCAACACGCTGCCGTGAGGCTCGTCGAGTACCAGCGTCGGCATCAGGTACTCGAACATCGACCCCGACCACGAGCGCAGTCCCGCTTCGGAACCGACCGCATAGAACATGCGGCCGAGCGACGACCAGTGGCGCACCGGAACGTCGCCCTTGGCAATCGCCAGCAGGCTGGTCAGCCGCGACTCGGACGCCAGCAGATCGTAGAAGCCCGCGTCGAGCTGCTGCTCGGCAACCCGGTAGCCGATGTGCAGCAGGTGGCGCTTGTGGTGGTACAGGAAGCTGAAATCGGCTTGCCATGCGATGGCCTCGCACTGCTCGGCCAGCGCCTGCAGGCGTGCTTCGGTCTGTGGTGTCGGGCGGTGGTGCGGGTCGCGCGCCCATTCCAGGCAGGCCTGCGCGACCGCGAGCAGGTGCCCGCTGAGGTTGCCGCTGTCAACGGTGGACACGTACATCGGCAGCAGCGGTGCGAGCGTCTGCGTGTCGTACCAGTTCAGGAAGTGCCCGCGATGGCGCTGCAGGCGCGACATCGTCGCGAGCGTGGCCTCCATCCGCGTGATCAGCTCGGCTGTGTCGATCCATCCGAACTGCCGCGCGCAGGCGGTACTCAGCAGGTACAGCCCGATGTTGGTCGGCGACGTGCGATGGGCGACGATGTCGTAGGGCAGGGTCTGCAGGTTGTCGGGCGGCAGGTGGTTGTCCGCGGCGACCACGCACCGCTCGAACAGGCGCCAGGTGTCGCGTGCGACTACCTCGAAGTAGCGCTGGTCTTCGGCCGACAGGGCTTCCTCGGCACAGGCCGGGCGAGGCCGGCTGACCCACCAGGTCCAGACGGGCGCGGCAGCCCACGACAGGCACAGGCCGATGGCGAGCCACAGGGTCGGCGTGCCGACGGCGACCAGCGCGGCCAGAAGCGCCAAGGCCAGCACCGGCTCGCGCCAGTGCTGGCGCAGCAGCGCCGGCAAGGCGGTCCGGGCTCGAGCCTGTGCGGCCGCGGCGGTCGTCCATTGCAGCAGGTGCCTCCCGCTGACTGCCATCCGGTGCACGGCGCGCGCGATGGCATCCACCGCCTGCATAGATTGCGCAGGCAACTGGACCAGCAGCCATGCTCCGCCGCACAGCGCGCGGGCCAGATCGCTGGCGGCCTGACTGTAGAAGTGGCGCTGCGCGATGTCGTCCCGGCTTGGGGAGAAGCCAGCGACCGCCCCCATCAGGGGTCCGGCCGAGAAGGCCGCCAGCACCAGTGCAAGCGCCGCCCAGGGCGACATCACCGAGCCGCCCAGCGCCAGCAGCAGCAGCGCGAGCGACATCGGCGCGACCAGAGAGCGGCGCAGGTTGTCGAACATCTTCCATCGGTTGATGGCTCGCAGGCGGTACCGGGAGTCGGTCGAAAGCGAATCGAGCAGGAACGGCAGCAACTGCCAGTCGCCGCGCGTCCAGCGGCGCACGCGCGACGCGGCCACGTCGGCATGGAACGGCGAGTCCTCGATCAGCGTGATGTCGGTGACTGCAGCGCAGCGGGCGATCGAACCTTCGAGCAGGTCGTGGCTCAGCACACGGCCTTCCGGCAGGCGACCCGACAGCACCGCATGCATGGCCTGGACGTGCAACAGCCCCTTGCCGGTGTACGTGCCCTCGCCGAAGACGTCCTGGTAGACCTCGGACGTGGCGGCACTGTAGGGGTCGATCCCGCACTGGCCGGCGAACAGCCAGTGGTACAGCGTGACATCCTTCGGCGACGGCAGCGGCGTGACGATGCGCGGCTGCAGGATCGCGTAGCCGCTCTCGATCGCCCGCCCTGTCGCGTCAATGCGGGGCTGGTTCTGCGGGTGCGCGGCGACGCCGACCAGGTCGTGCAGGCGGCCCGGGGGCAGCTGGGTGTCGCTGTCGAGCGTGACAACGTACTTGGTGTCCAGCGCGATCCTCGAGGCCTCGCCGAGATCGATGAACGCGGGCAGGGCGTCAGTCGATGGCCGATCGGAAGCCTCGGCCAGCAGCGTGATCAGCTGCTCCAGCTTGCCCCGCTTTCGCTCCCAGCCTATCCATTGCTGCTCGGTCTCGCTGTAGCGACGTTCACGGTGCAGCAGGATGAATCGTGGTGGAGCCGCGGTTCTGGCAGTCAGCTCGTCGCGCCCAGCCTGGTAGCAGGTCGGGTGGCGCGTGTTGAGCGCTTCGATCATCTGCTGCGCCTCTGCCAGCAGAGCGTCGTCCGTGCCGACCCGCGCGCTGCCTGCATCCGCCCAATCGGTCAGCAGTGCGAACTGGGCATGGCGCTCGGGGTTGGCCAGGTGATGCAGTTGCAGGCGATGCACCAGGGCCCGGGTCGAGGCCGTGTCGGTCAGCATGGCCGGGATCACCACCATCACCCGGTGCTCGGCCGGGATGCCCGCAGTCAGCGCCAGACGCGGCAGGTGCGCAGGCCGGGCCGACTCGCTGATCAGCCGGTTGATCACTGCCACCACGGCCTCCGAGGCCGGAAACAGCATCAGCGCAGCAGCCAGCCACATCAGCCCGGTGGATACGTCGAACCCGCCGCCGTGGCGCAGCAGCCAGGCCACCAGCCCCAGCGTGACGAACAACAGCGAGCCCAGGTAGGCCGGCAGTGCCAGTCGGTGCGCCACGGCTCGCCACGAGGCTGCTGCGCGCTCGCTCAGGCCGAGCGCGTGCATCAG
>JAGNWJ010000004.1:0-10260 GCA_017986065.1 Rhizobacter sp. | reverse complement strand
ACCACCCGCAAGGTGGTCGGCAGCGCCCACATCTCGCCCAGGGTCAGTTCGCGCGTTTCCTGGTACGCACGCAGGAACTGGATCAGCAACTCCTCGTCGAATGCGCCATCCGTGTGGGCAACGAAGGCCCACGCGACGCCGTAGACGCGCGGCAGGCCGGCCAGAGGTTCGTCCAGCAGCACTGGAAGCGCGCGGAAATAGCGCCGGGGCAGACCCGCGTGGATCTCCTCGAGCTGCGCCTCGATCAGGTGGAAGTTGTCCAGCAGCCATTCGGCCGCCGGACTGATGTCGTATCCGGTCCGGGCCTGGATGCCTATGTAGGCGTGGGCTTCACGCAGGGTCTGGATGTTGTTGCGCAGGCGCGGGAAGAACGGCGCGCTGCGCACGCTCGCCGGCGCGGCACGGTGTGTCTCACCGAGGCTGCGGCCGTGCTGTGCGAAACGCTGCAGGCCGAAGATCTCCGATCGGATCGGTGCCTCGATCCGGCCGCGCGCGCCATTGAGCATGGCGCACAGCGCGGGCGCTGCATCGGGGATCAGGCGCCGCAACTCGTACGGCACCATGCCTCAGAGAATCAGCGAGCTGATGCCGATCAGCAGCGAGGCGACCACCAGGGTCGTGACGAAGCGCGAAGCCACGAAGCCGTGCATGGCCTCCGCGGCACAGCGCGCATCGAAGAGGCGGCCTTTCGAGGCGTGACAGCGGTCGAGGTGCTCGCCCAGCGCGGACAGTTCCATCGGCGAGGTGTCGGTGGCGTCGCCGAACGAAGCGGTACTCCAGCGCGGCGCGGCAATCAATGGGGTGTGCATGGAGAGGCTCCACCTGCACGGCCGGAAGGTCGCACAGGAAACTGTGAAGGGATGCGGTGTGGCTGGCGAATCTGCGGGTCTTGCAGACGTCGTTTACCGCGCTGAACCGATGGTAGGAAGCGCAGCGGGCCCTGTCTGTCGGACGCTGCGCTGCCTGCCGTAGGACCAGTCCTAGGTCGAGGCCCGTTGTGACCGGATGCGGGATTTGTTCAGGCGCGCCGCCAGCGTCGGCTGTCCGGATCGCGGTCCTTGCGGTGCGGCTGGCCGGTGCTGCCGAACAGGTGGTCCCACTGCGCGGTGGTCACGCCGTAGAACGCCGGCTGCTCGGTGTGGTGGTGGTGCAGTGCATGCCATCGCTTGCGCCGCTTCAGCCACGAGCTGTCGGCCCGCCAGTGGTGGGTGGCGTGGTGCGTGACCGCGTAGGCGAGGTAACCGCTCAACAGGCCCAGCGTCCATGCGCAGGCGATCCACACATCGAACAGCGCCAGGGCCGGCAGGAAGACCCCGACGACGAACAGCAGCGCGGTCAGCACCGTCGGCGCGCAGATCAGCGCAACGGGTCTCAGGTGATGCTGTCCGTGCCAGTCGCTGAACGGACGCACGCCGTGCAGCACGAACCGATGCAGGGCGTATTCGAGGGCGGTCCAGGCCAGCAGGCCGGCGAATGCGATCGACGCGAGCGGCATCCACCGATCGACCGGTCCGGCCAGCATCAGCGCGGCTGCCAGGGTTGCCACGGCCACGCCGTGCAACGCGAAGTCGGCCCCGTAGGCCATCCGGCTGTGCTCCAGCCCGAACATCGCCATCGGTGTCGCGCTCGGGCCTACGACGCCGCCGACGGCGCGCCGCCGTCGGTCGACAGCGCTTCGAGGCAGCGGAACGGCATCGTCATGCCGCGTGAGGGGTCGTCGACCGCCCAGGCGTGGATCACCGGTGCGTGGGTCACGACGCTGCCGAAGATCGTCGCGAACGCCACGTCGGCCGCATCGCGCCCGGTGCCGAAGCGCACCAGACCCATCGGGATGGTGGTCCCGGAGGGGTCGAACAGGTACCAGCGGTCGCCCAGGTAGACCTCGACATAGGCATGGAAGTCGGGTGGGCCGAGGACCGGGTCGGCACCGTAGTCGGTCGCGGTCGTGAAGCGCGCCGGAATGCTCAGGGCGCGGCACAGCGCGATCATCACGTGCGCGAAGTCCCGGCAGATCCCGACCTGCTCGATCAGCGTGTCGACCGCCGACGTGTTGGAGTTGGAGGTGTTCGACGTGAAGGTGACGTGCCTGCGCACCCACGCCTGGATCGCCTCGACGCGGCTGTGCCCGCGCCACAACGTTCCGAACTCGTTGATCGCGAACTTCACCAGCCGATCGGACTGGCAGTAGCGGCTGGGGTAGAGGTAGCCCATCACATCGGGCGGCAGCAGGTGCACCGGCACTTCCGCGAGCTGCGCCGGATCGGCGACATGGTGGGTGATGTCCACCGTCGCCATGTAGGACAGCTTCAGCTGGCCGGGCAGCGCGCGCAGGCGCAGATACCGGTTGCCCGTCGACGGGTCGGTGTGGATCTGCGATGGAACGAGCTGGCTGATCACCAGGCTCTCGGCCGCGATCGTCTGGCAGCGCGTCTTCGCGGCGTGTATGTTGAACACGAAGTCGGCCCCCTGGGCATCGACCTCGTAGCTCAGTTCGACGTGCAGTTCGATGCGGATCATGGTTGGCCCGTCGTCGGATTGCGAGTGTTGAATGTCAAGGTGACCCCACCATAGTGCGGCTCGCCGCCGGGGGTCTGTGCGTCAGCGCACGGAAGGCAGTGCGAGCCAGATCTCGTTGCGCCGCATGAACCACGGCGTGAACGGCGGGTTGTACCTGGAGAACACCGGCTCCCCCGAAGGCGTCAGATCGGCTGCCTTCAGCGTCGCCCGGAGCTTTTCGAGATGCTCTTTGTAGTTGGCGTCCGACCAGAAGCCCGAGTAGCGGATCACCGCCACCTGCTGAGCAGGCATCTCGCGAAGCCTGACCCGCGCATCGAGCGGCTCGGGCGCCGTCTGCAGCGTCACTCCCCGGGGCAGCACGAACTGGACGACATGACTGCCCGGTGTGCCGCTGGCAGCAGCCTGCGTCACCGGCGCCGTCATCTCGAGTCGCACTGGAGCGGCTGCCTGTGTCACCGGTGCGGTCATCGCGAATTCCTGCTTGCCCTTGTTCTTGCCGAAGATGTAGCCCGCGAGGATCGGAAACGCGAGGTTGCCGGCTTCGTCGGCGTCGGCCTCGATCTGTACCTCGGCCACGATGTACGGCGCGTACTGCCGGACTTCGACATCGTCGATCTTGCGCACCACTTCGTAGGATGGTTCCTCGATCGCGTGGCCGATCGCCGGCAGGGCGAGGAAAAGCAGACCGAACAGGGCTTGGGCGAATGTGTGCATGGCCGATGGTCGCGGCATTCGGCATCGCGGGTCAACTGCAGGGCGATTACGATGCTGCCCGCCACGTCGGACCCCGTACCCCCATCCCAGGATTTCGCCATGCCCCAGAGCCAGACTGTCAATCGCCGGATCGTTCTCGCCTCGCGTCCCGCCGCGTCGGTGGGGCCGGAGCACTTTCGGCTCGAAGAGCAACCCGTGCCGGTGCCCGCGGCAGGCCAGGTGCTGCTGCGCACGCTCTGCCTGTCGCTCGACCCGTACATGCGCGGCCGCATGAGCGACGCGCCGTCCTACGCGCCGTCGGTGCAGCTCGGCGAGGTGATGACCGGCGGCGCGGTGTCGCGCGTCCAGGCTTCGCAGCACCCGGACTTCCGTCCCGGTGACCTGGTGATGGGCTATACCGGCTGGCAGGACTATGCGTTGTCCGACGGCAGCGGACTCACTCGGCTCGACGCGGACATGCCGCATCCGTCGCTCGCCCTCGGCGTGCTCGGCATGCCGGGGTTCACCGCGTTCATGGGCCTGCTCGATGTCGGCCAGCCCCGGCCCGGCGAGACCGTGGTCGTCGCGGCGGCCAGCGGTGCCGTGGGTTCGGTGGTCGGGCAGATCGCCAGGCTCAAGGGCTGCCGTGTCGTCGGCATCGCCGGCGGCGCGGACAAGTGCCGCTTCGTCGTCGATGAACTCGGCTTCGACGCCTGTCTCGACCGACGCAGCGACGACCTGCCGGCGCAGCTGGCAGCGGCCTGCCCGAAGGGCATCGACGTGTACTTCGAGAACGTCGGCGGCGCGGTGTTCGATGCGGTCCTGCCGCTGCTCAACACGCATGCGCGCGTGCCGGTGTGTGGACTGATGTCGCTCTACGGCGGCGCACCTTCAGCCGCTGCCGTCGACCGCCTGCCTGCGCTGACCCGCGCTCTGCTGGTCAAGCGCATCCGCATGCAGGGCTTCATCATCTTCGACTACGAAGGTCGCCAGAACGAGTTTCTCGGCCCGATGCGCGCCTGGCTGGCCGAAGGCAAGGTCAAGTTCCGGGAGGACGTCGTCGACGGACTCGAGAACGCACCGCAGGCCTTCATGGGCCTGCTGAAGGGGGAGAACTTCGGCAAGCTGGTGGTGAAGGTCGCCGACGCCTGAAGGCTTCAGCCCGCCCCGTTCTCCACGGGCAGCGACTGGGCGCGCCAGCGCAGCATGCCGCCGGCGAGGTTGGCGACCCGTTCGAACCCCGACTTGCCAAGAAGCACGCAGGCCTGTGCCGATCGGGCGCCTGATCGGCACACCGTGACCACCGGACGGCTTTGGTCGATTTCCGGCAGGCGTGACGTCAGCTGCGACAGCGGCACCAGCCGGGCGCCGCGGATGTGGCCGAGCTGGTCGCTGAACTCCGAAGGCTCCCGCACATCGATGACCTGGACCGCGTCCGACGCAGTGCCGACGAGGTGCTCTTCCAGTTCGTGCGGCTGGATCTCCCACACGCCACCAAAGCTGTAGGTCAGGTGCGCCCAGTCCGGATCGGCGGGCGCGGCCATGTCGCCTTCGGAGCGGCCGCAACGCAGGTTGGCCGGCACCGCGATGTCCATCAGCTTCGGGTGCGGCAGCCCGAGGTTGTTCATGAAACCCGCGAAGTCCGAAGCGTTGACCTCGCCGCCGAGGCGCGGGTTGTAGCGCGCCTCCTCGGCGACGCTCGTGACGGTGAGCCCGCGGTAGTCGTGACCGGGATAGAGCAGGCAACCGGCCGGCAGCGACAGGATCTGCTCATGCACCGATCTGTAGAGCGCAGCCGCGCTGCCCTGCTGGAAGTCTGTCCGGCCGCAGCCGCGGATCAGCAGGCTGTCACCGGTGAACGCCATGCTCTGATCGTCCAGCACGTAGGTCATGCAGCCGTTCGTGTGGCCCGGGGTGGCCCGTGCCTCGAGATGACGTGAACCGAACTTGACGCGATCGCCATGTCGCAGCAAGCGGTCGGCATGGACCGCGGCCGAAGCTTCGGACAGCATGATCCGGCTGCCGCAGCGCTGCTTCAGCGACCAGGCGCCGGTGACGTGATCGGCGTGCACGTGGGTGTCGAGCGTGGCGACCAGGCGCAGACCGAGTTCGCCCAGCAGGGCTGCATCACGGCGTGCGTGCTCGAACACCGGATCGATCAGCACGGCCTCGCCGGCCGCGGAGTCACCGAGCAGGTAGGTGTAGGTTGACGAGGTCGGATCGAAGAGCTGGCGGAATACAAGCATGGAGCTTCCCTTTCGGTGCGGGGCAGGCGCCTCAGCGCGGTGCGAGAAACCGGTCGTGCAGCGCCATGCCCGCCAGCATCGCGACGACGAAGATCGCGGCGCTGCCGAGGCCGCTGCTCATCGCCACCAGCGCCGGTCCCGGGCAGAACCCGCCGATGCCCCAGCCGGCTCCGAACAGCAGGCCGCCGCCGATCAGCCGGGCGTCGATGGTGGTGTTCGACGGGATGTCGATGCGGTCGCCGCTCCAGGCCGTGGTGCGTCGCCGGGCCGCAGCGAAGGCGAACACGCCGACCGCGATCGCGCCGCCCATCACCAGCGCCAGGCTCGGATCCCACAGTCCGGCCACATCGAGGAAGCCCTTCACCTTGCCCGGGTCGGTCATGCCCCCCACGATCAGGCCCAGGCCGAAGATCAGGCCGCTCAGCAGTGCAATCAGTTCGCGCATGGTCATCCTTCAGAGCACGTGGCGGGCAACGAAAACGGCAGCAGCGCCGGCGCCCATGAACGCCAGGACGTTGACCAGCGAACGGAGCGAGAAGCGGCTGAGACCGCACACGCCGTGGCCGCTGGTGCACCCGTTGCCCATGCGAACCCCGATGCCGACGAGCAGGCCGGCCACGACGATCGCCACTGGCCCCGCATCGACCGTGGCCTCGGGCAGCGGCGCAAACAGCTGCCACGCCCACGGCGCGATCAGCAGCCCGCCAATGAACAGCAGCCGGACCCGTTCGGCCGCCAGGTTGCCTCCGGTCAGCAAGGCGCGCAGCGGTGCCGACACGATGCCGGCGATGCCGGCGATGCGGCCGTCGCCCAACAGGTAGAGGGCAGTGGCGACGCCTATCAGCAGCCCACCCGCGAGCGATGCCCAGGGCGTGAAGTGGTTCCAGTCGAGATTCATGGGGAGGGGGCTTTCATGGTGAGTTTCCCGGCAGCGACGAGGCCCCGTGCAGGGCCGCCTGCTGGCGGATCGCGAGGTCGGCGGGAGGGTACGGGATCGGTCTCTGTGCGGGTGAGTGTCGTGAAGATATGTTGACCCATGACAAGGTCTGCCCGCCGCTCGAGGAATCCAATGGACCTGTGTTGATCAAAGGGAGATTCCGATGCATGCGTTGACAGACCTTTTCACTTCGGACGCGGGCCTGATGAGTCTGGCGGTGATCGCCTTCACGCTGGGCATGGCCGGCTTCTTCATCCGCTACACGCTGAAGCATGTGCGCGAGGATGAGGCTGCCGCGCACGTGAAGCGCTGAGCGCACTCCAGCCGCGTCTCAATACAGGCCCGGCACGAACCGCCAGGTTCGTGTCTGGTAGTCGGCATAGTCTGCGTGCGCTTCGACCATCCAGCGCTCCTCCAGCTGGGCCTTCGTCGCGAGCACGCCCACCAGGGCCGCTGCGCCGAGCCAACCCCACCGAGACGGGCTCGCCCAGGCGCTTGACAGCGCACAGCAGAAGACCGCCGTGTACATCGGGTGGCGGACCCACCGGTAGGGCCCGTGCCGGACCAGCCGGCCCCCCGCGCGTGGCGCGGGATGGATGTTGAAGTTGCCCGGGCGGTTGCAGAAGAACGCCCACCCGACGAGCAGCAATCCGCCCAAGGCCAGAAGCCAGGCGCCTGCGGGGGCCCGGCCGCTTGCGAACGCGGGCGTGGCCAGCGCGATCAGGGCTGCGATCAGCGAGAACTGCAGGGCGACCAGCAGGCTGCCGACGCGGTGGCTCTCGGGGTCAGTTCGCATCGGATTGCCTGCGCAGCAGCCGCACGTGCATCGGCCTCGTGAACGCTGCTCCGTGGGCGGCGACATGGGACTCGAAGGCGTCGCGCACCTCGGCCAGCTTGGCATCGTCGATGCGGTGATCGGCAAAGGTCGGCCGCATCATCCGCCGCTCGAAATCGGCGAAGTCGCTGAACTGCACCGGCATCTCGAAGCGTTGCTCGGCGACCGCAGCCCAGCAGCCCGTGCGCAGGGCGGTGTCCACCGCAGCCTGCGCCGCAGCGCGAACCACGCCCTCGTCGTTGAAGCGGCGGACCAGGTCATTCAAGGGCCCGTCAAAGATCGGTTCCGACACGTACAGATGCCCGCCGGCGCGCAGCACCCGAGCCGCCTCGCCGAGCGCCTGCGCCATGCGCTCGGTGGGAACGTGGTGCAGCGACTTGAGCATCAGCGCCAGGTCGAAGCTGGCATCTGCGAAAGGGATCGCCTCGGCGCCGGCGGAGACGAACTCCAGCCCGGCCTGAGGCGCCGCGTGGTTCTTCGCCTGCTGCCGCTCATCCACCTCGAGGCCTGTCACCCGGCTGTCGGGATGCCTTGCCAGCAGGGCTCGCGCCAGTGCCGCGGCACCACAGCCCAGTTCGATGATGCGCTGGCCGGCCACCGGCACCAGGCTGGATAGAACGTCGAGTTCGTCATCGATCAGCGGCAGCAGCGGCGTGTTCAGCGTCATGGCAGGGGTCCTCGGTCAGGTCAGGCGGCAGATCGCCAGGGCAGTGTGTGGTCATCGTTCCCGCCATCTTCCCGCAGCCGTGCCTGAGCATCGGCCTGCCGCAGGAATTCGACCAGCGCGCCGCCATGCAGAGCCAGCGTGTCGCGCAGATCATGGTCTCCATTCACCGGCAGCAGTCGGGCCCGCGATGACACGGATTGCAGGCGCTGCGCGTCGGAGAACGGAACCGTGCTGTCGGCGACTCCGTGCACCAGCAACACCGGGCATTGCACGCCGCGCAGCGTGGTCAGGGGGGCGATGTCGTCGAAACGCGCGCCGATCACGCGCTGCACATGGTGCAGCACATACCAGCCGATCAGCGGATAAGGCACCCGGTGTTCGGCCATGAGGCGCAGCATCACCTCGCGCGGATGCGCGAATGCGGACAGGCTGACCACGGCACTGACGTCGTGGTGTCTCGAGGCGTGCAGCATGGCAGCTGCTGCACCGACCGAGTGACCGAGCAGCGCCACACGGTGGGCCGCGACTTCGGTCTGCCCGCGCAGCCAGCCCAGCCCGGCCGCGATGTCCTCGGCGAAGCGCGGCATGGAGCTGAACGCCTCGTTGTCGCTGAGGCCGTGGCACCGCGCGTCGATCAGCAGCACCGCGAACCCGGCTTCATGCAGCGGCCGCACCACCGGCCACATCATCGACGCGTTGGCACCCCATCCGTGCATCACCAGGACCGCTGGAGCCGGTTGGCCCGAGCCCGATGCAGGCCGCACCATCCAGCCGAACAGCTGTGTTGAATTCGACCCCGGGATGACCACTTCGCGCCAGGCCTGGCGCGGCACATCCGGGTTGTCGGGTGCGCGCCCGTGGGTCAATCGGGGTGCGCGCAGCCCGTTCAGGATGGCATGGTGCGACCAGGCGTGCAGGCCCCATGCAGCTGCGGCGATGGCCGCCGCCTCGATGATCATCGAATCGCCTCAGGCCTCGCGGCCGAGTTGGGATCGAATCCAGCGGACCAGGTCGGCGGCAGGCAGGGCACCCGATTGCCTGGCCACTTCCCTGCCGTCGCGATACAGGATCAGCGTCGGGATGCTGCGGATCTGATTCAGCGCACTGGCCTGCGGGTTCGCTTCGGTGTCGACCTTGACGAATCGAACGTCCGGCAGCTGGGTCGCAGCGCTCGCAAAGTGCGGCGCCATCATCTTGCAGGGCCCGCACCATTCGGCCCAGAAATCGACCAGCACGGGCAGGCCGGTGCCCGCGACGAAGGCAGCCAGACGCGCATCGTCGAGCTCGACGGGATGGGCCGCCATCAGCGCGCCCTTGCAGCGACCGCACACCGGCTGGTCGTGCAGTCGCGAGTCGGGAACGCGGTTGGTGGTGCCGCAGGCAGGACAGACGAGGTTCATGGGTGCTTCTCCGGGGAAGGTGCATCCGTTTGAGCGCAATCCGCACGAGTGTCGGCGACCAGCACTTGCCCCACTGCGGCTTCGCCAGACGGGGACGCCTGCTTGTCGATGGCCACAGCGTGTCTCATGCGAGGGCCGGACCTTCGTGCGCGTCGATGCCGATCACGATGCGCGTGTCACTCTCGTAGCGATGCGCGGGAATTTCCAGGTTCGTGGGCGCCGGCTTGTTCTTGTAGACACGGCCCGCACCGTCGAAGGTGGAGCCATGGCACGGGCAGAAGAAGCCACCGGGCCAGTCTCCGGGCAAGGCCGGATGGTTGCTGCCCTTCGGCGCACTGTTGGGCGAGCACCCGAGGTGGGTGCAGATGCCGACCGCAACGAAGATCTCCGGCCTGATCGAGCGGGCCGGGTTCTGCGCCTGGGTCGGCTGCTGGTCGCGCATCGATCGCGGGTCGACGAGTTGCGCATCGTGGCCCTCGAGTGCCGCCAGCATCTCAGGGGTGCGACGCACCACCCAGACCGGCTTGCCGCGCCATTCGACCGTCTTCATCTCGCCGGGCCGCAGATCGGCAACATCGACCTCGACCGACGCGCCGAGCGCCTTGGCTCGCTCGCTCGGAGTCAGCGTAGCGACGAACGGGACGGCGGTTGCGACCGCCCCCGCGCCGGCAGCAGCCGCGGTCGCGAGTAACCAGGTGCGCCGGTCGGAGTCCGGCAGCAGCAGCCTTGCGGCGGCCAGGTTTTGTCCAGTCACGGGAATCCTTCAGCTTCAGCAGGTTGTGGTCATCGGGGGGCGCCCGGTTCCTTCAACCCAAGTTCCGTGCCATCGCCTGGCATTCGGAAAACCTGTTGTGCGACAGGGGGTTGTGAATTCTTGGCGGTGTCCGTCTGCCACCGTCGGCCACGCGAAGCTGCCAAGATGGCGGGAGCTGGCAGTTGTTTGGCGTGGCCGTGGCAGTGGCAGC
>JAGNWJ010000027.1:24797-29950 GCA_017986065.1 Rhizobacter sp. | reverse complement strand
CGCCCCGCCGCCTGGGATGGCTGGAGCCGCTGGCTGCAGCCTTCGGCTGGCGTGCCGATGTGGTCGACGGTGTCGCGGCGGCCACGCAGCGACTGCAGGCCGACGCGGGCGGTGATGGTCAGCCCCAGGTCATGCTCATGGCCGGCAGTGAGGCCCTGGCACCGCTCGGCTGGCAGGCGCTCCTGAACACCGTGGCGGCGATCGATGCACAGCGCCGCCCGGTGACCTTGCGGGTCGGTGGCCCCGAAGACGACAGCTGGTCCGAAGAGGCTCGCCAGTTCGACGGTCTGCTTCCCGGGCCGGCCGATGCAGCGGCGCTCTTCAACGCGGTCGATGCGGCCGTGCGGCGCTGCGGTGGCGATGCGGCGAAGGTCATCCAGGCCACGCGGCTGCAGGGCACCGGCGTGCTCTGGCTTTCCGGTGTGCGGGTGCTGGTGGTCGATGACAGCGACATCAATCGCGAGGTGGCCGCCCGCGTCCTGCAGCGCGAGGGTGCCATCGCGACCACGGCCGCTGCGGCGGTCGATGCGCTCGAGCTGCTCGCCCGGTCGCCGGGCGACTTCGACATCGTCCTGATGGACGTCCAGATGCCCGGCATGGACGGTAACCAGGCGACCCGGCGCATGCGCGGCGAACTCGGGTTGACGCAGATCCCCGTGATCGCGCTGACCGCCGGCGCCCTGCTGGCCCAGCGGCAGCGCGCGCTGGACGCCGGCATGGACGATTTCCTCAGCAAGCCGCTCGATCGCGACGTGCTGATCCGGGCGGTGCGTCGCCACGTCGAGCGGGTTCGGCAGGCGCCGCTGCCGGTTTGCATGCGAACGGAAGGTGAGCCCGGATCGCCGCAATCGCCCTGGCCCGAGATGCCGGGCATCGACGAGTCCGGGTTGCGCGAGCGGTTCGGTGACGACCTCGCGCTGTACCGGCGCGTTCTGCGGCGCCTGTGCGAAGAGTTCGCGGATCTTGCGGCTGGCGATTCGGTACCGGACGTGCCGGCGGACCGGCTGTCTTGTGCAGCCCGGATGCACAAGCTTTACGGCAGTGCCGGATTGCTCGGCGCGCATGTCGTCGCGACCGCCGCTGTGGCGGCCGAACACGCGCTGCGTGCCGATGTGTCCGGCGCTCAGCGCGGCGCGCAGGCCGAGCCCGCGGCTGCACTCGATGCGGTGCGCATCGCGCTGAAGCAACTGCTGCAGGCCGCGCAGGCCTGGCTGGCCGAGGCGAGCGATTCACGGGTCGAGGAACCGCCGTCCGGCTGCGTCGATCCGGTCGATCCAAAGGCCCTGAACGAGTTGAGCAGCCTGTTGCGCAGCCAGGATCTGGCGGCGCTGGGACGCTGCGCCGATCTGGGGCCGGCACTGCGTCGGTCCTGGGGCGCGGATCGCTACGCGCTGCTGCAGTCCGCGGTGGAGCGGCTCGAGTTTCGGGCGGCACTCGACCTGGTGGCCCGCTTCGAGCGCGAACCGGCTGCCGAGAACGTGGCGGACTGACCCGCCGCAGCGGGGTCAGGTCGCGCTGTCGAGCCTGGCTTTCACGAAGCTGCTCGCCGCGTAGCGCCTCACGCCTGCGTAGTAGCGGTCGGCGAGCCGCTGCACCATCAGGCTGTAGGCCTCCATCAGTTCGGGGCGGATGCTGAAGTGGTCGTAATTGACGACCACGTCCACCCGCTTGTTCAGCGGAGCCACCCGACGCTCGACTTCGGACTCGATCGCGTCGATGTCGCGCGCACTGTCGATGGCCAGGCCCTCGAAGTTGATGAACAGCATCTGGCTGCGTTCGTCGAAATCGATGCGTTCGGACAGCGGCAGGGCCAGCATGCGCTCGCGAAGCTTCATTGGTGCTTCGGCAAACAGGGCCGGATCCATCAGTCGCAGCTGCGGGCTGATCGCCGGCTTGAAGTCCATCTGCGACAGGATGTGGCGGTCGATGTCGATGCCCGGCGCGATCTCGATCAGTTCCAGCCCGCCGCCTTCCGCCAGTCGGAACACGCACCGCTCGGTCACGTAGATCACGCGCTGGCCGTTCTTGCGGGCACGCTCGCCACTGAAGGTGCGGTGCTCCACTTCGCGCACGAACTTGCGCAGGGTGCCTTCGCTGTCGATGTGCACCTTGCCGCCCTCGATGCGCACCTGCAGGTCGCCCGCCGTGAACGTGCCGACGAACACCACGGACTGCGCCGACTGGCTGATGTTGATGAAACCTCCGGCGCCGGCGAGCCGGGGGCCGAACTTGCTGACGTTGAGGTTGCCCTGCGCGTCGGCCTGTGCCAGGCCGAGCACCGCGATGTCGAGCCCGCCGCCGTCGTAGAAATCGAACTGGCTGGGCTGGTCGATGACCGCCTGCGTGTTGACGGCCGCGCCGAAATTCAGCCCGCTGGCCGGGATGCCGCCGATCACGCCGGGCTCGGCTGTCAGCGTCAGCAGGTCGATCACTTCTTCCTCTGCCGCCACGTCGGCCACGCCCTCGGGCATGCCGATGCCCAGGTTGACGACCGCGTTGCGCGTCAGTTCGAGCGCGGCGCGGCGCGCGATCAGCTTGCGTGCGTTCATCGGCATCGGTGCCAGCGTGTTCATCGGCACGCGGATCTCGCCGGCGAAGGCGGCGCTGTAGGCCGTGACGAAGGTCTGCATGTGGTGCTCGGGCTTCTCGGCCACGACGACGCAGTCGACCAGCACGCCAGGGATCTTGACCTGACGCGGGTTCAGCGAGCCGCGCTCGGCGATGCGCTCGACCTGCGCGATGACCAGGCCACCGCTGTTGTGCGCTGCCATCGCGATGGCCAGCGCCTCCAGCGTCAGCGCCTCGCGCTCCATCGTCAGGTTGCCATCGGGGTCGGCCGTGGTCGCGCGGATGATGCCGACCTGGATCGGGAACGCCTTGTAGAACAGCACCTCCTCACCGTCTATCTCCATCAGGCGAACCAGGTCCTGCTTGGTGGCGTCGTTGATCTTGCCGCCGCCGTGGCGCGGGTCGACGAAGGTGCCCAGGCCGATGGGGCTGAGCGTTCCCGGCTTGCCGGCGGCGATGTCGCGGAACAGGTGCGAGATCACGCCCTGCGGCAGGTTGTAGGCCTCGATCTCGCCTGAAAGCGCCAGCGCCTGCAGCTTGGGCACCAGTCCCCAGTGCCCGCCGACCACGCGCTTGACCAGTCCGGCGTGACCGAAGTGGTTCAGCCCGCGATCCTGGCCGTCGCCCTGGCCGGCGGCGTAGACCAGCGTCAGGTTGCGCGGCGAGCCGCTGCCGGTCTCGGCCTCGATGGCGAGGAAGCGCTCTTCCAGCGCGATCGCGATGCCTTCGGCAAAGCCGATGCCGACGAAGCCGCCAGTGGCCACCGTGTCGCCGTCGTGGATCAGTCGGACGGCCTCGGCGGCAGTGACGATCTTGTTCGGCCGGGCCGGTGTGTTCGCGCCGGTCTTGGCGGTATTCAGATGCACGGAAAGTCCTCCACGATGACGCTTTTCAGTCTACGAGGGGCTGTCCCGTGCTTCGGTGGCGGTTATCCCTCGATCGATGGCGACAGGCCCCCGCCGCATTGCGGCGAACGCCCCGCGGTTGCTCAGCCAGCTTCGGGTTTCGCGGGGCGGGGTGCCGCACGCCTGATGTCGCGCAGCATGAACAGGTAGAGGCCTTCCACCTTCTCGCGCGCCCAGGGCGTCTTGCGCAGGAACTTCAGGCTCGACGCGACGCTCGGGTCGCTGGTGAAGCAGCGCACCGGAATGCGTTCGGCCAGGCCGGCCCAGCCGTAGTGCTCGACGAGCGCGCTGACGATGGCTTCCAGCGTCAGTCCGTGCAGCGGGTTTCGAGGTTGTTCCATGTTCAGCGAGCGAGCGTGGGAATTTCGAGCGGTGCCAGATGGGTCCGGCCCGCCTCGAAACGGGTTTTCGAGTGGTTGGGTACGGGCAACTCGCCGATGACAATCGGCGCGCCGACACGCGGACGTGACGATCGGTACAGTGGCGACTTCGACATGCGGCTCTTCCGGTTCTCGATACACGCGAGTGTCGCTCCCCCTCCATCTTTCCCGAGTACACATCATGAATGCACCCGTAGTCCTGATCACCGGCGCCCTGGCGGGCATCGGACGCGCCACCGCGCTGGCCTTTGCCAGGGAAGGCGCGCGTGTCGTCGTCTCCGGCCGTCACGATGACGCTGGCGCCCAACTGGTGGCCGAGATGCGCGCCCTCGGCGCCGAAGCCGAATTCGTCAGGACCGATGTGCGCATCGAGGAAGACGTGCGCAACCTCGTCGACAAGACGGTCGCGCGCTTCGGTCGTCTCGATGTGGCGGTGAACAACGCCGGCACCGAAGGCCAGCCCGGCGTCGTTACCGAGACATCTGCCGAGAAGTACGCCGGCACCTTCGACACCAACGTGCTGGGCACGCTGCTGAGCATGAAGCACGAGATGCGCGTGATGCTGGCGCAGGGCAGCGGCAACATCGTCAACCTGTCGTCGGTGCTGGGCCGCGTCGGCATACCAGGCGCCGCGGTCTACGTGGCGAGCAAGCACGCGGTCGAGGGCTTGACCAAGTGTGCCGCGCTCGAAGGGGCCGCGGCCGGCGTGCGCGTCAATGCGGTGTCGCCGGGTCCGGTCGAGACCGGCATGCTCGACCGCTTCACCGGTGGCAGCGAAGCCGCCAAGGCCGGCTTCATCGCGGCCATGCCGGCCAGGCGCGCTTCGACCGCTGATGAAATCGCGCAGGCGATCCTCTTCGTTGCGTCGGACAAGTCGAGCCTGCTCAACGGCCAGTCGCTCGCGATCGACGGGGGCTACTCGAGCCAGTGATCGTCTCGGCCGGCGGCGTGCACCTTTCGCCCTGGTCGAACTGACCGCCGCCGCCGAGAGCCTGAAGTCCCAGGCCCAGGACCTGGTCAAGGCGATCCGGGTCTTCAATCTCGACAAGTCGGCCACGTTCGCCAGAGTGCCCGGCGCAGCCGCGCAGGCGTGCCGGCAGCCAGCAGCACCTCGGGTCGAATGGCTCGCGCTACCTAGAATGCGCGACCGCGATCACGCCGATCGCGGACGAAGGACCGGGGGCACATGAAGAAGCTCTTTCTTGCGCTGGTCGCCGTCGCGGCCCTGTATGTCGGTTGGGGCCAGACCGAGGGCTTGCACCAGCGGTCCGGCGTTTCCGACCTCGAGACCCGGGCACCG
>JAGNWJ010000027.1:18523-24697 GCA_017986065.1 Rhizobacter sp. | reverse complement strand
GAATTTCTCTGGACCGTCCGGGCACGGTCCGCTCGACCCGAACTCGATCCGGATACCTGACCCCATGCGCCGCTCATTCCTCATCATGTTCGCAGCCGGTCTTGCCTGGGTCCACCAGGCCACGGCGCAGGTGGGTGGCCCGATGGCACCCGGGGTGGCCGTCGCGGGGGTTACCCAGGTCGAGTGGGCCGAACGCTGGTGGCAATGGGCCTTCTCCTTCGAGCGGCCTCGAAGCCCCATCGCCGACCGCACGGGCCAGTTCTGCGCAAGCAGGCAGTCCGGCGATGTCTGGTTTCTGGCCGGCACGTACGGCACCCGCCGCACCGAGAGAACCTGCAGGGTTCCCCGAGGCAAGTACCTCTTCTTTCCGATCATCAACTACGTCGAGTTCGTGCCCGAAGGTTCGGCTGAAACATGCGCATCCCTTGTTGCACGCGCTGCCGCGGACACCGGGTCTCCCTCCACGCTCATCCTCGAAGTCGATGGAACCCGCTTCGGAAAGTCGCGCATACACCGCCTGGCCAGTCGCGGCTGCTTCAGCCTGATTCCCGGAGGTCCGCCCGATGCCTCGTCGAATGGTTATTACGTGATGCTCGCGCCGCTGACGCCCGGCACCCACCTGATCGAGTTCGCGGGCGTGCTGCCGACCATGATGCAGGCCGTCACTTACCGGCTCGTGGTCGAGTAGCGGCCGGCATTGGCCCGGCCCAGCGCCTCAGTTGTCACCAGCCCGAACTTCACCCGTCCGAATCGAGAGCCGCTTGTCACCCACTGAACTGCAGGAATTCCTGCATCGAAGCGTGCCGCTGTCCCGGGCCATGGGCGTGGCCGTGGAAGCGATCACGCCCGACAGCGTGGTGCTGGCCGCCCCGTTCGAGCAGAACATCAATCAGCACGGCACCGTCTTTGGCGGCAGTTCCGCGACGCTATCGGTGCTGGCAGCCTGGTCGCTGCTGCACACGCGGCTGATGGTCGAGGGAATCGACGTGAAGCTCGTCGTGCAGCGCAGTGCCATGGAGTACGAGGCGCCGATGGCCGGTCGCTTCACCGCAACGGCTTCGCTTCCACCCGGGGCCCACTGGCGGCACTTCGTCGATGCGATTCGAGCCAAGGGCAAGGCCAGAATCCAGGTGCTGGCGGTCGTCGGCAGTTCGGGCCCGCCGGCCGGCCGATTCCAGGGTGAATTCGTCGCCGTTCGCGAGGCCGGCAGCGCCTGAACCGGCGACAACACCAGATCATTCAGGAGGACCACATGAAACCGAATTCCCTCTCAAAGGTCGCCATCGGCACCCTGCTGTTTTCCATCGGCCTGGGCGCGGGCTTCTTCGCGCAGACCCTGACCGACTCTCCGCAGCGTGTCGAGCACAAGCGTGGCGATCTGGCCGGTGCCCCGGACATGGAAGTGATCGTCTCCACGGCGGAATACAAGCCGGGCGAGTCCATCGACCTGCACCTGCATCATGGCGCCGAGGCGGTCTACGTGATCCAGGGCGCGAAGGTCCAGGCTCCGGGCAAGGACGCGACCCAGATTCCCACCGGCGTCTCGTTGCTGAACCAGCGCGATGTCAAGCATGCGGGCTTCACCATCGTGGGCGATGCGTCGTTGAAGCTGTTCACGGTGCATGTCGTGGACAAGGGCAAGCCGCTGTACGAGTACGCCCGTTAAGGCCAACTCACCGGATCGCAACAGGCGGCAGCAGCATGGGCATGTCGCTGAGCTGGGTTGCGGTCGAGTCGCTGGCTGATGAGGAGGCCCTGTCGCGGCTTTCGTTGTGCCGCACGGATCGAATCTGCAGCTATCCGTTCAAGGGCGTGAGCAGTCATGCACTGCGCGATGCCTGGTTGCTGATCGTTGCGGGGCGATGCGATCACCGCATCGCTCGTGCGCCGGCCATGTCGGTGCTTTCTGCAGGCTGCCGGGCCGTGGCCTGCGCCGTCGAGGAGCATGTCAATTTCGCGTCGGCCGAACTCTGGCAGGACGGTCGACGCCTCTGGCATGTCAAGCATCAGGGAGATGTGGACCCCGAGAACCTGACTGCGCAGGGGGCATTGCCCCGACGGTTCCACGAACTGCTGTCCACCGTCGAACCCGAGGACAGCGAGAGCCTCGCCGGCCACTTCCACATGGACATTCCGCTCATCCTGGCCCGGGAGCTCACCGGGTTTCGGCACGACGAGGCAGATCCCGTCTTTGACGCCGCGCCCTTCGATGAACTCACCGACCTGGCCCCAGGGCGCAGCTGGTGGCAACTCTGGCGATGACGTTGCCGCGTCAGTCGCGCTCGCGGCGCTGACGCGATTCGCCCGCACTGTCTCGCGCCAGGGCGTCGCTGCAGATCAGGGCGTGCTGTGCCCGGGGCCGATGGCGTGGTCCAGGTCGGGCCGCCGCCAGGGGTCCACGTGGGTCATCATGTTCAGCACCCGGTGGCGCTGCATGACACGCCGGCGAGCCTCCACCGCGATGTCGTGCCCCTGCTCCACGGTGAGCCCGGCATCGACCTCGATGTGTGCGTCGACCACGATCATGTCGCCCATCTTGCGGGTGCGCACGTCGTGCACGTCGCTGACGCCTTGCGTCTCGGCCAGCGTCTGGCGTATGGCGGCGACCTCCTGGTCGTCGATCGACCGATCCATCAGGTCGTGCAGCGCATCCCACCCGAAGGTCCAGCCCATCTTGGTGACCATGCAGCCGACGATCAACGCCGCGATCGGGTCGAGGATCGGGTAGCCGGCCAGGTTGCCGGCGATGCCGACGCCGACCACCAGCGATGAAGCTGCATCCGAGCGGGCATGCCAGGCATTGGCGACCAGCATGCTGGATTTCACCCGCTTGGCCACGGCCAGCATGTACCTGAACAGCAGCTCCTTCGCGATCAGTGCACCGCCGGCCGCCCACAGGGCGATGCTGTGCACCGTGGCCACGGCTTCGGGCGTCTGGATCTTGTGGAACGCCGACCACAGCATGGCCAGGCCGACGGCCATCAGCAGGCCCCCGAGTGCCAGGGAAGCGGCCGTCTCGAATCGTTGATGGCCGTAGGGGTGATCGTCGTCCGCGTCCTTGCGGCTGTGGTGACCCGCGAACAGCACGACGAAATCGGCCACCAGGTCGGACAGCGAGTGGATGCCGTCGGCGATCAGCCCCTGTGATTTCGACATGATGCCGATCGCGATCTGGCTGATGGTCAGCAGCAGGTTGACGCCCACGCTGACCCAGGTACTGCGCGCGGCGGCCGCCGCACGCTCGGCCGGCGGGTAGGGGTTGTGGTCGGGATCGTCTGAAAAGGTGGAGAACTGCATGGGGCCCGGCTTGGTGCATTGGAATGGCGGAAGGCGTCGGGGCGACGCAGACATCGTGCCTGACTAGCGTACCCCGCCTGGGCGACAGCGTCCTGACAGAGATCAGGTGCGGTGTCCGGCGGGTTGGCGCGCATCAGGCCTCGAGGTGCAGCGTCACGACTGGCGGCTCCCGGAATTCGCCCGGATGGTGACCCAGCGTGAACGGGATCGACAGGAACGCCACCAGGGCGACTGGAACCAGCGACACGAGCACGACGGCGGTGAACTGGCGCATGAACTTCTTCAGTGAGGTGTGCATGGAGAGGGTGCCTTGCGGCGCGAGTGACGGAAGGCACCAAGACTGCGTCTCCAGTCTTATGGGCGTCTGATCAAACGCAGCGGCGCGCGCTAAGAAATCCCTAAGACGGCTCGCCGAACATGCCAGTCAAGGAGATGCCATGAACACCAACAAGCTGACTCGAAACCTGATTGCAGGGCTGGCCTGCGCCCTGGGCTGGGTCGCCGCCGCACAGGCCGTCACCCCCGACGCGCAACTCGCCGGCTACAGCGCCCAGGCCGGTGTCGCCGCTGCGCCGGAGCGCGGGAAGGCGTTCTTCACCGGTCTTCACGGTCGCGAGTGGAGTTGTTCGTCGTGCCACGGCGCGAGCCCGACCCAGCAGGGCAAGCACGCGTCGACGGGCAAGCCGATCGCGGCGCTGGCCCCGGCCTTCAACGCCGAGCGCTTCACCGACACCGCCAAGACCGAGAAATGGTTTCGCCGCAATTGCAACGACGTCGTGGGGCGCGAATGCACGCCTGCCGAGAAGGCCGACGTGCTGAGCTGGCTGCTGACGCTGAAGCCCTGACCCGTTCCACCCGACTTGCCACCTGGAGAACCTTCGATGTCTCTCGCTTTCAGATTCGATCCTCGACGCGCGCTGCTGCTGGCGATGGTCGGCTTGGCAGGCCTGCCGGCCGCGCGTGCGGAAGAGGGCGCGCGCCTGGCCCAGGCGCCCGCCTTGCCGAAGTACCAGCAGGAATGCGCGGCCTGCCACGTCGCCTACCCACCCGGCCTGCTGCCTGCGGCCTCGTGGCAGCGGCTGATGAGCAACCTGCCACGGCATTTCGGCACCGACGCGTCGCTCGATGCGGCGACCGAGAAGGAAATTTCCACCTGGCTGACCCAGAACGCGGCCACCCGCAAGCGAATGGCAACGCCACCGCCCGAGGACCGCATCACCCGCGCCGCGTGGTTTGTCCGCCAGCACGACGAGGTGCCGGCCGAGACCTGGAAGCGGGCGTCGATCAAGAGCGCTGCCAATTGCTCGGCTTGTCACAGCCGGGCTGATCAAGGAGATTTCGATGAAGACAACGTACGCATCCCCCGCTGACCTGCCCGCCGATCAGGGCGCGAAGCCCGCTGTCCTCGTGTGGGACGCGCCGGTGCGTGTCTTCCATTGGCTGATGGTGTTGAGCTTTGCCGGTGCCTACCTCACCGCCGAGAGCGAACGCTGGCGGCTGCTGCATGTGACGCTGGGCTACACCATGGTGGGCCTGGTCGGCTTTCGCATCGTCTGGGGGCTGATTGGCAGCCGCCATGCGAGGTTTTCCAGTTTCGTGCGCGGCCCGGCCGCGGTGGTGCGCTACGTGCGCAGCCTGTTCAAGGGACAGCCAGAACACCACGTCGGGCACAACCCGGCCGGCGCCCTGGCGATCATTGCGCTGCTGGGACTGACGCTGGCCATCGGTGCGTCGGGCTGGGCGGTCTACAACGACGTGGGTGCCGAGTGGATCGAGGACCTGCACGAAGGCGCTGCCAACTTCATGCTCGCGGTGGTCGGCGTGCACGTCGCCGGCGTGCTGATCAGCAGTTGGCTGCACCGGGAGAACCTGGTGGGCTCGATGGTCAGCGGGCGCAAGCCGGGTCGGCCTGAAGACGGCGTGCGCAACGCGTGGCGCGGTCTGGCTGCGTTGATGCTGGTGGCCGTTCTCGCGTTCTGGTGGCTGCAGTGGCAGGGTGCACCGGTCGCCGATGTCCAGGCAGGACCCGCGACGGCTGCGGCGGTGGCGGGCGACCGCGACCGCGACGACGATTGATGCCCCGGAGACGGTAGGCTATCCGCATGCGCATCCTGCTTGCTGAAGACGACACCCTGCTGGGTGATGGCCTGCGCGCCGGCCTGCGTCAGCTGGGGTTCCTGGTCGACTGGGTTCGCGACGGCGCGGCTGCCGAGCGCGAGTTGCGCGCTCAGCCCTACGCGGCCGCGGTGCTCGATCTCGGGCTGCCGCTGAAGGACGGACTGGAAGTGCTCGCGGGCCTGAGGCGCGATGGCATCACGCTGCCGGTGCTGGTGCTCACCGCACGGGACGCGCTGCCCGATCGCATCCGCGGGCTCGACCTCGGCGCCGACGACTACGTGATCAAGCCGGTCGACCTGCACGAGCTGGCCGCCCGGTTGCGCGCGCTGGTGCGCCGCTCTCATGGCCAGCCGCAGGAAAAGCTGACTGCGCAGGACGTCGCACTGGACCCGGCGGCGCGCTCGGTCGAGCAGTCCGGAGTTCCGGTGGCGGTGTCCGGTCGCGAATTCGACCTGTTGCATGCGCTGATGCTCAACGCCGGCCGGGTGCTGTCGCGCGAACAGCTCGAACAGCATCTCTACAGCTGGGGTCAGGAGGTCGAGAGCAATGCGATCGAAGTGCACATCCACCACCTGCGACGCAAGCTGGGCCCGGCGCTGATCCAGACCGTGCGCGGCATCGGCTACATGCTGCAGCGCGAGGCGCCGAAGGCATGACGCTGTCGGCGCGCTCGCTGCAGGGTCGTCTGCTGTGGCTGAGTCTGGTGCTGGTGGTCGGCGTCTGGCTGGTCACGGCCGTCAGCACGTGGTTCGACGTCCG
>JAGNWJ010000027.1:0-18423 GCA_017986065.1 Rhizobacter sp. | reverse complement strand
CAGCGCGAGGCGCCGAAGGCATGACGCTGTCGGCGCGCTCGCTGCAGGGTCGTCTGCTGTGGCTGAGTCTGGTGCTGGTGGTCGGCGTCTGGCTGGTCACGGCCGTCAGCACGTGGTTCGACGTCCGACACGAACTCGACGAACTGCTCGATGGCCACCTCGCACAGGCGGCAGCGCTGCTGGTCGTGCAGCAGGCCGGCGAGATCGAGGACGACGACCGTGCCGTCGATGCGCCCTCGCTGCATCGCTACGCTCCCAAGGTGGCTTTCCAGGTGTTCCACGAAGGTCAGCTTGCGATGAGGTCGGCCAACGCCCCGGTCCTGCCGATGGTCGGGGATGCTGCGTCCTTCACGACCGGCTTCAGGACGGTGCAGATCGACGCCATCGATTGGCGGGTGTTTGCCGCCCGCGGTGCCGAGCGCGACGTGCAGGTCTACGTTGGTGAACAGCTCGATTCGCGGGAATCCATCCTGTGGGCGGTGCTGCGCAGCACGCTGTGGCCGATGCTGCTCGCGCTGCCTTTCCTTGCGCTGGCCCTCGGCTGGGCAGTGCACCGCGGCGTCGCGCCACTGCGCCGGCTCGGTCTCATGCTGTCGTCGCGCCAGCCGCAGGTGCTCGATCCGGTGGTCGTCGATGACGCGCCGTCCGAGATGCAGCCGATGCTTGCTGCGCTCAACAGCCTGTTCGAGCGCATCGGCGGGTTGATGGAATCCGAGCGGCGCTTCACTGCCGATGCCGCGCACGAGTTGCGCACACCCATCTCGGCGATCCGCATGCAGGCGCAGGTGGCCCAGGGCGAAGCCGACGAGGGGCTGCGCCGACACGCGCTCGCAGCGACGATCGAAGGCTGCGATCGCGCCACCCGACTGGTCGAGCAACTGCTGACCCTGTCGCGTCTGGAGGCCGGCGCCGCCGCCGTCGGCCAGCCGGTCGAGCTCGATGCGGTGATCCGCAGCGTGGCGTCCGATCTGGCGCCGCAGGCGATCCAGAAGCAGCAGACGATCGAGGTCGATGCCGCCGGCCCCGCACGTGTGCGCGGCGATGCGCTGCTGGTGGCGGTGCTGGTTCGCAACCTGATCGACAACGCCATCCGCTACAGCCCCGCCGGTGGTGCAGTCAAGGTGGTCCTGGTCGTGCAGGGTCGGCTGGTTCGCCTGACGATCGACGACAGCGGCCCCGGCTTGAACGAGAGTGACCTGCAGCGGCTGGGCGAGCGCTTCTTCCGCGTGGTCGGAACCGGCCAGGGCGGCAGCGGCCTGGGCTGGTCCATCGTGCGGCGCATCGCGAGCGTGCACCTGGCCACCGTGGAAGTCGGCCGCTCGCCCGCGCTCGGTGGCCTGCGCGTCACGCTCGACTGGCCGGTCGATGCGTGAGCAGGAGGCGCCGAGATTCATGAAATCCACCGGTTCGTGGCCCGTTGGTGTGGCTGCCCATAATGCGGAACAAGGCCCGACCGACTCGATGGAACCCTGACATGCGTCTGCTCATCGTCGAAGACGACCCTTCACTCGGAGATGCCTTGACGACCGGCCTGCGCCAGCTTGGTCATGTGGTCGACTGGTTCCGAGATGGAGCGAAGGCCGACGCCGCTCTGGTGGACGCGCCCTATGACGCGGTGGTGCTCGACCTGGGCCTGCCCGGCGGTGACGGCATGCTCTGGCTGGGCCGCTGGCGCGGCCGCGAGCTGACGCTGCCGGTGCTGATCCTCACCGCACGCGACGGTGTCGAGGATCGCATCGCCGGGCTCGATGCCGGCGCGGACGACTACCTCGTCAAGCCGATCACCATCGACGAACTCGCCGCGCGGTTGCGTGCGATGGTGCGCCGCTCGGCCGGCCGCGCGCAGGCCGTCTGGCAGCACGGGGACCTCGAATACGACCCGGCCGCGAAGATCGTGCGCTGGAAGGGCCAACGCGTCGAGCTCACGGGTTTCGAACTGGCGCTGCTCGAGACCTTGCTGAAGCATCCGCAGCGCGTGCTGTCGAAGGCGCACCTGCAGGAAAAGCTCTACGACTGGAGCGGCACCGAGCCCGAGAGCAATGCGATCGAGGTGCACATCCATCACCTGCGTCGCAAGATCGATCCGAGCATCGTGCGCACGGTGCGCGGCGTCGGTTACTCGCTCGGCGGCGAGACAGCGCCGTCATGAGCCTTCAGCGCCGGCTCCTGGTCTATCTGCTGATCTGCGCGCCGCTGGTGTGGGGCGTCGCACTCTTCGTGTCCATCAGGCAGGCACGGCAGGAGGTCAACGAGCTCTTCGACACCGAACTGATCCGTCTGGCGCGGCAGGTCCAGGCGACGTTGAGTTTCGACGTGAAGACCACCGCCTCGGCATCACCGGCTCCGGCGCGCGGCACGCCCGAAGCAGGTTCTGCCGACATGAACGACCTGGCCATCGCGGTGTGGGACTCGCACGGCAAGCTGCTGCTGGCCGATCGCGAGGGCGTGCAGCTCACGCGCTATCCGAACGGGTCGGGATTCCGCGATGAGGAGCTCGAGGGCAAGTCCTGGCGGGTCTATTACCTGCAATCACCGTCGGGCGAATGGCTCGTCGCCTCGGGCCAGAGAGCCAAGGAGCGCGACGACCTCGTCCTGAGCCTCACCGCGAGCCAGATCGCACCCTGGCTGCTGGTGCTGCCGGCCTTGCTGGCGGCGATGGCCTGGGCGGTGCGACGCGCCATCTCGCCGGTGAATCAACTCGCCGCTGAACTCCAGGGGCGCGATGCGAATGACCTGAGACGGATTCCCGACCACGCCGCACCGACCGAACTGAAGCCCCTGCTGGGCGCGATGAACGGCTTGTTCAGGCGCATCGAGGAAACGCTGGATCGCGAGCGCCGCTTCACCGCCGACGCCGCCCACGAGCTGCGCACGCCGCTGGCGGTGTTGCGTGCGCAATGGGATGTGGTTCGGCGCTCGGGGGGCGAAGCCGAACGCGCGCAGGCCGAAGCCAAGCTGAGTCTCGGACTGGAGCGGCTCGACCGGCTGGTCACCCAGATGCTGGCGCTGTCTCGCCTGGAGTCACCGCTGGAGGCGGCCAGCCAGTTGTCCATGGCGACATCGGTTCAATGGGAGCCCATCGTCGAACAGGCCGTCAGCGACTGCCTGGCACTGGCCGAGCGTCGCCACATCGAACTGGCCTGCGACTGGCCGCCGCAGGGCGCCCAGCCGATGCCGATGCGGGGGGATGATCAATTGCTGACCGTGCTGCTGCGCAACCTGCTCGACAACGCGGTGCGCTATGCGCCGGAGGGCAGCCTGGTCACGCTGCGCATCGCGGAGGATCACCTGGAGATCGAGAACGACGGCGAACCGTTGTCGGCCGATCAGTTTTCCCGCCTGGGCGAGCGCTTCCATCGCGCTGCGGGCCAGCAGGAAGTCGGCAGTGGTCTGGGCGTGTCGATCGTCAGGCGCATCGCCGCCTTGCACGGTCTCGAACCGACCTTCAGCCCGCGCGCCGACGGCCGGGGCATGAAGGTCGTGCTGGCACGCCGCGCCGCGGTCAGCGCGACTTGATCTTCTCGAGCAGCACGCGGATCTCCTCGCGGCGCCCGACGTCGGCGATCTGGCGGCCGGGCCGCGGGGGCGCCTGCTGCGCGCGCTCGAGGTAGGTCACGGCCTCTTCGGGGTGCTTGGTCTCGATCAGGAACTCGCCGTAGAAGTAGTTCGGGTCGATGCCCTTCGGGTTGATCGCCAGCGCCTTCTGGATCAGATCGCGTGCCTTGTCCTTGTCGCCGAAGCCGATCGGCCAGCCCGGCACCTTGTAGTACAGGACCCCCAGGCTGTTGTAGGCCGATCCGTCGAGCGCGCTGGCGTCGATCGCGATCGACGCCTCGTACATCGCCTTCGCCTTCTTGGCCAGGCTGAGCGCACCGAGGCCGCCCTTCTCGCCAGCCCACGAGGCAACGATGATGCCCTCCCAGATCAGCGGCTCTGCGCGCCCGGCATGGGCTTCGCTGATCTTGTGGGCCTTGTCCGCGAGCGCTTCGTAGCGCTTTTCGCGCTCGGAACCCGCGGTCTGGTACTTGACGACTTCCCAGTCGTGCTGCAACTCGAGCACGGATTCCTCCACGGTGGCCGCCTGCGCGGACAGAGGGAGCAGGGCACCGCACGCGGACAGGGCTGCCACGGTGAACGCGGCCATCAGCTGCCGGCGCGACAGGGCGAGGGTGGAGTGGAAGGCAGAGGCAGGTGCAGAGATGGTCATGGTTCGATCCTGGAGACGGTGATCAGGGGGAGGGCGGTGAGGGCGGTCGGACAGTGGCTGCCTGTCATCCGGTGGCGGCAGGCAGGCTGTTGCGATGCCGGTCGAACGCGCCGTCGAGCAGCCCGGGCGCGAGGCCGTTGATGCGCACGGCCAGCGACTCGGGGAAGCCGAGGAAGCGTTCGGCCGTCCCGTCCTCCAGCAGCCGGACCAGGGCAGTGGCCACGGTCTGCGGCGTGTCCATCGCCGTTCCGGTGGCACGGTTGTAGTCCTCGGCGCCCGGTGAGTTGAACTTCGTCCGGGTGGCTCGCGGCCCGAGGTACTGAACACGTATCGAGGTGTCGCTCAGTTCGCGGCGCAGGGCCTCGGCAAAGCCGCGCAAGCCGAACTTGCTGGCGCAGTAGGCGCTGTAGCCCGGCAGCCCCAGGCGCCCGAGCACCGAGCCGACGCAGATCACCTGGGCCCGCGGCACGCGCCGCAGGTGCGGCAGAAGCGCCTGTGTCAGCAGCATCGGTGCGAGCAGGTTGGTGTTGAGCACCTGCTGGATATCGCTCGCGGACAGCGTCTCCAGCCGGCCGAAGCTCGGCAGGCCCGCGTTGTGCACCACGACATTGGCGCCCCATCGGGCGGCGCTGTCGCCCAGGCCGGCCAGGGCCGAGGGGTCGGTCAGGTCGGCAGCTTCCCAGGTGACGCGATCGGCTGCACCCGGCATGTCGCCCGTCAGCGCGCCAGCCTGCGTCGTCAGCCGGGCCTCGTCTCGGCCGACCAGCATCACCGAGGCGCCGGCCTCGACCAGAGCCTGCGCGGCGGCCTGACCGATGCCACCGTTGGCGCCGGTGAGCACCACGCGAGCTTCGGTGGCCTTCATGCCTGCACCGCCGCTGCACGCGTGCTGGCCGCCGCGCTGGCGGTCGCCGGCATCGGGAGGCTGCGGAACACGTCGCCGTAGAGGCGGAAGAACGCACGCGCGGCATGCACGATGGCGGCCTGGTCCTGCAGGTCCTCGACCTGATCCATCAGCAGTTCGAAGTGCGCGGTGTGCTCGACGTCCAGCGTGCCGTGCGAACGCAGGTAGCTGAAAGCCGAGTCCGGCAGCGCGAGCGGCTTCTGGATCCGGTCCGCGGCCATCAGCGCAAGCGACACGCTGGTGCCTTCGAGCACGTGCACCATGCCGAAGAAGCCCAGTGGATTGCCGCGTGCAATGGTGTCGTAGGCGTAGGCCACCATCACCTCGGTCGCATGCCCCGGCAGGCCGTGGCGCACGGCCTCGGCGTTGCCACCGCAGGCGGTGATGTCGTTGAGGATCCATTCGTCGTGGCCCAGCTCCTCTTCGATGTACTCATCGAGCGGGCCGCGCAGCCAGGTGTTGCGCTCGGGAAGAGCGGCCTGGCAGGCTTGCAGCAGCGGCACCGTGTGCTTCACGTGGTGATAGGCCTCGGTCAGGAAGGCCAGGTAGCTCGGCAGCGACACCTCGCCGCGCAGCGTGCCCTGGATGATCGGTGCGGCAAGCAGGGCCGCGCGGTCGGGCGCGGTCTGTTCGCTCAGTCGGGAGAAGAAGCTCATCTTTTTCGACATCGTTGGGTGTTCCGGGTGCGGAGGGATCTTTGGGGTGCTGACGCTCAATCGGTCGTCGACAAGGCATCCGAGTGGCGCTGCCAGATGGCCGCGCGCTGAGGCCGTCCGTTGGCGGTCGCCATGCCTGATTCGACGTCGAACGGTGCTCGACCGCGCACCCAGCGCTGCACGCGGGCATAGTCGGGCAGCGTGGCGTTGGTCGCATCGACGGCGGCCTGCAGGTCGGCGTCGGGCGCGTTGAGTCGGACCGGCCAGAGCACGGCACCGAGTGCCGGCTGGCCGTCGCCGAAGACCACGGCCTGGGCGATGCTCGGCTCGCCCCGCAGTCCGGTTTCGATCCACTCGGGCGACACGTTGCGGCCGTAGGCGGTGATCAGCAGGTGCTTCTTGCGACCTTGCAGGTGGAGGAATCCATCGGAGTCGATCTCGCCCAGGTCGCCACTCGGCCACCATTCGGCGGGCGGCGTCGCGTCGCCGAGGTAGCCGGCGAACAGGCTGCCGGCGACCTCGATCTCGCCGTCGGCGGCGACCCGCAGACGTGCATGCGGCAGCGCGCGCCCTGCCGTGCCCGGGCGATCGGCACCGGGCAGATTGAGCGTCTGTACCGACGAGCCCTCGGACAGCCCGTAACCTTCGTGTGCCGGAATACCCACCGCGCGCGCCGCCTCGATCAGGCGAGCTCCGACGGCAGCCCCGCCAACGGCCACCAGCTTGAGCGAATCGGGTGCACGCCGGCCGGTCTGCACCAGGTGCGCGGTCCAGGCGCGCAGCATCTGCGGCAGCAGGATCACGCTGTTCGGGCGGTGATCGGTCACCACCGACTGGAACCGTGCCGCATCGAAGCTCGACGAGCCGGTGAGCCCGATCTGCTGCAGCGGCAGAGTCACGCAGGTGGCTCCGCTGGCCAGCGGAGCCATCAGCCCGGCGATGTTTTCAAGCAGCACGGCGAATGGCAGCGCGCACAGGTGGCGGCGGATGCCCAGCGGCGCCATCGCCTGGACCAGGCCTTGCGCCACCCGGCTCATCGCCTGCGCTTCGAGACACACGCCCTTGGGCGCACCGGTGGTGCCCGAGGTGTAGGTGATCTTCGCCGTGCCCGCCGGCATCGTCACCGGATGCGCGGGCAGCCCGACCAGCATCAGTGCGCTGCCGGCCACCTCGATGCGCTGCATCGGCGCCTGCGGCCAGTGCCCGGCCAGTTCGGTGGTGGTCAGCAGGGTGTCGACCCCGGCGCTGCGCAGCGCGTGCCCGATCTGTTGCGGCGTGAAGAACACCGGCAACGGCACATGCACGATCCCAGCCTGCGCGGCGGCCAGGTCGGCGGCGACCCACGCGGGCGAGTTGTCCAGCAGTGTCGCGAACACGTGTGTTCCGCGGGCCGTCAGCGACCCGGCCAGCGCGTCCACCTGCTCTTGCAGGGCCGCGCGGGTCCAGGAGCGCAATCCGTCATCCAGGACCACGTCCGTGT
This sequence comes from Rhizobacter sp., assembly GCA_017986065.1. Taxonomy (GTDB): domain Bacteria; phylum Pseudomonadota; class Gammaproteobacteria; order Burkholderiales; family Burkholderiaceae_C; genus PBB1. Next base: position 11,176 of record JAGNWJ010000027.1, on the reverse strand, counting down.
CCGACGGCGTGATCACGGATGAATCTTCCGCTCGGCGCATGGCGGCTAGACCCGTCCTGCCAATCCGGCCTTGCGCCGGGCCAGCTGAGCCATGGCGCGCGGCAGGTGACCGGCCAGCACCACCGGCTCGTGGTCGTAGTAGCTGCCCCAGCGGCCGGCGTCGTCGCCCAGGGCCGCGAGGCTGGCGCGCCCCAGCGCCAGCGGCGTGATGCCCAGGCGCACGAACAGGTGGCGCAGTTCGGTGGTCAGCGTGCTGACCACCCACTCGTAGTTCATCGATTCGAGGTGCGGACCCAGCAGTCGGATCAGGTTGCGGCCCTCGCCGGCCCGGCTGGCGGCCAGGTGCCCGACTTCGACGATGCGATCCCGCGCCGGGGGAGGCTCGGCGTGCGCAGCCAGAAGTGACTCGATCGGTGCATCGAAGTAGCGCTCGAGAAACAACGGACCCGGAGCCGCGCTCCGGTAGCCTGCCGCGGCGTAGATGCCGCTGCTGTCCCGCAGGCTGGCGAGCACCGGTGCGAACTGCTGCACGTCGGCGCCGTAGCGATCCGCGTAGATGTCCCGGATGAACGACTCGACTTCCTGGCGCCGCGGGTCGCCCACCGGATGGATCAGCAGATGGGGCGGGGCGGATACCGAACCACCCGAATCGATTTCGGAGCTGCTGTCGCAGGCGGACATGGCTGAGAGCATGTGCATTCCTTGAGAGGGCCCGCTGATGGGATGGCACGGTGCGCGGGCATGGTGGGCATCGTCTCGCAGGCTCATGAACGAATGCTTAAGCGATATCCGGCACGTATGAAGGATTCCTTAACGAGAGGCACATCGTCGAAGGCCGGCAGGTGGGCCGTTGCTGAAATGCCGAGACCGGTGCCGAAGAGACGCGGAATCTATACTCGCGGGTGTGCTTTCACGAGCACACCGCTGGGGGTGTTGCGCGCGGGATCGATCGATCCCGTGGGGCGTGGCTGAGAAAGACCCTTTGAACCTGATTGAGGTAATCCTCGCGCAGGGAAGCTGACCGGATCGAGGTGTTGTTGCCGTGCGCGACGGCGTCTCAGTCGATCCGGGTCCGACTCCCTGCCGCATGGGCACGGAGACATCGATGACGATCACCACTGCAACTGTTCCACTGAACCAGGCCCTGACGCCCGTCGACACGGCGGACCGCGTGTTCCGCTGGAACGAGCACGCATCTCTCTGGTTCAGCCTCGGCGTGGGACTGCTGGTGATCCAGATCGGCGCCTACCTGGTGCCGGCGGTCGGCACGCGGGATGCGGCGCTCGCGATCGTCGTCGGCTCGCTGATCGGCGCCGGCCTGCTGGCCTGGACCGCCCGTCTGGCCTGCGACACCGGGCTGTCCAGCGCCGGCCTGATGCACCGAACCTACGGCAGCGCGTTTGCGCGCCTGCCCGTGCTGCTGAACATCGTGCAGCTGGTCGGCTGGACCGCCTTCGAGCTGGTCATCATGCGGGAAGGCACGCTGGCGATCACCCAGAAGACATTCGGCTTCGAACTCGGCGGACTCGCCGGCATCGTGGTGCCGACGCTGCTGTGGGGCGCGGTGCTGACGGCGCTGATGGCGGGTTCGATGCTGACGCTGGTGCGGCGCTTCGTCAGCCGCTTCGGCCTGCCGCTGGTGGTGGCGTCGCTGCTGTGGCTGACGTGGCAGTTCTGGGGGCAGGTGCAGGCCCAGGGTGTCGAGACCGTGTGGATGCGGCCGGGGGACGGCAGCATGGGCCTGTTCTCGGCGATGGACCTGGTGATCGCGATGCCGGTCTCGTGGCTGCCGCTGGTGGCCGATTACGCCAGGCACGGGCGCCGCGGCGGTACCGCCTTCAGCGGAACCTGGCTGGGCTACGCCGTCGCCAACATCTGGTGCTATTCGCTCGGGGTGCTGATTGCCAGCACAACCGAGCCGAGCGGCCAGCTGGCGGTGCTGCTGCTGTCGGTGCAGGGCGGGCTGCTGGCGATGGGGTTGATCCTTCTCGACGAGATCGACAACGCCTACGGCGATGTCTATTCGGGCGCGGTGTCGGCCCACAGCCTGAAGCCGGGATGGAGCATCCGCCGCTGGGGTCTGTCGATCGCGATCGGCTGCACGCTGCTGGCGATGCTGCTGCCGATGCATCAGCTCGAGCCGTTCCTGCTGATGCTGAGTTCGGTGTTCGTGCCGCTCTACGGCGTGATCCTCGGTCGCCTGGCGGCGGGTTCCGTGGTCGCGAAGCCCGCCCGTGGCGTGCACTGGCTGGCCGCCGGCATCTGGATCGTCGGGATCGCTGCGTACCACGCGCTCGCGACCTGGGCGCCGCAGTTCGGCTCGGCCTTGCCGACGCTGGCGCTGACCTTCATGCTGGCGTGGATCACCCGGCCACAACCCGAGCCCGGGTCATGACGCGCGCTTCAATCGATCGGCAGCAGGCGCATCGGCAGCGGGGCATGACCGTGGTTCAACGGGCCGTGACCGCGGCCGGTCTGCACCTGCGCTCCTGCGGATATCGCGGCCAGGATGTAGCGACGCGCCTCGGCCACGGCCTGCGGCAGCGCGAGGCCCAGCGCCAGATGAGCTGCGATGGCCGACGACAGCGTGCATCCCGTGCCGTGCACGTTGCGGCTCGGTATGCGCGGCGACTGCAGGCGCTGACGCGTGCCGTCCCGCATCGCCAGCACGTCGACCACGACGCTGCCCGGCAGGTGCCCGCCCTTGAGCAGCACGGCAGGGGTGCCGAGGGAAAGCAATTCGTTGGCTGCGCCGTCGAGATCGCCGATGCCCGCGATGTCGTGGCCCAGCAGCAGCGCGGCCTCGTCGAGGTTGGGCGTGACCACGCAGACGCGATGGAACAGCTCGCCGACCAGCACCTGCACCGTCTCCTGCGCGATCAGCCGATCGCCGCTGGTGGCCACCATCACCGGATCGAGCACCACGTGTTTGATGCGGTACTCGTCGATGGCCCACGCCACCACGCCGACCACTTCGGGCGAGTGCAGCATGCCGATCTTGATGGCGTCGGCACCGATGTCGTCGAGCACGGCGCGGATCTGTGCCTTCAGCACGTCGACCGGCACGCCGTGGATCGCGCTGACCCCGACCGTGTTCTGCGCGGTGATCGCGGTGATCGCCGTCATGCCGTAGCAGCCGAGCGCGCTGAAGGTCTTCAGGTCGGCCTGGATGCCTGCGCCACCGCCGCTGTCGGATCCGGCGATCGACAGCACGCGGGGGTAGCGCCAGCGCGCTTCGGGTGGATGAGGCAGGGCGGTGGAGTCTGTGGAGTTCATGCCGAAAATTATGCGTTGCGGGGTGGGCAATGAGCGGAGCACGTTCTGAACGCGCGGTGGTGCTGGGTGCCGGCCTGATGGGCCGGCTGCTGGCCTGCGAGCTGGCGGCCGCCGGCCACGACGTCGAAGTCTACGAAGCCGGCACCGCAGAGGCGCCGGGGTCGGCCGCCCACGTCGCCGCCGCGATGCTGGCGCCGCTGGCGGAATCGGCGGTGACCGAGCTCGGCGTCGTTCGCATGGGATCCCACGCGCTGCTGCGCTGGCCGGAACTGATCGCGCAGCTCGGTCGGCCGGTCTTCTTCCAGCAGCAGGGCACGCTGGTGCTGTGGCACCGCCAGGATGCCGCCGAGGCCACGCGCTTCCAGCAGTTGCTGGCAGCCACCGCTCGCGACATGCCGCAATTGCCTGGCCTCGAAGTGCTCGATGGGGCGGGCGTGGCCCGCATCGAACCGTCGATCGGTGAGCGATTTGCCCAGGGGCTGTATCTGCGGGGTGAAGGCCAGCTCGACAACCGCGAACTGCTGTCGGCGCTGCTGCAGCGGCTGGATGAGCTCGGCGTGCGTGTCCACTGGAGCAGTCCGCGGTCGCCGGCCGATTTCGACGAGTCGCTCGGCGGCTGGCTCTTCGATTGCCGCGGGCTGGGTGCCCGCAGCGACTGGTCTTCGCTGCGGGGTGTGCGCGGCGAAGTGGTTCGGCTGCACGCGCCCGAGGTCACGCTGACCCGGCCCACGCGGCTGCTGCACCCCCGCTATCCGATCTACATCGCGCCGAAGCCGGGCGGCGTCTTCGTCATCGGCGCCACCGAGATCGAATCCGACGACATGTCGCCCGTCAGCGTGCGCTCGGCGCTCGAACTGCTCAGTGCGGCGTACTCGGTGCACCCGGGATTCGCCGAAGGACGCGTGCTCGAGCTCTGCTCGCAGTGCCGGCCGACGCTGCGCGACAACCTGCCGGCGATACGCTGGCTGGGCCCGCGTCGCCTTCAGATCAATGGCCTGTACCGGCATGGGTTCCTGATTGCGCCAGCGATGCTCGACGTGGCGATGGAATGCATGTCCACAGGACAAAGCACGCTGGCTGAACGTTTCGCCTTGCGAGTCGAGGCCTGGCGTGGATGAAGCGATGAACGTACTGATCAACAACGTCGCGCACGAGTTGCCGGCAGGTGCCACGCTCGCCGATGCCATCGCGGCACTGCAGCCGACGCCGCCGTTTGCCGCGGCCGTCAACATGCTGTTCGTGCCCAACACACGCTATCAAGATACGCCGCTGAATGCGGGCGATCGCATCGATGTGATCGCACCGGTCACGGGCGGCTGAACCCGAGGGCCCCCTGATGAACATCGAGACCCATCCACCGACAGTCCCGGCCGATGCGCTGGTTCTGTACGGCCAGACCTTCCAGAGCCGCCTGATGCTGGGCACCTCGCGCTACCCCTCTCCGCAGGTGCTCGAGGACGCGGTGCGCCGGGCCCGCCCCGCCATGCTGACGGCATCGTTGCGGCGCCAGGGTGCGCTGAACGCCGAGGCCGGAGGCGGCTTCTGGCGGATGTTGCAGACCCTGGGCGTCCCCGTGCTGCCCAACACGGCCGGCTGCCACGGCATCCAGGAGGTGATCACCACCGCGCAGATGGCACGCGAGGTGTTTTCGACACCCTGGATCAAGCTCGAGCTGATCGGCGACGACTACACGCTGCAGCCCGACACGCTCAAGCTGGCCGAAGCGGCGGAGTGGCTGATCAAGGACGGCTTCCGGGTGCTGCCGTACTGCACCGAGGATCTGGTGGTGTGTCAGCGCCTGGTCGACGTCGGTTGCCAGGCGGTGATGCCGTGGGCGGCGCCGATCGGCACGGGCAAGGGCCCGATCAACCCCTATGCGATGCAGGTGCTGCGCGAGCGGCTGGCCGTGCCCATGATCGTGGATGCAGGTCTTGGCAAGCCGTCCCACGCCTGCCAGGTCATGGAGTGGGGCTACGACGGCGTGCTGCTCAACACGGCGGTGGCGCTCGCACAGGATCCGGTGGCGATGGCTGGTGCGTTCGCCGATGCGGTGCAGGCAGGTCGAAGCGCGCATCATGCGGGCGCGATGGGCGAGCAGCAGTCCGCGCAGCCGAGCACGCCTGTGCTGGGTACACCTTTCTGGCACCACTCATGAACGAAGACTCCATCGAGGCGATGGCGCAGGCCATCATCACCGCCCATCACGCCCGCTTGGGCTTGCCGGTCTCGGAGAGCGCGGCAATCGTCTTCCACCACGGCGACCCGGTTTACCGTGCAGCCAAGCAGGCCGCCCACGCGCTGGGCTTCATCGATGCCGATGCCGAATGCGTGGCCCTGGCCTGGCAGTCGCGCACGATGCGCACGGCCCGGTTCGATGCATCGAGCTGGCCCGACGAGCCGGTCGACTTCGGTCTGGCGCCTCATCCTCGCCCTGACGCGTTTGCGTCGTGCCCGAAGGCGCTCGGCCTCTATGCGGTGCTGCCTACGGCCGCGTGGGTGGGCCGCATGGCGTCTGCCGGAGTGCCCACGGTGCAGCTTCGCTTCAAGTCCGACGACGAGGCGGCCGTGCAGCGTGAGGTCGATATCGCGGTCGAGGCGGTGCGCGGCACCGGATCGCTGCTCTTCATCAACGACCACTGGCAGGCCGCGATACGAGCCGGTGCCTACGGTGTGCATCTCGGGCAGGAGGACATCGACACCGCCGACCTGAAGGCGATCCGCAGTGAGGGGCTGCGCCTGGGCCTGAGCAGCCACGGCTACGCTGAGATGGTGCGAGTCGACCGCCTGAGCCCGAGCTACGTCGCGATGGGGGCCGTCTACGCCACCAACCTGAAGGTGATGCCCACGGTGCCGCAGGGCCCGGGCAGGCTCGCTGCTTATGCGCGGCTGATGCGCGATCACGCTCTGGTGGCCATCGGCGGCATCGACGAGCAGCGCCTGCCCGACGTGCTGGCCAGTGGCGTCGGTTCGGTCGGTGTGGTGCGCGCACTGATCGCGGCTGAACAGCCTGAGGCAGTCGCGGCAAAATGGAAGGCGGTCATCGGCGCGAATGACTCCGCGCGCCCCGTCGGACACCCTCAGCAAACATGAACACCGAAACTTCCCCAGACCCTTCCTCCAACAACTCCCTCCAGGTCATTGCCTTCGACATCTTCGGCACCGTGGTCGACTGGCACACCGGCATCGCGCGGGCGGTCGACGAACTCGGCCTGCCGGTCGGTGGTGATGCCTTCGCGCAGGCCTGGCGTGATGGCTATCGGCCGGCCCTCCAGCGCGTGATCTCCGGCGAACTGGAGTGGACGCTGCTCGACGAACTGCACCGAAGCATCCTCGACGGACTGCTGGAGCGATTCGGCATCACGCACCTGACCGAAGAGCAGAAGGTCGACCTGAACGCGGCCTGGTGCGACCTCGATGCCTGGCCTGATGTCGCCGACGGCCTGACGCGGCTGAAGGAGAAGTACACCATCTGCACGCTTTCGAACGGCAACCTCGGATTGCTGTTCCACATGGCTCAGCACGCCGGCCTGCCCTGGGACTGCATCCTCTCGGCCGAAACGTTCAAGGCGTACAAGCCCGATCCGAAGACCTACGAAGGCGTCTGCAAGGTTCTCGACGTCGAACCGAACCAGGTGCTGATGGTCGCCGCGCACCAGAGCGACCTGACCGCGGCGCGCGCTTGCGGCTTGCAGACCGCCTACATCGAGCGCCCGCTCGAGTGGGGCCCGAATCGGGCCAATCCCGATCGACCCGATCCGGCCAACACCTACTTCGCGAACAGTCTCACGGACCTGGCCACCCAACTCGGCTGCTGACTGACCCGCTGATAATCGCGCCTCCTCGGTAGCAGGAGCGCGCGATGAACCGTCCCGACGACTGGCAGCACGATCAGGAAGCCGGCGCGGCTCGGCGGGAGAACCCGCTGACCACGCGCGACAGCACGCGGGTCGACGACGTGCGCATCTCCGCGGTGCGCCCGCTGATCTCGCCGGCGCTGCTTCTCGACGAGCTGCCGATGCCCGAAGCCGCGCAGACGTTGGTGCGGCAGGCGCGGGAAGCCTCGGCCGCGGTGCTGTGCGGCGCCGACGACAGGCTGGTCGTGGTCGTCGGCCCGTGTTCGATCCATGATCACGAGCAGGCCATGGCCTACGCGCACGGCCTCAAGCGCCTGGCTGATGAACTGCGCGACGACCTGCTGGTGGTGATGCGGGTGTACTTCGAGAAGCCACGCACCACGGTCGGCTGGAAGGGCTACATCAACGACCCGCGGCTCGACGGCAGTTTCCGCATCAACGAAGGCCTGCGTCGCGCGCGCCAGTTGCTGATCGACATCGCGGCCATCGGACTGCCTGCCGGCACCGAATACCTGGACTTGCTGAGCCCGCAGTACATCTCGGACCTGGTGTCTTGGGGTGCCATCGGCGCACGAACCACCGAGAGCCAGAGTCACCGCCAGTTGGCTTCGGGCCTGTCGTGTCCGGTCGGCTTCAAGAACGGTACCGATGGCGGCGTTCGGGTGGCCGTCGACGCCGTGGTCGCCGCAGCCGCCCCGCATGCATTCATGGGCATGACGAAGATGGGACAGGCCGCGATATTCGAGACGCGCGGCAACACCGATTGCCACTTGATCCTGCGGGGCGGGAAGCAGCCCAATTACCAGGCGGACAGTGTCGCGGCCGCCTGCGCGGCGCTTCGCGCTGCGGGTTTGCGGGAGCAGGTGATGATCGACTTCTCGCATGCCAACTCGGAAAAGCAGCATCGGCGTCAGATCGACGTTGGCGAGGATGTTGCCGCGCAGATCGCCGGCGGTGACTCGCGCATCTGCGGCGTGATGATCGAAAGCCACCTCGAAGCGGGCCGACAGGATCTGCTTCCCGGACAGCCGCTGAAGCGCGGCGTTTCGATCACGGATGCGTGTCTGGGTTGGAGCGATACGCAGCCGGTGCTGCGATTGCTGGCGCACTCAGTGCGGGAGCGAAGAACCCGTCGCGCGGAGCTCGCGCGACGGTGATTCAGCGAGCGCGCCGTTGAACTGAAATTGGAGCTTTTCGCAGCGGCAGAAGATGGCTATAATCGTAGGCTGTTCCTCGATAGCTCAGTCGGTAGAGCGCCGGACTGTTAATCCGTAGGTCCCTGGTTCGAGCCCAGGTCGAGGAGCCAAGACAGGCTAGAAGTGGGCACCCTTGCGGTGCCCATTTTCTTTTCCAGCGCCGCAGTGAGCAGAGCATCCTTCCTGCCGCTCATCGTCACGTGCTTGCCGTCGCAGCGGATGTCGCTGACGAATTGCCGCAAATAGCGCTTGGGGAAGCTCCCCGAGCCTTCCTGCAGCCTGGAGCGCAACGCTGCCCCGAACGCCTCGACGTGGGCCGCGTTCAGCGCCGCAATGGGCATCTCCTTCGATCTGCGTACCGATGCCAGCGCGATCATCAGCGCGTCGCGCCGCCCCTTCAGCTTTTGCGCCCGCGTCGTGAGCGTGTCGTCCATCGGCAACACACCTTTCTCGACTGCCTCGTAAAGCCGGTTAGTCGCCAGCTCCAATTCGGCCAGCTCCCGCTGCAGAACCCGCGCCTGGTCATCCTGGCCGGACTGCGCCTTTTTGAGTCGTGCCTTCAGCTCGCGCAGCATTTCCTTCAGCCGCTCCGGAGTCAGCACCTTGTCGGCCAGCGCTGACAGCACCGCCCGATCCAGCTTCGCCATCGGTACCGCAGGCGTGCTGCAAGCCCCAATCCGTTGCCCGATGCGCGTATTGCACTTGTAGTACCGGTACTTGCCTCCCTTGCCGGTGGCGGTCGTCATCCCCGCGCCGCAGTTGGCGCAGCGCAGCAGGCCGGTCAGCAGAGTCGGCGAATTGACGATGCGGGCAGGCGTGACCGAGGGCGCACGCTGATGCCGCTTCGCCTCGACCGCCCGGAAGACCTCCGGCGAGACGATGGCCTCCACAGACACCTTGATCCGCTCGGCTTCAGGCTTCCACGTTCGCGTGCGAACCTGCTTCTTGTTGAAGATGTATTCGCCCATGTACGCGGAGTCGGCGAGCATGTTGTGAACGCGCGTGCGCGTCAGCTTCGTGCCTCGAAACGTGGAGCCCCGCTCGTTGAGGTGAGCCGCGATCTGCTTCGAACCCAGCTCCTCGCCATTCAGACCGTTCAGGTACAGATCAAAGATGCGACGCACCAGCGGCGCCTCGGCCTCATCGATGACCAGCCGCTTCTTCTTGCCCTTCGCTGCAGCCAGGTCAAGCTCTTCCGTCTTGAACCCGAACGGCGTGCGCGAGCCGTTGAAGAAGCCTTGCCTCGCGTTCTCCTTCATGGCCCGCAGCGTGTGTTTGCCCGTCTCCTTGCTCTGGTACTCGTCGAACATCGAGAAGATGCGCCGCGCCATTTCGCCCGCCGGGTCCTCGCTGGTCTGCTGCGTGATGGACACGACCTTGACACCCGCCTTGTTGAGTCGGCGTTCGTAGAGGGCGAATTCGAGGAAGTCGCGAAAGAACCGCGACAGGCTGTGCACCAGGACGATCTCGAACGGGGAGGGCTTCGCCGTGGCGTCCGAGATCATCTGCTGAAAGACAGGCCGCTTGTCGTCGGTGGCGGAAGCGCCCGGCTCGATGTATTCCTGGCCCACGCTGTAGCCGTTGCGCGAGCACCAGTCGCGCATCTGGCGCAACTGATCGGGAATGGACAGGTCTTTGTCTGCCTGCTTGGTGGTGGATACACGAGCGTAAAGCGCTACCGCCATGGTTCAAGCCTCGGTGTCGGTTTGGAGCCAGAGCAGGTCCTTGACGAGCTCGGGGAGGAGGGCGGCGAGCAACTGCATTTCAGACGCAGTCACGGCCGGATGATCTTCCAGGTCAATGCTCATTTGGAGTTCGGTTTCGTTCACTCATGAGGCACCTCCTTTCTTTGCGCATGTGGGCCTGCCCCGACCATTCCTTGTTTCCGCTCAGCCACCAACCGTTCCACATCCCGTTCAAACCCCTCACGGCCGAGCTCATCCAGAACCAAACTTCGAAACGCCCTGAATTGCCCCTCGGGCAACGCCGCTTCCGCGACCTGCAAGATGCGCTTCTTGCGCTGGTTCAGCAGCGCAAAGATGGAGGGCAGGATCACCATTGACCCAGCCTCACCTGATCCGCGCGCTTGAGCACATCGTTGCGCCAGGTCAGCGGGTCATGGACTTTGCGCAGGAAAGAGGAGAACTGTTCCAGCGCACGCTCGTGCGACAGCAGCTCGCCACCCCGGCGCACGCACTCGATGGCCGCAGAGCGCTTCAGGTATCCCTCGACCGATACCGCCAGCCGCATCATCTGTTCGAGCAGCCGTTCGTCCGCATCGACCTCACGAACGACGCCTTGAGCCTGCAAGGTCTCGACGTGCGCTTGCAGCATGACCCACAGCGGATGGAGCGGCCAGCGCGACCGGTTGGAATCGTCCTGATGCACGCGCAGCGTGGTGTGCTCGTGGACGAGATAGCGCAGCACATCGCCCGAACCGTCAAAGAGGTCTTGAAAGGTGCGGATGCCGAAGCGCTTGAGCACGTTCTTGCGAATCTGGAACTCGACCCGCCAAACGTTCTCCGTCACGCCACCCCACAGGTCATGGAACCAGGTCTTGGCGCTGGCCTCGCGAATCTCGGCGGTCTTGTCGTACACGCGCAGCACCACATCGCCCTCTCCGAAGCGGAAGGTCTGCGCCTTGCGATCCTTGCGGTGTTGCGCATCCTTGCTGGCCAATGTCACGAAGGAATCTTGGTCGAAGTCGATGAACGGCAGCTCGATGGCTGACGACAATTAACTTGACCGGTTGACGACAACTATCTTGGCCGGTTGAGACCGACGCCGGGCGGGCTCGGGAGGCGGGTCTACCGTGAGCACTTCGACGACGTTTCGAAGGCGAGCAGATGC
>JAGNWJ010000102.1 GCA_017986065.1 Rhizobacter sp. | reverse complement strand
GCCTGGCGCAGCGTCTCGACCACCGGCCGGCGCAGCACGTCGCGCAGGCCCCACCAGCCCGCGGCCAGCGACAGCAGCGCACCGGTCACTCCGCCGATCAACGGCACCCAGGGCGACGGGCTCCAGTTGAAATCGAACACCTGACGCGCCAGGACCCAGCCCACCGCAAGCGCGGCCAGCGACGCGAGCACGCCGGCCAACGCCCCGACGCCCAGAAGTTCGACCCGTTGCACCTGCGCCAGCAGCCTGCCGCTGGCACCGAGCGCGCGCATCACCGCGAACTCCCGCGATCGCGCATCGCGGGTGGCGCTGACCCCGGCGAACAGCACGACCAGGCCGGCCGCCAGCGTGAAGACGAAGAGGAACTGGACCGCGCCGATGACCTGCTCGAGCACGCCCTGCACCTGCGCGATCGACGCCGACACGTCGATGCTGGTGATGTTGGGAAACAGGCGGATCAGTGCGTTGTCGAATTCGGCGGCGGCCTTCGCGCCACCCGCCGCCGGGGTCTTGAACGCCGCGATGTAAGTCATGGGCACGTCCTCGAGCTTCGAGTTCGGGAACAGCACGAAGAAGTTGACGCGCATCGACCCCCAGTCGACCTTGCGCACGCTGGTGACCCTGGCCTGCGTCGGCTGCCCGGCGATGTCGAATCGAAGCGTGTCGCCGAGCTTCAGGCCCAGCGTCTCGGCCAGCCCCGATTCGACGCTCAGGCCGCCGTCCTCCTCGGGCACCCAGCGTCCCTCGACCAGCTGGTTGTGCGGCGGCAGCACCGACGAATGGCTCAGGTTGAACTCGCGCTCGACGAGGCGCCGCGCGCGCTCTCCGGTCATCGAGTCGGCCGACAGCGTCCTGCCGTTGATCGCGACCAGCCGCCCGCGAATCATCGGGTACCAGTCGTACTGCGCGATGCCGGCCTGGCGCAACCGAGCCTTGAATTCGTCGCCCTGCCCGGCCTGCACGTTGATCACGAAGCGGTTCGGCGCATCCGGTGGCGTGGCGGCGCGCCAGCTGCTGACGAGGTCGGTGCGCAGCAGCACCAGCAGCACCAGCGCCAGCAGCCCGACGCTCAACGCCGACACCTGAAGCACCGCGAAAGCCGGCCGTGCGGCGATCTGGCGCGTCGCGAGCACCAGCCAGCGCGGCGCCCTCGATTCGGGCACGGCCCGGCGCAGCAGCAGCACCGCGGCCCAGCTGAGCAACGCGAACATCGCAATGGCAGCAGCAAAGCCGCCCACCGCGATCAGCCCGAGCTTCACGTCGGAGGACACCGCGAGCAGCAACGCCGCGAAGCCCAGCGCACCCGCCAGCAGCACCGCGATCGACGCCGGCTTCAGCGCACCCACGTCGCGACGGATCACCCGCAGCGGAGGCACCCGGGCCAGCTGAAGCACCGGGGGCATCCCGAAACCCATCAACAGCGTGATACCGACCCCGAGACCGAAAAGCGCGGGCCACCACGAGGCGGTCGGCAGGTTCGAGGTGCTGACAAGCCCGGCCAGCAGCCAGACGAAACCGTGATGCACCACGAACCCCAGCGCGACACCCGCGACACTGGCCAGCAGGCCGACCAGCGTGAACTCGATCAGGTACTGAAGCGCAATCGTGCGCTGCGGCTGGCCGAGCACCCGCAGCATCGCGCAGTCGTCGAGCCGCCGGCTGGCGAAATCCCGCGATGCGATGCCCACGGCGACCGCGGCCAGCAGCGCCGACAGCAGCGCGACCAGGTTGAGGAACTTCTCCGCGCGGTCCAGCGTCTGGCGCATCTCGGGCCGCCCCCCCTCGAGCGACTCGACTCGCACGCCGCGCAGCGCCTGCGACTTCAGCTGCGACTCGGTCCAGCGGGTGAACTCGCGCACGCGGGGATCGCTGCGCTCCTTGCTGTCCGATGCCGCGACGATCAACCGATAGGTCACCCGGCTGGCAGGCTGGATCAGTCCGGTGGCCGGCAGGTCGGTCTGGTTGAGCATCACGCGCGGTGAAAAGCTCATGAACCCGGCGCCCCGGTCGGGCTCGATGACGATGACCTGCGCGATGCGCAGCGTCGCATCGCCGAGCAGCAGGGAGTCGCCGACCCGGAGCTGCAGCGCGTCGAGCAGCGCCGATTCGACCCAGACCGTGCCGGGCCGGGGGCCCTGCGCCACCGACACCTCGGGCGTGCCGGCACCGTCGCTCAGCCGCAATCGGCCACGCAGGGGATAGCCGTCGCTCACGGCCTTGACGCTGACGAGACGGGAAGCTCCGCCGCGCTCGTCGCTGGCGCGGCCCATGCTCGGAAACGCCGTGGTGGTCGCCGTGGCCAGGCCCAGCGAGCGAGCCTTGTCCACGATCGCCTGCGGCGTCGGCTGGTCGCTCGCGACGATGGCGTCTCCGCCCATCAGTTGCGTCGCATCGCGCGCGAGGCCACCGTTGATCCGGTCGGCGAAGAAGCCGACCGCCGTCAGCGCCGCCACGGCGAGCGTGACCGCGAGGACCAGCAGCCGCAACTCGCCCGCCCGGAAGTCCCGCGCCAGCTGGCGCCAGGCCAGAGGCCACAACGAGGCAGGGCGGCGAGTCGATTCAACGGCTGTGTTCATCGGATGACCTTACACGAGGCGCCCGGGGCTTCGCCCGCGTGGGTGTTTTCGGGGCAGCAGGTCGGGTGAACTCGGGGCGGCCGCGCGAATCCATACTGCCTGCCACACACCGGGGTCGTCACCACATGCGCAACCAATCCACCTTCGGGCCACCACCATGCTGATCGCCCTGTGGATCATCACCGCCCTGAGTTGCCTGCTGTGGTCACTGGGCGCCTGGGGGCTGCACACGCTGCTGTCGCTCGATGCGTCCCGCATCGCCGACCTGAAGCCGCTGATCGATCAACTGCCCGAGCGCCTGCCGTACGCGGCATTCATCGACGCCTGGATTCCGGGCTGGCGCGAGATGCTGAAGTTCGGCGTCGACCTGATGCAGAACGTGCTGGGCTGGATCGGAGGCGCCGCGACCCCGGTCGTCTGGACCGTGTGGGCGCTCGGCATGCTGATGCTGCTCGGTCTGGCGGCTGTGGCGACGTGGGGGATCCGCAGTCTGTCCCGCCAGGCCAGGCAGCTCGCTACAGGATCAGCAGTGCCCGGAAATCGTTGACGTTCGTGTACGTGGGTCCCGGCACGACGAGGTCGCCCAGCGGGGCGAAGAAGTTGTAGGCGTCGTTGCGGTCGAGGAAGTCCTGCGCCTTCATTCCGAGCGCCTGGGAGCGAATCAGCGTGTCGGGGGTGACGACGGCCCCGGCGTTGTCCTCGACGCCGTCGATGCCATCGGTGTCGGCGGCCAGCACATGCACGCCGGGCTCGCCCTGCAGGGCGATCGCGCAGCCCAGCAGGAACTCGGTCGCACGGCCGCCACGACCGCCGCTCGAGCGGACGGTCACCGTGGTCTCGCCGCCACTCAGGATCACGCAGGGCCGGGCGAACGGCGCGCCGCGGCGCGCCACCGCGCGCGCGAGCGCCGCATGCACCTTGCCGACCTCGCGCGATTCCCCTTCGATCTCGTCGCTCAGGATGTGCGCGTCGACACCGGCGGCGCGTGCCGCAGCGGCGGCGGATTCCAGCGATTGCTGAGGCGTCGCGATCAGGTGCACCTGGTGTCCGGCCAGCGCCGGATTGCCGGGCTTCGGTGTCTCGAACGCACCGATTTCCAGCCCGCGCCGGGCGGCTTCGGGCAGGTCGATCCCGTAGCGCTTGAGGATCGCCAGGGCGTCGGCACAGGTGGTGGGATCGGCCACCGTCGGGCCGCTGGCGATGACGTCCGGCGCATCGCCCGGCACGTCGCTGACGAGCAGTGTGACCACGCGAGCCGGGGCGCACATCACCGCGAGTCGCCCGCCCTTGATCGCGGACAGGTGCTTGCGCACGCAGTTCATCTCGTCGATCGCAGCGCCGCTCTTCAGCAGGGCCTGGTTGATCGCCCGCTTCTCGTCGAGCGTCACGCCCTGCGCCGGCAATGAGAGCAGCGAAGACCCCCCTCCGGAGATCAGACACAGCACCAGATCGTCGGCGCCGAGACCCCGGACCAACTCGACGATCCGGCGTGCAGCCTGCAGGCCGGCGGCATCTGGAACCGGGTGAGCGGCCTCGACGACCTCGATGCGGCCGGGGCGGGCTCGATAAGCCGGCGGCACGTGGGCGTAGCGGGTGACCACCAAGCCCGACAGCGGCGCGCCCGCGGGCCACAGCGCGTCGACGGCAGCGGCCATCGAGCCCCCCGCCTTGCCGGCCCCGACGACCACGGTGCGACCCGCCGGCGGTACTGGCAGGCTCGCCGCCATCACGCCGGCCGGCAGCGCGCGGGTCACCGCGGCGTCGTAGAGAGCCCGCAGGAAGGCACGCGGGTCCGACTGCGCAGCGGGCACGAATCGATCGGTCATCGCATGCGTATCCACGAGAACTCGACCCAGTTGTCGGCACGGTGCACCAGATCGACGTTCTGACGCGCCCCCCAGGGCACGACCTGACGGTGCAGCGGCAGGTAAAGCACCTGATCCTTCTGCTGCTGCAGCGCGGCCTTGATCAGCTGCTCGCGCTTCTTCGGGTCGCCCTCCCGGCTGGACGCCTGCGCGAGCTGATCGAGGCGGGCATCGCTGAACTGCCCGAAGTTCCAGGCCCCGATGCCGCCCTCGCCCCGGCTGCGCAGCAGCGGGGTCAGCGTCGTCTCGGCGTCGGTGATGGCGCCCCCCCAGCCGAGCAGGTACATCGAGGTGTCGAGCCGCTGCAGCTTCGGGAAATAGGTGGAACGGGGCATCGCATTGACACGCACCTTCACGCCGAGCCTGGCCCACATCGCCGCCAGCGTCTGGCAGATTTCCTCGTCGTTGATGTAGCGGTTGTTGGGGCAGTCGAGCGTCACCTCGAAACCCTGCGGGTAGCCGGCATCGGTCATCTGCTGCCGCGCAGCGTTCAGGTCGAAGGGCAGGCGCTTCTCCAGTTCGGGGTCGTTGTAGGCGCCGACCGGCGACGGTGTGATGCCGCCGGTCGGCAGCGATTGGCCCCGCATCAGGCGGCTGCGGATCGTCTCGATGTCGATCGCCTGGTAGAGCGCCCTGCGCACACGCAGGTCCTTGAACGGGTTCGTGCCCTTGACGCTGCCGTACAGCAGCTGGTCGCGCGCCTGATCCATGCCGATGAAGACGATGCGGTTCTCGGGTCCCTCGGTCACCTTGACCCCGGGCGTGCTGCGCAGGCGCGGCAGATCCTGGGGCGCCGGGTCAAGCACGAAGTCGAGCTCGCCAGAGATCAGCGCCGCGATGCGCGTCGCGTCGCTCTTGATCGGCGTGTAGACCACTTCCTGCACATTGCCCTCGAAGGTCCCCCACCACGCAGCGTTGCGCTGGTAGACGGTCTTCACGTCGGGCTGGCGCAGCGACAGCTTGTAGGGGCCGGTGCCGTTGGCGTGCAGGGCCGCGTGGCCTTCCTGGCGGCTGCGGTAGTCGATGGGCTTCACTGCGCCGTGACGTTCGGACCACACGCGACTCATGATCTGCACGGTCGACAGGTGCTGAAGGAACACCGGATTGACGTCCTTCAGGACGAAGTCCACGGTCAGCGCATCGACCGCCTGGGGTTCGCCGAGCGCCAGCGCATAGGCGCGGATGTCGGAGGCGCTGTCGCGAGCCCTTCGCACCGAGAACACCACGTCGTCCGCGGTGAACGGCGTTCCGTCGTGGAACTTCACGTTCGGTCGCAACTTGAAGCGCCAGCTCAACGGGCCATTCTGCTGCCATGAAGTGGCCAGCACCGGCACCAGGTCAAGCCGCCGGTCGCGGTTCACCAGCGACTCGTAGACCTGCCCATTGAGGTTGTTGGTCAGCAACTCGTTCTGAGAGTGCGGATCCATCGTCTGGGGATCGCCCTGCGAGGCCCATCGCAGCGTCTGCGCCGAGGCACCCGCAACCAGAACGCAGGTGCTCAGCAGCCCGGCCACCGCGCCGATCGTCTTGCGCCTCCAACCCACTGCGTTCATCGGCCGCCCTGACTGTCCGGAAAGGGTCAGTGTAGGGGCGCGCCCGACGCGGCGCGCCGACCGGCTCAGCGCTTGCGACCGATCTTGCGCAACGCTTCCTCGCCGGCCCACAGCTCGTCGAGATGACCGAATTTCCAGCTCTCGTTCGATTCGCGAACGATGATGCGGTCGGTGCAGCCGGGGGACGACAGGTCGAGCAGGCGGGGCGGCACATGCAGGCCCTGCTTGGTCGAGAAGAACACCTTGACCTCCGGCGCGGTCAGCGCGGCGTCGTTCTGTCGCGTGACGACCGCGAGCAGACCCGACTTCAGCCGCACCAGCGAACCCGTGGGGTAGATGCCGAGGCTGGTGACGAAGGCCTTGAAGATCGCCGAATCGAAGTGCCCCTTCGCCCAGCCGGCCATCCGCGCGATCGACTCGGCTGGATCCCAGCCCTGCTTGTACGGTCGGTTGGAGGTGATGGCGTCGTAGACATCGCACACCGCACCCATCTTGGCGAACATCGAGATCCGGTCGCCCGGCAGGCGATGCGGATAGCCCGATCCGTCGGTCTTCTCGTGGTGGTGCAGGCACACGTCCAGCACCGCCTCTTCGGCCACCTCGCCAGCCATCAGCAAGGCATGGCCGCGCTCGGGGTGGGTGCGGATGACCACGAACTCCTCGTCGGTCAGCTTGCCCGGCTTGTTGAGAATGTCCCGCGGCATGACCGCCTTGCCCATGTCGTGCAGCAGGCCGGCCTTGGCAGCCAGCCGGATCTCGTCCGGCTCGAGCTGGAGCTGCCGCGCCAGCGCGGCCATCAGCGCAGCGACCGCGACCGAATGCATGTAGGTGTAGTCGTCGTGACTCTTCAGGCGGGCAAGCGACAGCATGGCCGTCGTGTTGCGCATCACCGAATCGCTGATGCCATGCACCAGTTCTTCGCATTCCGCGGAGAACACCACGCGGCCCATGCGCGCCTCGCTGAACAGCGATATCACCGCCGCCCGAGCCTGATTGCAGAGGTCGGCCGCGCGATGCACTTCCTCCTGGAGCGCCACCGGAGCCGGCGGGCGGATCTGCGCCGCGCGAGCCAGGTCGGTCGCCGTATCGACATCGAGCGCAGAAGACGCGGCACCGGTGCGGCGTGCGACCTGCGCCGGTTCGTCGACGAACGTGGCGGCTACATCCAGGCCCTTGCTGACGTCGATCCAGCACTCGCGGATGCCGCTTTGCTGCAGCTTCTTCAGGTCGGCCACGTCCTCGAGCACGAACTTCGTCTTCCAGAAAGGGTGGTCCAGCCACGCACCGCACAGCTCGTGCAGATGCATGCCGAGTCGGACCTGGTCGACGGGGATCTTCTTGAGGGCGGGAACGGTCATCTCGATCGATATCGGAGCCGGAAGGCGGGAACTTGAGACATGCTGTCACACAGCCGACCGGTGGGCAGCGACAGCCTGGAAAAAGCCGCCGGATCAGCGGCTTAATGGCAAAAAACGGCCGAAATGCAGCCCCTCTGGCGCGAGATCAGCGGGACCGGGATGGCACGACCGTGTGGAGATCTCCCTGCAGCGAGCCGACGTGGTTCGCAAGGACCTTCAGATCGTCCTGCGTGAATTGACGTGCCACGCCACCCATGACCGGGTTCTTGCGCCCGATTTGCGGGTTGCCATCCGTCTGATAGGCCTTGAGAGCGGCGAAGAGATAGTCGGCATGCTGCCCGGCGATCTTCGGATAGGCAGGAGCGATCGGCTTGCTGTAGTTCTCGCCATGGCAGGACACGCAGTTGCCCTTCTTCAGCAAATCGGCGGCCTGCCGCGATGGTGCTGCCGTGGTGCCCGCAGGTGCCGCCGCCCCGCCCTGAACCTGCGCCCCGTAGAACGCGCCGAGATCGGCCATGTCCGCGTCGGTCAGGGTCGCGGCGACGCCCTTCATCGTCGGATTGAGTCGCTCGCCGTACTTGTAGGCCTTCAGTGCCGACACGATGTACGACGCGCTCTGGCCCCCGATCATCGGAACCCTGTGGACTTCAGGGGAGATCGCCTTGAACCC
>JAGNWJ010000101.1 GCA_017986065.1 Rhizobacter sp. | reverse complement strand
ATCGATCGACGACCTGATGATCGACAAGCATTCCGGCCACGTGCGCTATGCCGTCATGGAGTTCGGAGGATTCCTCGGCATGGGTACCGATCGCTATCCGCTGCCGTGGAGCCTGTTGAAGTACGACGCGGAGAAGGAAGGCTACGTGGTTCCGCTGGACAAGGACCGGCTGAAGGACGCGCCTCGCTACGCGAACGAGAGCGCACCCGAGTACACCGGCGACTACGGCAGAACGGTCAACGGCTATTACGGCGTCATCTGACAGGACCGAACCCGTGCACTCGCATCACGCGATGCCCGGTTCTGAACCGCAACGCCGAAGGCCCCGAAGCGGCCTTCGGGTTGGGGTTCAAGGCCTGGGTGCCCTGGCACAGCGCTTCACTTCTGCACATTGGCCGATGGTGATCGCGGCGATGGCCTGCGCCGTTCTGTTGCTGGCATTCGAACGGGTCGTGCGGCAGGCGGTGCAGCAAGGCGAGTTGCGGCAGATCGCGGCGCGAGACAGAAGCGATGCGATCTGGCGATGCAAGGCGCTGAAAACCAGGACAGCCCGCGCTGAATGCAGGCAGGGCCTGACCTAGCAGATCCAGGTTTGCTGGAATCGACGTCTCCTCTTGCGCGCGCTGCGCGGGCGTTCATCGGGCGGCCGGCCCGGGGGTGGCGACCATTGCCAGCACCGTCATCGTCACGTCGAGTGCCGAGGCTATATTGCCAAGCGACTGCCCGTGGCCGAGTCCAGCCGTGAGTCAGACAGGTGCACTCCGCGAATGACGCTAGAAACCCTCAGGAAGATCTACGAACGCACGCTGGCGACGCCGGATGCGCAGACCCCGGGCAATGCCGCGGAGTGCATGTTCATACACCGCACGGCCGTGATCATGGCCGACGGCGAAGTGGTGACCTGCGCCAACATGTATGCAGAGAATGTCGGGCACCTCGAACGGGCCGCGACATTCGGGGAGATCTGGAACAACGACCGCATGCAGTCCGTGCGAGGCGCGCTGGGCTCCGCGGATGAATGGTCCCAATGCACGCGCTGCTGGTTCAGGGAGATCCGCTACGGAGAGCAGCGCGCCCAATGGGCGAGCAACGGCAGCCCTGCCGCGCAGGAGTCACTGATTCGCCCTGCGAAGTACCAGCCCATCTCCTGGGACTTCCGGGACCAGCAGCGCGGCAGGAAGCGCGATGACCGCTGAACGGATCGAGTTGCAGTCGCTGGGTTTGTTCCGGGTCAGGAAGACCGACCGGTTCATCGAGTTGACGTTGAGTCTGTCGTGCGAAAGCGGGCGCTACGACTACAGCAAGCTGTACTTCACGCGCGGTGTGTTCGACCGCTACAGCGAGGACCGGGTGCTGTGCTTCAAGATGCGGCAGGCCAGCGCGCCGGAAACCATTCGCCTCGCGGTTCCGCCAGATGCACTGAAGTCTGGCTGGATGCGCCTGCGGCTCGAAGCGTTTCCCGGCACGTCGGGCCGATGCACCGTGCTGGCCGCACGCCTCGTGCCTGAAGACGGCAACGCGCTCTCCGGGCTCGCGTACCTCTTCGCTATCAAGGAATGGGTGCGCCGTCAGGTGGCTCAGAGCGAATCGCTGGGCCGGGCCGTGGCGCCGCACCCACCCGAGTCATTGAGCCTCGAGTTGACGGCCGGCTGCAATTTCCAGTGTTCGCATTGCAGCAGCCACGGCGACGAGCAGGAACATCGGATGAACAACCGTCGCCTGTCCTTCACACGGGAGATGCTCGACAAGCTGGCGCACGAAGTCTTCCCCTACCTCACGCTCGTCAACCTGGTCGGCCGTGGCGAGCCCACGATGGTGACCACCGATCTCTGGAACCGGCTGTTCGAGCTCTGCGAAACCTACAGGGTCCTGCTGACATGCGTGACCAACGGGTCCTTCGTGAAGCATCGTTTCGACCTCGAGAAGCTGCGCCAGCTGGACACGCTCACCTTTTCCATCGATGGCATGACGAGCGAGGTGTTCGCCGCCAACCGCGGGGGGCCGATCTGGGCGGCTTCATGGACAACCGGCCCACTTCCAGTCGCTGCGCAGGGACCCCTCGCTGTTGCGGCCCCCGCGCCTGGGCCTGTCGTGGACCCTCAAACGCAACAACATCGAGCAGTTCCCTGATTTCATCCGTTTCGCGATAGCGGCCGACGCCGACTTGCTCTACGTCCGTCACCTGCTGCTGTTCCGGCCGGACGATGCGGCGCAGTCACTGGTGGACGAGACCGACTTGTGCAACCGCTACCTGTCGGCGGGATACGCGTTGCTGAAAGGCACCCGGATCAAGCTCGACGTTCCGCCACTTTCAGAGGTCTCGGTCCATTCGAGTCAGGTGGCGGCCCGGTAGAGTGCGGGCCATGCAGAAGCAACCCGCGCATTCGGCACCGATAGGCGTCTACGACTCCGGTGTCGGGGGCCTGGCCGTGCTTCGGGCGCTGAAGGAACGGCTGCCCGGGGAATCCTTCATCTATGTCGCCGACAGCGCGAACGCACCCTATGGCGACCGGTCGTCGGAATTCGTGGAGTCGCGCGCAAGAGAGGTGGCCGGGTTCCTGGTCGAGCGCAACGCGAAGGCGCTCGTGCTGGCGTGCAACACGGCGAGCGTGGTCGCTGCGCAGCGCCTTCGCGCGCTTCACGAGTTGCCGATCATCGCCATGGAGCCTGCCATCAAGCCCGCCACGCTGATCACGCAGTCGAGGGTGGTGCTCGTACTCGCCACCACCAACACGATACGCAGCGAATCCGTCGCCCGGCTTTGCAACCTGTATGGCACCGGCACGCGCATCATCCTGCAGCCTTGCCCCGGGCTGGCGGATCGGGTCGAGCACGGACAGTTCCAGCACATCGAGACCCGCCAGATGCTGGAGCAGTACATGCGCCCGGGCCTGATCGCCGGCGCAGACACCATCGTCCTGGGCTGCACCCACTATGCGTTCCTGGCCGACGAGATCGCGGCCGTGGCGGGCCCGGCTGTCACCATCGTCGAACCCTCCGATGCCATCGCGCGGCAACTCTCGCGTGTGCTCCCGGCCGCGCCGATGCTTCCGAACGGTGTCGCCACCACGAGCATCTACACCACCGGTTCCACGCAG
The DNA here is from genome assembly GCA_017986065.1 of Rhizobacter sp. Classification (GTDB taxonomy): domain Bacteria; phylum Pseudomonadota; class Gammaproteobacteria; order Burkholderiales; family Burkholderiaceae_C; genus PBB1. The sequence goes on along the minus strand of JAGNWJ010000101.1, from coordinate 4,942 downwards.
CAGATGTCTGCCTTCCTGGCGTCCGTCGGTGAGGCCAGCCAGCGGGTCTACCTTCTGCCCACGGGCCCTCGCTGACCCTTCAGCTGCATCGAGGTCCGACGGCCAGGAGGCCCACTTGGCGCAACCTTGTGGGTGGCTTCCGTGGATTCAGGGCCCGCTGTCGGGCGCGGGCCTGCCGCCCGACGCGCTAGCGGATCGCGCCTGTGTGCAAGCCAACGGTGTCTGTCGTCGTCGACGCGATCGGACCCCGCCCGGCGGTGCCGCCCGCCGCCGCAGGTTCGTCCGCGACGAGCACGGAAGATTCGGCATGCGGCGGCGATTTCTGGGCCAGTGTCTGCTTCGGAGTGACCGCAGGCCAGTCGTGCCGCCACGCCCCGGGTCTCGCCGTTCCCCCGTACACGATGCGCACGGGCATCCTGGCCAATCTGTCGTGCAGCAGGGCCTCCGCGCGTATCGGCCACCAGCCGTACAGGAAGATTTCCAGCGGGCGCCACATGGCGACCCAGCCACAGATCACCAGACCCTGCCTGAGCAGTTCTCCCAGCCGCTGGCCCGTCATCGCGCTCGCGATGAAGTCGCCCAGGCCGACGGCGACGGTCAGGAACACCAGGCCGACCAGAAAGCTGATGCGACCGATGCCCAGCAGCTGACGCAGGCGGCTTCGCGTGGTCCTTGCGCGCTGCTCGAAGAATGCATGGATGGTGTCGCGCAGCGCGGCCGGTTCATCGACCGGCCCCGGATCCCTGTCCAGGCCCACCAGCAGCGCCAGCGGCGCGCCGTGCGGAGCTTCGCGCGCCCATCCCGCGATGAACCGCTCCGCATCCGGATCGAGATCCCTTTCGCGGAACGGCGATGCGTCTATCGCATTGAAGAGCTGCTTGAGCGCCGCAACGTGCACCTCGATCAGTTCGCAGCCGGCGGGGATCGTGTCGCCCGCGGATTGCTGTTCATCACTCATTCGACCACTTCAATCCGGTGCTTGGGAAGAACGAGTTCTGGTGCCTTTGGCCGATGTGCCGGCAGGCAGGGACTCGGCCGCTACCTGCCGGTGGCTGAGCTGGCGGAATCAGCAGCAGCCCGGCTCGCAGCCATGTCGGCCTTGCGCTTGTCAGCGATCTGGCGCTGCTTCTCGGCCAGCGGCGGGTAGGGCCCATACCGGTGCTGATCGGCAGTCGCGCCCAGCATGTAGGGCGGGAAGGCGGCGTCGATCGGCTTGTTCCAGCGGGCAGGAAAGTCGGCTTCCAGATGGGACTTGATCGGGCGCGGCCTGGACAGCACGAATGCCGCGACGTCGTAGGCTTCGTCATCGTTCAACACCGACGCCGCATGGCTCGCGCCGAGCGGCATGTTCTGCCGGATGAACCGCGTCGTGGTCAGCATGCGGTTCATGCCGGCGCCGTTGTTGAAGCTGTCCGGACCCCACAGCGGCGGGAAGATGTAGCCCTGTGCATCACCGCGCTGGCCCGTGCGCTTGCCCAGGCCATCGGCACCGTGACACACCGCGCATCTGGCGGCATACACGACGACACCGGCCATCAGGTCCGCGCGTCGGTCCGGCACGGCGCTCTGCAGCACCGCCGCGCCTTCGATCTGCGCGCCCACGGGCACGCCCCGGGACAGGTAGGCGATGTAGGTCGTGAAGGCCTTCATCTCGGGGGCGTCGAGCGGCAGCGGCTTGCCATTCATGCTGCGCTCCATGCACCCGTTGATGCGTTCTTCCACCGTGCTGATCTGATCCTCGCGTCCGCGGTACTGCGGGAAGGTCGCCGTCACGCCGACCCACGGGATGGCGAAGGGCTTGGCGCCACCCTGCTCGTGGCACGACGTGCACGCCAGGTTGTTGCCTGCATAGCGCTTGCGAAGGTTCTTCACCTCCGGGCCGATGACCGCGAAGGTCCGGGTGCTGAGTTCGTGGCCGCGTTGCACGAGGTCGCGATAGGGGCCCTCGGGCAGGCTGTCGATCTCCGGGACCGGGCGCCCGACCAGGTTGACCGTGAGCGTCGGCTCGGCGCCATGCGCGGTGGCGGCCAGCAGCAGCCATGTGCAGGCGAGTGCGGTATTCAGGACGTTCATCTTGTCTTCCATGTCGATGCCACCGGGCGGAATGCCGCTGCCGGTGGCGCGGTCGTCAGCCCATGCGGCGACGGTCTCGGTGGGGGTCCGAACCGGATCGCGGATCCGGCTCGGCATCAGGCGCGGCACACCATCGCCGCGTCGGGAGGATGCTGCCCGCGGCATCCAGCGGCGTCTGTTCGCTGGCGCACGGCAGGCGGGGCGCCGCGGGGCGAGGCTCACGACCCGGCTGTGGCTGCAGCCACGCTGGTCCCGGTGCCGAGCGCTCTTCTGCGGATAGCATGAGTCGATCGAAGTGACGACCGCCATCGACGATGGCGTGACTGCCCCTCGCATGAACACCGATCTCGATTTCAGGACCGCACTCGAACTGTCGCGCGCGATTGCCTCCCGGCAGGTCTCGCCGGTCGAACTGATGCAGGCCTGTCTGGCGCGCGCGGAGCGGCTGAACCCGCGGCTCAACTGCTTCGTCTCCCTGGTGCCCGAACTGGCCCTGGCGGCTGCCCGCCGAGCCGAGCAAGCCGTGATGACCGGGCAGCACCTGGGGCCGCTGCACGGGCTGCCCATCTCCATCAAGGACCTGATCGCGGTGAAGGACCTGCCCCTGACCTTCGGTTCGCGCGCGATGGCTGACAACGTCGCGACCGCGGACGCACCCTCGGTCGAACGCATCCGTGCCGCGGGTGCCTGCATCATCGGCAAGAGCACCACCAGCGAATTCGGTTGCAAGGCGGTGGGTGATTCGCCGCTGACCGGCATCACCCGCAACCCGTGGGACCCGGACAAGACGCCCGGAGGATCCAGCGCCGGTGCGGCCGCCAGCGTGGCCGCGGGTATCACGCCGTTCAGCCTGGGCACCGATGGCGGTGGGTCGTTGCGCATCCCGGCGTCGCTGTGCGGCCTGTTCGGCATCAAGGCGCAGTTCGGCAGGGTGCCCGTGCATCCGGTTTCAGCCACACCCACGCTGGCGCACGTGGGCCCGCTGGCGCGCACGGTGCGCGATGCGGCGCTGCTGTTGTCCGTCATCAGCGGGCTGGACGATCGCGACCCGTTCTCGGTGGCCGGCCCCGTGCCGGACTACCTGGGCGCCTGCGAGCAGCCTGTAGAAGGCCTGCGCATCGCCTGGAGCCGCACCCTCGGCTATGCCAGGCCCGATCCTGAAATCGCCGACATCGCGCAGCGCGCCGCACAGCGGTTCAGCGAGATGGGCTGCGAAGTGGTCGAGGTGGATCGCGTGCTGGCGCAGGACCCGATCGACCTGTGGGCCTCCGAGTTCTATGCCGGTGTCGGGGTGCGCCTGAAGCAGCCGCTGATCGAACAGCGCGAACTGCTCGACCCGGCGGTCGCCGACATCGTCGGCCGGGCGTTGGAACAGACCACGGAGACCTACTGCACCCGCGTCTTCCAGCGCTACGAACTGCGCGAGACGATGCGCCGGTTCTTCGAACGATTCGACTTGCTGCTCACGCCGACGTTGCCCTGCGCGGCCTTCGACGTCGGACTGAACACGCCACCGCAATGGCCCGACCGCAACGTGATCTCGTGGGTCTACTACACGTACCCCTTCAACCTGACCGGCCAGCCGGCTGCCTCGGTGCCGGCGGGCTGGACAGCGGCTGGCCTGCCGGTGGGGCTGCAGATGGTGGCGCGCGCCCACCGCGAAACCGACATCTTCCGCGCCGCTGCAGCGCTGGAACGCTGCCAACCGTGGGCCGATCGCAGGCCGAACGTCACGCTCATCTGACCCGTCGCCGTGCCTCGCCGGACACGGCCTCAGCCTGCGATCAGTACAGCCGGATGGCCATGTCGAAGTGCCAGGACCTGCGGATCTCGATCACGTCGAACTCGCGCGCCAGCGCCGGCTGGAACGGCTGGTACGGCGCCTGACCTTGCAGGATGCCGCGTATGGCTTCGTCGATTTCCGATACGCCGCTGGACAGGACGAATGTCACCGATTCCACGGACCCGTCGCTGCGAATCGCCACCGTGACGAGCGGATCGGCATGAGGCCGCTTCACCACCTCGCGGACCATGTCGAAGGTCATGTTCAGCTGGATCTTGCGGGCCCAGGCTTCCGCGTACAGGACGAGTTCGGCGTTGGGGTCGGTGCGCCCGAACAGCCTGCCGCGACGCGCGCCACTCGACGACGGTGGGAGCCTGGACGGCATGCCTGCTGCCGTCGAAGCCGAAGCCGCTTCGCGCCGGGCCGCTTCCTCGTCCAGCTGGCGGCCCATCGCGCGGCGAGAAGCTTCGCGTCGCGCATCGTCCTCCAGCGCAGCCTCCCGCTTCGCCGCCTCCTGACGTGCCGCTGCTTGCCTCACGGCTTCTTGCCGGGCGGCTTCCTGACGCTCGGCATCCAGCCGTGCGGCCTCGATGCGCTGCGCTTCCTGCCGAGCCGCCTCCTGGCGCGCTGCCGCTTGCCGAGCGGCCTCCTGTCGCTCGGCGTCCAATCGTGCGGCCTCGATGCGCTGGGCCTCCTGCCGCGCTGCCTCCTGGCGTGCCGCCGCTTGCCGAGCGGCTTCCTGTCGCTCGGCCTCCAGTCGTGCGGCCTCGACGCGCTGGGCTTCCTGCCGTGACGCATCCTGGCGCGCCGCCGCTTGCCGAGCGGCCTCCTGTCGCTCGGCCTCCAGTCGTGCGGCCTCGACGCGCTGGGCTTCCTGCCGAGCCGCCTCCTGGCGCGCCGCTGCTTGACGAGCGGCTTCCTGTCGCTCGGCCTCCAGTCGTGCGGCCTCGACGCGCTGGGCTTCCTGCCGAGCCGCCTCCTGGCGCGCCGCTGCTTGACGAGCGGCTTCCTGTCGCTCGGCCTCCAGCCGCGCGGCCTCGATGCGCTGAGCTTCCTGGCGTGACGCATCCTGGCGCGCCGCCGCTT
>JAGNWJ010000100.1:5016-8064 GCA_017986065.1 Rhizobacter sp. | reverse complement strand
CTTAGGTCGATGTCCATTGAACCGGCAGCAACTCATAGGGTGCGTACGGCGCGACCAGTTGCACCAGCGCAATACGGCACCATACGCTCCATCTGCGCCAGGAACTCGCGCCTGCGGGTTCACTTGGTCGACAGGTTCAGACCCAGGCCGGCTTGCTTCATGGCTCATGCCACTCGCCGCTCGATCATCTACGCGCAAGCAACTTTAGCCGCAGCTTTGCAGATCATCCTTAGGTGCTGAGCCACGTTTTCACTCGCGTCTGCCAGCGCAGGGGAATGGCACGCGCCACGCTGCGCAGCATCGGCATCGCGCGCAATCGCAGTATGGCCATCAGCAACGACTGCTTGAAGCCCTGTCGCAACGCACTCACCCCGTGGGCCCGGTTGCTGCCGAATGTCGCGAGAAATTCCGGGCTCAGCAATGCAGGATGACGCGGCGCCGGAACCGCGCTCAGGTAGTCCCGCGCATACGACCACGGTCGCACCCGCGGATCCTGCGCAAGCGACTGCAGGCGATGTGTGGGTGCCGGGCTCTGGCCGGTGGCGAAATGGCGCTCACGCACTTCATTGAAGAACGCGAGCCAATCTGACGGAGCCGCCTTCCAGGGCCGGATCCAGCTCCACGCACGACCGCTGAGCCGCTCGGCGAAGGCGCCCAGGTCAGGTGCCACCACGGGCAATCCCTGCTCGAGGCACGCGCTGAGGGTGTAGCTGTAGGTCTCGGGCCACAGGGCGGGAAACCAGACCAGATCGGGCTGCAGCCAGTCGAGCAGGCGTGCCAGATCGGCGTCTTCGTACTGGCCGTGAACCGTGAGACTGGCGCGAGGCCGGGTGCGCAGGTTCCGGTAGGCAAACCCGAGCAGATGGAAGTCGATGCGAGCCGACATCTGAGCTGCCAAGGTCGCGACATCCTCGAGCAGGTCAGCGCCCTTGATCGGGCTGAGCGCGCCGATCACGACGACCTTCAGCGGAGCACCGGCCGAGAGCTGGCGTGGCGCCGGCACCGGGTGCGTCACGAGCTTCAGCAGTTCATCGTGAGGCGCATACCGCACGTCGGCGGAAGGGGCGTACCGCAGGAAGCGCTGGGCCGCGTCGTGGCTGGGCACCAGCACATGCCGTGCACCGGCGATCAGGCTGCCGTGGGTGACACGCCACTGCTCGATGGACACGCCGCCCGGTGCCGGCGAGCGGCTCAGGCAGCGCCGGCACTGATCCGGCCCTTCCTCGCCGCAGTAGGCGTTGTCGCTTCCCGTGAGACTGATCTGCGGGCAGAACGCGTGGTAGTCGTGCGCAGTGAAGTCATACCTCACCCCCAGATGCGCCGGCAGCGCCAGCACGTCGGGAGTGTGTCCGAGCAGGTGGTGAAAGTGCACATGGCCGACGCCCAGCCCGCGCAGCGCTTCCACCAGTGACGCGAACTCGGAGGGCAGCTGGAAGGACAGCCGGAAGCCTTCGCTTGCACCAAGCAGATCAAGTTGTACCGAGGGTCCGCTGGCCGGCCTGAGCACGAGGAACACGGCGTCCCGGACCGCCCATGCGGCCAGTTCCTGCATGTGTCGAAGCGTGCCGCCTTCGCGATCGTGCATCACCAGCAGGACGACGGGCTTGCCGGCCGCGGAGACGCGGGCCAGGTCGATGGCCTGGCGTGCCGGCAGGGCAGGATCGAGCGCGATGAAGCGATGCACCTGCTGTTCGTACGCAGGATGCAGGCGACGCAGGGTCTCCATGGCTGCGATCTCGCGTGCACCCTTGGACGCTCCGAAGCTGACTCCGCCGGAATGCAGCACAAACGTGTCCAGCGCATGCAGGTTGCGCCAGCCGGCCTCCTGGGCGCGCTGGCAGAAGTCGTTCTCCTCGCCATAGCCCTTGCCGAACTGCTCGACATCGAACAACCCCACCTGTGCCAGGCAGTCTCGGCGCACGTACATGCAGAAACCGTTGCCGGTGGGAACGTCGATCGTCTGACCTGAGAGCGTGCGCGCGAACAAGTCATCCAGCGCTGCGGTGCTCAGCCCGGCAGGCATGGTGTTGCTCTCGCAGAACCTGGGGTAGCTGCAGATGGTCGCGTTGTTCGAGAACGGCGTGACGGTGCCGACCCGGGCATCCGAATAAGCCGCACGCTTGAGGCGATCCAGCCAGTCGTTCGCGACCTCCGTGTCGCTGTTGAGCAGGATCACGTCGTGGGCATCGCTCATCGCCATGCCACGGTTCACCGTGCCGACGAAACCGAGGTTCTGTTCGTTCTCGACCAGAACGACGCGCTGGTCGCGGTCCCGAAGCTCGCGCAACCAGCCCGCCAGTTCCGGCTCGGGGCTCGCGTCGTTGACGACGATCAGGCGGAATGCACTGTCGTTGCGCGACGAAAGCACCGACTCTACGCAACGCTGGGTGTCAGCCAGCCCGCGGTAAACCGGCACGATCACATCGACCGGCCACGGCGTGGGCGCGATCGGTGTCGCGACGGCGGGACATGGGCCCTGTGTGCTCACCGTGTTTCCGCAGTCCAGAAAGCTGTCGATCCTGCCCTTGAGCCGCGACAACGGTCGGGTCATGCGGAACGACTTCGAGCCTTCGATACGCTGGACGTAGGCGAACAGCCCGTCGAAGTCCGTGCGCAGACTCAACTGCGCATGCTGCAATTCACGCTTCTCATCGGCCAGCGCATTCTTCTGAGCGAGCAGGTGCTCTCGCTGTTCGAGCAACTGGCGTTCGCTCCGTGCGAGTGCATCCGCGAGGACTTGTTGCTGATTGAGCGAGGCGGATAACTGGTCTTGTTGCGCGGCCAGTTCGTGTTCCAGACGAGCACGTGCGTCGGACTGCCGCGCCAACTCTGGTTCGATGCGCGTTAGGCGGTCCTGCAGCGGCTGGGCCACGTCCCTAAGGGCCAGGTAGTCGGCCGACATCGGCCAGCCCATCTCGACCTCGACTGACCCGGCGCGCCGATCGCCCCGAGCTAACAGCGCTGAAGGTTCGATAGGCAGTTCGATCCACGGGTCGTCCCCGTGCAGCAGCGCCAGCGCCGGTGCGCCGTCTGGCCAGGGCGCGCGCA
>JAGNWJ010000100.1:0-4916 GCA_017986065.1 Rhizobacter sp. | reverse complement strand
TCGACTGACCCGGCGCGCCGATCGCCCCGAGCTAACAGCGCTGAAGGTTCGATAGGCAGTTCGATCCACGGGTCGTCCCCGTGCAGCAGCGCCAGCGCCGGTGCGCCGTCTGGCCAGGGCGCGCGCATTAGCAGTTGCTGCGAAGACGCGGTTGCCACGCGCGAGAAATCGTCGCTGCCGCAGCGCCATTGCCACAGCGTCACACCGTCGGCATCTTTCACCGTCAGGCGGTAGAGGTGGATAAATCCGGGTCGATCCGCAGGGTCGAGCCGGATCGAACTCCACGGCGCCACGTCATCGCCCCAGCTGAAACACAGCATCTGACGCGCCTGGCCGATCACGCCGGTGACCGTCAGCTTGCTTTCCTGGGTGTAATTGCCACGATGCCCGAGAAAAAGCTCAGCGGAAAACAAGGCTTGGCCGACGGCCTGGTGCGGCTGGCTGTGCAGTGCGGTCGCCACTGCGGCCTGGGGTTGCCATGCAACCGCCGCCACGAACTGGTAGGTCAACGCATCAGGGACCGCCAGCAGATACCGGCTCACCGCCGGCGGCAAGCGGTCGAACGGCACCCGGAACTCCGACGCGTTCAGCGCGCGTGCCACCGGCTGCACCGTAAGCAGCGACCAGCCTTCGCTCGCCAGGAACCGCCCCAGCGAGCGGCGCGTGAAGAAGCGCAGATGGGTGCTGTCGAGCAGACCCTCGGGCCGGTATTCGAACTCGCCCTCGAGCAACTCGGCGATCAGCCCGCAATAGCCCGCGTTCGGCACCGAGATCAGCACCTTCCCTGTCGGAGCCAGCAATTCACGGCAGGCGCGCAGTACCTGTTCGGGCTGCTTCAGGTGCTCCAGCACGTCTGCACAGACGATGCAGTCGTAGGCCGCACCCTGAAACAGTTCCGTGAGCGGCGCCTGCTCCAAGTCGGCCACTTCGATGCGGCGGTAGTGCGGCCGGGCAAGCTCGGCTTCGGCATCGTTCAGCGTGACGCCATCGACCACGCACGCCTGCTGTTCACGGAGATGCCGCCCCAGCGCGCCGCTGCCGGTCCCCAGATCGAGCACCGAACAACCCGGCTGGATCAGACCGGCGATGACCGACAGCGAGGTCTGCTCGGAAGTCGAGATTTCGCGTCGATACACGTGCAAAGGCACGTCATTGCTGGTCATCCGGCCGATTATGGCTTCCCGGTGCACGCGCACGATCAGGCGGAGCGCGCACGACGGGCAAGTCGATGGTCACGACTTCCGGCTTCGCGCTTGCGATACTCAGCGCCCCGTATGCAGCCCGCCCAGAACGAGACCCTTCCGCCACTCGCGCCTGTCGTCGCGGTGCTGCTGTGCAGCTACCAGGGCGAGCGCCACCTGGCCGAGCAGCTCGATTCGATCGCAGCACAGACCCATCGCGGCTGGACGCTGTGGGTGTCCGACGACCGCTCGACGGACGGCACGCTGGCGATCCTGGAGCAGTATCGATCCCGGTGGGGCAGCGATCGCCTGTCCATCCTGACGGGTCCGGCTCGGGGCTTTGCCGCCAATTTCCGGTCGCTGACCTGCCACGCGGAAATCGACGCGGACGGCTACGCATGGTGCGACCAGGACGACGTGTGGGAGCCCGAGAAACTCGAACGTGCGCTGGCCTGGTTGCAGTCCGTGCCAGCAGGCACCCCCGCGCTGTACGGCAGCCGAACGCTGCTGACCGATGAGGAGAACCGCGCCATCGGGATGTCGCCGCTCTTCACCCGGCCGCCCTGCTTCCAGAATGCGCTGGTGCAAAGCATCGCCGGCGGCAACACGATGGTGTTCAACCGCGCGACACGCGACTTGCTGATCCGGGCCAACAGCGAGGGCGAGGCGGTGGCTCCGGACTGGCTGGCCTACCTGCTGGTCAGCGGCTGCGGTGGGCAAGTGCGCTACGACCCGTGGCCCAGCGTGCGTTACCGGCAGCACGATGAGAACCTGAGCGGATCGAACGTGAGCCTGCGCGGGCGCTGGCAGCGGATGCGGATGCTGCTGGACGGGAAGTTCAAGGGCTGGGTCGACGCGAACGTCACGTTGCTGGAGCGGGTCAGGTCTCGGATGCCCGAGGAGAACCTGCGGATCCTGGACGCCTTCGTTCAGGCCCGCCGGGAGCCGATGCCCGCTCGACTGCTGGGGCTCAGACGGGCCGGAGTGCACCGTCAGACGGCAGTCGGAACGTTCGGCCTGGCCGTGGCGGCGTTGCTGAACCGACTTTGACAAGGCGGTGAAACGCCCGGCCACATCGATAGGAAAAGCGAATCGCTTTGATTTCCCCAATTCATAAAGAACATGAATTAGGACACCTATCATTTGATGGCCACTCAACGGCGAATCATCGCAACAGGAGACCCCTCATGTCATTGATCAACACCCAAATCAAGCCTTTCTCGGCAACGGCCTATCAAAACGGCAAGTTCATCGACATCACTCAAGACACCCTGAAGGGCAAGTGGTCGGCCATCGTCTTTTACCCGGCCGACTTCACGTTCGTCTGCCCGACCGAGCTGGAAGACCTGGCTGACAACTACGCCGAATTCCAAAAGCTGGGCGTCGAGATCTACGCTGTGTCGACCGACACCCACTTCACGCACAAGGGCTGGGCCGACGCGTCACCGGCCATCAAGAAGGTCAAGTACCCGATGGTCGGCGACCCGACCGGCACACTGTCGCGCAACTTCGAAGTCATGATCGAGGAAGCGGGTCTGGCACTGCGCGGCACCTTCGTGATCAACCCCGAAGGTCAGATCAAGGTGCTCGAAGTCCTCGACCTCGGCATCGGCCGTGACGCCAAGGAACTGCTGCGCAAGATCAAGGCTGCACAGTACGTCGCTTCGCACCCGGGTGAAGTCTGCCCAGCCAAGTGGAGCGAAGGCGCCAAGACCCTGACCCCGTCGCTCGACCTCGTCGGCAAGATCTGATCGGGCATTCCGATCGCATGCGACCGCCCGGTGAACCTCATCGGGTGGTTTTCATCCGCCGCGAGCCCACAAAGCTGGCGGCGGACCTGAATGACGTCCGATCAAGGCGTTTGCATTCGTCACCGTACAAGAAGGAGACACCCCATGCTGGATGACACCCTGAAGGCCCAGTTGCAGGCCTACCTCGAGCGCGTGAAGATTCCGTTCGAGATCGTGGCGTCGCTGGACGACAGCGACGCGTCTCGCGAAATGCACGGCCTGTTGCAGGACATCATCGGCCTGTGCGACAAGATCACCCTGAAGACCGACGGCACAGACGCCCGCAAGCCGTCGTTCACGCTGGCCCGCCTCGGAGAGACGCCGCGCATCCGCTTCGCCGCGATCCCGCTGGGTCATGAATTCACCTCGCTCGTGCTGGCCCTGCTGCAGGTCGGGGGGCACCCGGCCAAGGTCGAGGCCGACCTGATCGAGCAGATCAAGAACCTCGACGGCGATTTCCGCTTCGAGACCTATGTTTCGCTGAGCTGCCACAACTGCCCGGACGTGGTGCAGGCGCTCAACCTGATGGCGGTGCTGAACCCGCGCATCCAGCACGTCACGATCGATGGAGGCCTGTACCAGCAGGAGGTCGAAGATCGGCAGGTGCTTGCGGTGCCGATGGTGTTCCTGAACGGCGAACACTTCGGCCAGGGCCGCATGGAGGCCGAAGAGATCGTGTCGAAGCTCGACAAGGGCGCGGCAGCACGCGATGCAGTCAAGATCAGCGCGAAAGCCCCCTATGACGTGCTGATCGTCGGAGGGGGACCAGCTGGCGCCGCAGCGGCCGTTTACGCGGCGCGCAAGGGCATCCGCACCGGCGTGATGGCCGAGCGTTTCGGTGGTCAGACCCTAGACACGCTGGGCATCGAGAACTTCATTTCAGTCCTGGAGACGGACGGGCCCAAGTTCGCCATGGCTCTCGAGCAGCACGCCCGGCAGTACGGCGTCGACATCATGAACCTGCAGCGCGCCGAGAAGCTGATCCCGGCCGCGCAGCCGAATGGCCTGATCGAGGTGCAGCTGGCCAACGGCGGTTCGCTGAAAAGCAAGACGGTGATCCTGTCGACCGGCGCGCGCTGGCGCGAAGTCAACGTGCCGGGCGAAAAGGAATACCGCAACCACGGCGTGGCCTACTGCCCGCATTGCGACGGGCCTCTGTTCAAGGGCAAGAAGGTCGCTGTGATCGGTGGCGGCAACTCCGGCGTCGAGGCGGCGATCGACCTCGCGGGCATCGTGGGTCACGTGACGCTCATCGAGTTCGGCGAGCAGTTGCGCGCCGACGCCGTGCTGGTCAACAAGCTGAACAGCCTCGCGAACGTCACCATCCACACCCAGGCGCAGACCACCGAGATCACGGGCGACGGAGCCAAGGTCAACGGCTTGACCTACACCGACCGCCCCTCGGGCGCGTCGCATCACATCGATCTCGAAGGTGTGTTTGTCCAGATCGGACTGGTGCCCAACTCCGAGTGGCTCAAGGGCACGCTCGAGCTGTCGCGGCACGGCGAGATCGTGGTCGATGCCCGCGGCCAGACTTCGGTGCCGGGCGTCTTTGCGGCCGGCGATGTGACGACGACGCCGTTCAAGCAGATCATCATCGCCACCGGCGAAGGCGCGAAAGCGGCGCTGAGCGCCTTCGATCACCTGATCCGCACTTCTGCACCGGCTGCCGCGACGACGAAACAGGGCGCGACCGTCTGACGCACTCGCGGTAGCCGCGAGCCCGGCCTCATCGCCGATCGCGTCTGCGAACACCGTGGGTGGGTCTGGACAGCGAGACGATTGCCCGCGCGCTGTTTCACTGGCCAGGCCGGCGTCCGAGGACCGGCCGCAGCGCGGTGCCGGTGTGGCTGTCAAACCGGTTCGCCAGATCCTCGGGCGTGGCGGATGCAACCACTCGCCCGCCCTGCGTGCCGCCTTCCGGGCCCAGGTCGATCACCCAGTC
>JAGNWJ010000026.1 GCA_017986065.1 Rhizobacter sp. | reverse complement strand
GCCGACGCGACGGCAGCGGTGAGGCCGGCTGCGGCCGTCACCGCGATGCCTCCGTGGCGCTTGATCGCCAGCGAGGCCGGCCAGAGTCCGAGGTTGAAACCGATCCAGAACACCGGGGCCAGCTGCGGAATGTCGCCCGAATTCGCATGCCGCAGGTACAGCGGCGTACTGTTCAGGAAGACATGCACCTGGAAGGCGATCGCCGCCAGCACCGCCGCGACGAGGCAGGGCGCCCACGGCAGGCGCCGCGGGTCGGACTTCACCAGTGAGTCAGGTGCGGAAGTGGCGGTGGCCGCCGGCCGGCCCTGCAGCGCCCGTTCGGCCGCGACGATGCCCAGGGTGGTGGCAGCCAGCGAGATGCTCGCGAGCGCGAACGGCCAGCGCGGGTCCACCTCGCGCAGCGCCGTTGCCAGGTAGGGCGCCGCCGCGGCGGCCAGTCCGAGACCCAGCATCGACAGCGCGACCAGCGCGGGTTGGCTCGGCCGGGCGGCATGACGCCCGATGATGTTCAGCGGCGGCGCACGCAGCGCCGACGAGCCCACGGTCCACAGCACGGTCACCGCGATGAACAGGATTGCGGATCCCCGTGGTGCGATGAAGGGCAGCAGCAGGAAGGCCGCACACGACAGCACCGTGACCGCGAGTACCGCCGGGCCGATGCGGCTGTTCAGCCGTGCCATGCGATCGGAGGCGACCCCGCAGGCGTAGTCGGCCACCAGGAAGACCAGCTGGTCGAGCATCAGCAGCCAGATCACCGCCGTCTTGGGGATGCCCGCCTGCGCGGCGAGTTGCGGCAGGTAGATCACGTAGACCGACCAGGTCAGCGCGAAGAAGAACTGCACCACCGCCACATAGAGGCCGACACGGCGGGGTACGGCTGCGGTCATGGAAGAGGGGGTGTCGTGGGGGCGGCACAGCATACGGGGCCGTCCGCTCGGCGTCCACCCGGGGCTTTCAAGTGCCGATCGGGGTGGAAACTGGTCCGAGAATGCGGCTGGCTCGGCCTTCGCGATGGCTGCACTGTGGTGACGGTCACCGTTCGTGTTGTCGATGCCGGGCAAGGGGTTCGACCGGGCAGTTCTGGTTTGCCGCGCGGTTCGATCCTGCCGAGCCGCCCCATCAACCAGCCAGCCCAGATGAGCCCATGAAATCAAGAATCGCCGCCGCGCCGGCACGCCGCATCTCGCCGCAGGAGGCCGCCGGCTTCGTTGCATCGGGCATGTGGATCGATTACGGCGCGTCGCTGTGTCAGCCCGATGTCTTCGACGCGGCGCTTGCCCGGCGCACCGACGAATTGCATGGCGTCAAGATTCGGGCGTGCCTGACGCTGCGCCCCCGTGCCGTGCTCGAGGCCGATCCGCAGGGTGAACACTTCTTCTGGATCAACCTGCATTTCTCCGGCTACGACCGCCGCAAGCACGATGCGGGTATCGCGAACTACCTGCCGGTCAATCTGGGCGAGATCCCGGACTACTACCGGCGCTTCATCGACCCGGTGGACATCGTCATCATCAAGACGTGCCCGATGGACGCCGACGGCTACTTCAATTTCAGTGCCGCCACGGTCTGGCATCGCGCCGTGATCGAGCGGGCACGGATGGTCATCGTCGAGGTATCGAGCGGTCTTCCTTACGTGCTGGGCGAGCAGACCGGCGTTCATGTGAGCGAGGTCGACTACATCATCGAGGGCGATTCCACGCCCGCCACTGAGTTGCCGAACCCACCGCCCACGGAGGTGGACGAGGCCGTGGCGCGGCTGATCGCGGGCGAGATCGAAGACGGTGACTGCCTGCAGATCGGCATCGGTGGCATGCCCAACGCGGTGTGCAGCCTGCTGAGCGGAAGCGGCGTTCATGACCTCGGCATCCACACCGAGATGCTCACCGACGGCATCATGGATCTGTACCAGGCCGGCCGCATCACCGGCGCGCGCAAGCAACTCAATCCCGGCAAGATCGTCTGCACCTTCGCGCTCGGTTCGCGTCGCCTCTACGACGGGATCGACCGCAATCCCGACATTCATTTCTACCCCGTCGACTACACCAATCTGCCGCACAACATCATGCGCAACGACCGCGTGATCGCGATCAACAACACCACGCAGATCGATCTGCAGGGGCAGGCCGCGTCCGAGTCCGACGGCCACCGACACATCAGCGGCACCGGAGGGCAGTTGCAGTTCGTGCGCGGTGCCTACGCATCGAACGGCGGCAAATCGTTCGTCTGCCTCGCCTCTACATACGAGAAGCGCGGTGCCAGGCGCAGCCGCATCGTGTTGTCGCTGACCAGCGGCAACATCGTCACGACGCCGCGCTCGGACATGATGTACGTGGCCACCGAGTACGGCATGACGAACCTGAAGGGCAAGTCGGTGGCGGAGCGGGCGAGGGCGCTCATCTCGATCGCGCATCCCGACTTTCGCGAGGAACTCGAGCGCAGCGCTCACGAACACCGGCTCATACCCCGCGGCTTCTTCTGAGCAGCCATCCTGCGCATCGGAGGCAGGTGGTCGCGCATGCCCGGCCTAAACTCCGGGCCGCGGCGGAAACATCCGCAACGCACAGGCAATTTTCCGGAAAGGCACGTCATGCAACGACGCAGTTTCATCGGTTCCATCACCAGTCTCGCCGCTGCCGGTCTGGGCGCCGTGTCGGCGGGCCGGGCACAGGCCCAGGAACCACATCAGCACGATCACAAGGCCATGATGGCCGCGCGAGGAGCTGCCGCGCCTCGACGCTATGACGATCTCGTCGAGCCTTTCCAGGCCTGCAGCAAGGCGGTTGCGATCTGCATCTCGCATTGCCAGGCCCTGCTCGCCGCCGGTGACCGCTCATTGGGGCGCTGCCTGCGGACTGCGCTCGATTGCGACGTCGTCTGCAACGCCACCCTGCGCGCGGCCTTGATCAACTCGAGCTACACGCCTTCACTGGCCAAGACCTCGATCAAGGCCATGGAAGCCTGCGTGAAGGCCTGCATGCCGCACGTCGAGCACCATGCCGAATGCAAGGACTGCCACGACGCCTGCCTGGCCGCGATCGATGCGGTCAGGAAGCTGTCCGCTTGAATGTGCGGGACGGCGGACCTCAGGGCACCAGGAAAGAATTGAGATGAGTGCGATCAGCCGCAAACCCGAGTTCTCGCTCGAGTGGGTCGAAGAGGACGAGACCACGCAGACAGCCCGGTTGCTGCCCACGAGTGCCCGCGCCAAGGCCTGGCTCGAGCAGCACGGCATGCCTGCGGTCCTCGCGAGGGCCGACGCCAGCGGCAGGGAAGGGCAGCCGCTCGAGGAAATACTGCAGGACCTGCTGGAAGAGGATGAAGGTGTTGCCGGGACCAGGCCGGCCCCCGTTGCCGATCTCACGCCCGGGACCTGTGGCGAGTTCCGGGTCGAGTTCGTCAGCGACCCGGCAGACAGCGGCAGGAAGATCGCCAGGGTCACCGGCCTCACGGAGCGCGCGCGGGGCTGGATGAAGTTCCAGGGTCAGAGCCTGGGGCTGCGCCTGTCCCGGGAGCAGCGCCCCGGCGAGCGGCTCGATGCGCTCCACCAGAGGCTGCTGGAGCAGGACCTGGGGAACGCCCTCCACGTCTGACGGCATCGGATCGGGGCCTGCGCCGAGGCCGTTCGACCACCCGAGGTGCGGCAGGTCTGATTCCCGTCAAGTGCCGCGGCCGTGTCGCAGGGCATGCTCGCGGCGATGACGCCTTCCCATTCCCTGCCTGCCCGCGATGCGGATGTACTGATCGTCGGAGCCGGCCCTGCCGGTCTGACGCTGGCCTGCGCGCTCGGCGACATCGGGCTCTCGGTGATGTTGCTGGAGCAGCAGCCCGAAGGTGCGCTCGTGGACCCTCCCGAGGATGGCCGCGAGATTGCGCTGACTCACCGCGCCCGCCGCGTGATGGAGCAACTCGGGCTGTGGCGGCATTTGCCCGCCGACGAGATCGCTCCGCTGCGCGAGGCGCGCGTCGTCGATGGCGATGCCCCCACCGTGCTGCGCTTCGAGTCCTCGGGAGTGGATGGTTCGGCGCTGGGCTGGCTGGTGCCCAATCACCTGATCCGGCGTGCGGCGTGGGCCGCGGCAGCCGAGCGACAGGGTGTGCGCTGCGTGTGCGATGCCCGGGTCACGGCATTGCATCCCACCGCCGACCAGACCGGGGTGACGCTGTCGGACGGCCGGCGATTGAACGCGTTGCTGGTCGTCGCTGCGGACAGCCGGTTCTCGCAGATGCGGCGTCTGGCCGGCATCGGCGCATCGATGCACGATTTCGGCCGCAGCGTGGTGGTGGGCCGGGTGGCGCACGAACAGGACAACGGCGGAGTCGCCTGGGAATGCTTCCGCTACGGCAACACGCTGGCCCTGCTGCCGCTGAACAAGGGCCAGTCGTCCGCTGTGGTGACCGTGGCGAGCGATCAGGCGCCGCACTGGATGGCACTTGCGGACGCCGAGTTCGCAGCGCGCGTCGACGCGCAGTCGGATCGGCGCCTCGGCGTGACCGCGACCGCCGGGCCCCGCCATCTCTACCCGCTGGTGGGGGTCTATGCGCACCGCTTCGTCGCGGCGCGCTTTGCCTTGATGGGCGATGCCGCGGTCGGCATGCATCCGGTCACGGCACATGGCTGGAACTTCGGTCTCTACGGCGTGGAAGTGCTGGCGCGCGAACTGGCGGCCTCGCTGGCGGCGGGCAGGGACATCGGCGCGCTGCCGGCCTTGCAGGCTTACGAGCGCGAACACCGGCGCACCACGCTGCCGGTCTACCTGGGCACCAACGCCATCGTCTCGCTGTTCTGCGACGAGCGTGCGCTGCCGAAGCTGGCCCGCCGGGCCGTGCTCACACTGGCCGAGAAGGTGCCGCCTTTCAGCGGCCTGATCAAGGCAGCGATCACGAGACAGCTGGTGGGCGCGGTGCGCAGCTGAAGGGTCGCGAGCGGGCGCCGTGACCGGTGCCGCTTGACGCGCATCAAGAGGCGCACGGCCTCGCCGAGCTAGCCTCTGCCCGTCTGCCGCATCGGCGCGGCATGGAGGGCGTGTTGAGTACTCTGGAATGGGCACCTGAGCTGTCGCTGGATATGCCGGTCATGGACCGCACCCACCGCGAATTCGTGGAACTGCTCGCGGCGGTGGAGCAGGCGCCCGACGATCAGCTGTTCGGGGCTTGGGACGAACTGATCGAGCACACCGACATCCATTTCGCGCGCGAAGACCGCTGGATGCAGGACACGGGCTTCTCGATGCCCAACTGCCACAGTGCGCAGCACGCCATGGTGATGAAGGTCATGAATGAAGGCGCGCAGCTCAAGCGGATGGACATCATCCGGACCATGGCGCGCGAGCTGGCGATGTGGTTTCCCGAGCATGCGCGAAACATGGATGCGGCACTGGCCGACCACCTGAAGTCGGTGGGCTACGACGTGTCGAGCGGCAGCGTGGCGCAGCCCCAGGCGTTGCCGCAGACCGCGATCTCGGGTTGCGGCTCGGCGGCTTGCACTCCAGCGGCTGAAACTCAGTAGCGCAGCCGCTGCATCCCTTGCCAAATACACTGCAGGGATGCGCCTTGCCCTGTTTGTCCTTTCGATAGCTTCCTCGTTGCCCGCTCTGGCACAGACCCAGCCAGCTGAGTCCTCGCGGATCGAATTTCCGTCGGTTGCCGTGGCGCTCAAGGAGCTCCAGGCGCGGGACGGCAATGGCACGGTGGTCGTCCATGCCGACGGCTGGACCATCATCAACGAGCCGCTCGCTTCCGCTCAATGGTCCTTCGCTCCCGACGGACATCACGCCTACCCGTCTGTCGTGCGCCGGATCATCCGGCGCTCGTCCGCTGGCTCGGTGTCGGTCGAAACGGCCAGCCTGTGCGAGGCGCCCCAGGCGGAATGCAGCAAGCTGCTGTCGGAGTTCGCGGCGATGGACGAGCGCATCACCCAGTCGATCAAGGCCCGCGGTCGTCAGGGATCGACCCAGCCTGCGCAGTGACATGCAGCGCTGACACTCCCAACCAGAGGATCCCGGTCGCAACCGAGGTCTTCCATGTACTTGCGCTGCCGCCACGGCGGTCGATCGGCGCAAGAAGCTCGATCCGAACCTGACAATCTGGAGACACCGATGTTCACACTCGATACCTGCTGCACCCTGGTTCCCTACTTCGAGGTGCCGGACGGTCAACTCGCCGCGTTCAAGGCCCTGGGCCCCCAGTTCGTTGCGAAGACGCGTACCGAATCAGGCTGTCGCCACTACGCTTTTTCGTTCAGTGGCGGCACGGCCCATTGCCGCGAGGGTTATGACAATGCCGACGCCGTGCTCGCGCACCTGCAGAACGTGGGCGAACTGCTCGGCGAAGCGCTGAAGCTCGCCAAGCTCGTGCGCCTTGAAGTGCACGCACCCGCTGCCGAGATCGAGAAGCTGCGTGCGCCGATGGCAGGCCTCAACCCGCAGTTCTTCGTGCTCGAGGAAGGCATCCGCCGCACCAGCGAAGCCTGAGCTCGCGGGAGTCGATCCGACGGCTCAGGGTCCTACCTGAGCCATCCTTCGCCCGGCCGGTGGACGAAGCCCCAACCGGTGAGCACCCGTGCGATGCGGTGGTCGCCCTGGTCGGTGCGCACCCAGAGTCTGCCGCTGCGCGAGGAATCGTCCTCGATGCGCAATGCGTGGACCCGGGCCAGCACCTCGAGGTCGGCGCGGCTGTAGGGCACGCTGGCGGCCTCGGCGGTCAGCCAGTGCGCGTCCTCGCCGGACGACGAGGTCTGCCAGCGTGGCTCATCGACCTGCCCCAGCGGTTCGGGGTCGCCGCGGTCGATGGGGTCCGCCGGGTCGGACAGATCCACGCACGAAGTCTCATCCGCCGAAGGTGCGGTGCCTGGTCGGATGCCGAACTGATCGCTGATGGCCGCCTCGAACATCTGCTCCCACCGGCGCCAGCCTTCCAGACCATCCTGGTGCGGCAGCAGCAGGGTGCGCTGACGCTGGCGCAACGAGTTTTCGGCATCCTCTTCGAGCGACATGGGGCAAGACAGGTCGAACGGCTGCGAATGGCGCAGGTCGTAGCCGTGCAGCGGCACCGACAGGTCGCCGAATTCGACGATGACGGCGCGGCCCATCGTCAGGACGAGGGCGCTCTGCGTGGGCGAACCATCGACCAGGCTGGCGCACGGCCCGGTCACTCGCTGCACTCCGAGCCGGGCGCGTGACTGCTCTGCCTGTTCGGTGCTGCCGCCCAGCGCGAATCCGATCAGGCGATTCGACTTGACGTAGCGCTTCCAGAACGCGGCGCGCCTTCCGCTCGGGCCGTCACCTGCCGCGGCAAAGAACCGGTCGATGAGGTCGCACTGGATCCACTCCGACACCATGCGACGCACACCATCGCTCATGCCACTCCAGCGAAACTCGTTCGTCGCCAGCCAGGGGCTGCCCCACCAGCTGGCGGCAGCGTCGCGAAGTCCTTCATGCAATGGCGCTTGCGGCAACTGCTGGTAGCGATCCAGCAGGAGGGCGAGACCCTCGTCCCTCAGTGCACGCGTGTCGGAAAGCAGCTCGATCAGCCTGGGGAGCGCCGCCCTGAACTCGTCGTGGCCGAGCTTCGTGGCTGCGCTCACCTGCGCCAGCACGAGCCCGCGCAGGAACCACGAGGACCCGTTGATGCCGAGCTGCTCGCAGATCGATTGGACTTCCTGGTGATTGCCGCGCAGCAGGTCGCCAGCGTGACGCTCGCAGGCTGCGTCGCCGAAGAGGTGCCGCTGGCAGATCACCGTCTTCACCCAGTCCGGATTGCCTTCGGGGGACACCGTTCTGGGCGCGCGCTGGCTCAGGTAGTCGCGAAGGCGCAGCCAGTTGTGCCGTGCATCCGAAGGGTGGATCGATGTGTCGATGTCGCAGTTGAAGTAGCTCCAGACCAGACCCTGGTAGCAGCGACGGAACCAGCGGGCGTCGTTCAGCCACTGGTCGACTCCTCGCAGCACGGCATCGAACCGCGCCTTGTCATCGATGATGCGGGCGCCGCCGGGTCCCACCGGCAGGCCGAGTCCGAATGCCACCAGGCGAGCATCCTTCAGTGTCTGCAGACGCGGGCTGCGCCAGAAGCGCTGTGCCGCGTCGTGCTGCAGATCCGCGTTCAGCGGGCGCGTGCTTCCGGACTTGATCTGGCGTTGCAGCGCCGCGATCACGGTGTCGATCTCTCCCGACTGCGGCATCGCCCGGCCACCCAGGCGAACCGCGGGCGCGAGCAGCGAAGCCAGATGGTCGACCGGGTTCAAGGCAGCGCGCATTCGCCGAAGCTCCCCGGTGCCGCTTCCGGCGCAGCGCGCTCTTCGCCCATGCCCAGGAACTCCAGGCGCATTTCCACGCGCCGGCTTTCCTCGTCGCTGGCCTTCGACGCATTGAACGAGTAGCCACCCACCAGGAACAGGTCTCGCACGCTGGCTTTCTGCCGATCGTCCAGCAGGCTGTCGCCGCGTGTCGCGAACATCGCGCAGAGCACGCGCTGGCTGCGCTGCAGGCTGAGGTTCAGGTTGCTGAGATACGAGCCCGTGCGGTCGGCATAGCCTTCGACGACGATGCGCTTCATCACCTTGCGGCCGAGGGGTGAGTCGGCCAGGCCGATGAGCTCGGGCACGAACTGGCGCAGCACGATCTCCTGCTCTGCGGCCAGCGTGGACTTGTTGAAGGCGAACCGCGCGCGGTCGCCGAAATCGATGACGTGACGGCCCCGATCGATCCGTACGCCTTCGTGGCGGGCGGCAGTCTTTCCGAGCTGGTCGAATACCGCTTCGATGTCCTTGCGGCGCTGCTCCTGCTGCTGCTCGCGGTCGGTGACGTTCTTGGTGATGGCGAGCAGCGCCACGCCCATCACGACGAGGAAGAGCACCATCAGCGCCGTCATCAGGTCGGCGAACGAGATCCAGAAGGGCTTCTCGGCCTCGTCACGGGGCGCGCGTCTGGCCTGACGCTGTGCGAACAGCACGCTCAGTGCCTCTGCGGTGTGACGTTGCCCAGCGTGGCTTCGAGTTCGACGACCGTCGACGACAGCAGGCCGACCGCTGTCGACAGCTTGCTGTGGAACTCGGTGTTGGCCAGATCGAGCGTCTTCTTCACGGCGATGGCAAACGCCTGATGCGCGTCGCCGAGCACCTTGCTGACACTCGCCAGATAAAGGTCGGCGTGCTCATGTGCCTGCCCCAGGCGCTCCGTCGAGACCTTGATGCGATCCAGCACGTCTGCAGTCAACGTCGCTTCGGTGCGGGCGTGTTCGACCGTGGTGCGCAGTTCGGTCACCAGATGACCCACGGCGTCGCGATGGGCACGGTAGTCATCGAGGCCGCTGCGCATGTCGGCGGCACTGGCCAGCATCAGGCGCGAAGCCTCGGTCATCTGCGAGGAGACCAGGGCGGCTTGTTCCATCACGCCGCTGACCCGGTCGCCGGCTGTCGAGAAGGTCTGCGAGGCGCTGCTCAGCTGGGCGGCGCCGGAACTCATCCTGTCGAGTGCGGCTGTCGTCATGATCTTCATGGCGTCGATGCTGCCGGCCATCTGCGAGGACGCGAATCGCACTTCGTCCAGGGTCCGGGCCAGCAGGTCGGCCATGTCGTTCATGGCGGCCGACGATCGTTCGGTCAGCGCCAGCTCGCGCCGCTGCTGGCCTTCGACCGACACGCGCTGGCTCTCGCCCAGAGCCGCAAGCATTGCCTTCGTGGCATCCACCAGGTTCGCGGTCATCGTGTCGTTCGACTGGCGGCTGGACTGCGAAATCTGCTCGACCAGCGCCCGAACGGCCTGCACGGCCTCCTGCATGGTCTGGCCGGTCTGCTGGTTCAGCGCGTTGATGCCCGACACCTGCCCGCCCAGCACGTTGTCGAGGCGATCTCCGAAGCGGCCCATCACGTCCTGCAGCAACTGCGTTGTCAGCGCGCTCTGGTCGCTGGTGCTGGCCTGCACCGCACTGGCGATCTTCTGCAAGGGTGCAGCCAGGCTCCTCTCGATGCTGTTCGTGATGGCGCTCGCCAACCCGCTGATCTGGCGATCGGTCTGCTCGCGCATCACGCTGGCGAGCTCCGCCACCAGCGCATCCTTGAGCGCCTGGTTCCGGCCGGCGGCACCTTCGTTCGCCTGGACCAGTCGCGACAGATAGTCCTCGCCCGCGCCGGCGTCGAAGCGCGCGTCGATGGCGTGGGCGATGTCTTCCGTGCGGCCGTAGAGCGCCGACAGCAGCAGCTTCTCGAGGAACGTCACGACGATGGCCGCGGCGATCGCGGTCGCAGAGATCAGGAAGGCCTGACCCACGGCATGCATCAGCGATTCGAGGCTGCTGCGCACGGTTGCCGCGTTCTCGCTCACCTGGAACTGGCGCAGTCCATCGATCAGGCCGGTGAACGTGCCGATGATGCCGATGCCCGTGTAGATGCCGGGCAGGTGCTTGAAGAACTCGGTGCGCAGCCGGGCATCGACGACGCAGGGACCGTTGAAGAAGGTCTCCGCCGGCAGTGTCGAACGCACGGCCACCGGGGCCGGTTGCCCGCCGCGCTCCTCGCGCTGGACATGCAGCGAGTCCTCGAACTCTTTCCAGAGCTGTGCGAGGCGTCTGTCGCGGGCGAAGATCCTGCGCAGCTCGGTCGGCGGGCTGCGCGGATCGAGCCGGCCGATCTCGCGCTCGATGCGACGAAGCCGCCACCAGTGCAGCAGGCCCGGCAGCAGGAAGAACGCGAGGAACGAGATCAGCAGCGCAGCCAGCGCGCCGCCCGCGATGAGCAGGTGCAGGGGGAGCGAGTACAGGGCGGTCATCAGGTCGCGGGTGTGGAACCCAGGGCGGAATTGGTTGCGGCGCGCATGGCATGCGTCGGTCCAGTCATCGACGTTATGCCGAGACCGCGCTGGCGAACGCCGGAAGTCGAGGGGAAGTACCCGTCAGTCGCACCGACCGGCTCATGTTGCGGCGCACAATCGTCTTTTCGGATGAATCGGGGTCTAGGGATGCGACGCGTCGTTTTCAATCAGAAGGGTGGGGTGGGCAAGTCCACCATCGCCTGCAACCTGGCCGCGATCGCGGCCCACCAGGGGCAGCGCACGCTGCTGATCGACCTGGATCGTCAGGCGAACTCGAGCCGGTACCTGATGGGCGATGCCGTCGACGAGTCGACGCCGGGGGCTGCGGAGTTCTTCGACGCCACGCTGAAGTTCAGTGTCCGCTCGCCGGATACCGTCAGCTTCATCAGCGAGACGCCCTGGGAGAACCTCCACCTGATGCCCGCGAGCGGGTTGCTCGACGAGTTGCATGGCAAGCTGGAAAGCCGCCACAAGATCTACAAGCTGCGCGATGCGCTGGTCGAACTGGAAGGTGAGTACGACTCGATCTGGATCGACACGCCGCCGGCGCTCAATTTCTACACCCGCTCGGCGCTGATCGCTGCCCAGGGCTGCCTGATCCCGTTCGACTGTGACGATTTCTCGCGCCGGGCGCTTTACGGGTTGCTGGAGAGCATCAAGGAGATTCAGGCGGACCACAACCCGGACCTGGTGATCGAGGGCATCGTGGTCAACCAATTCCAGCCGCGAGCCAGCCTGCCGCAGCGGACGGTCCAGGAGCTGATCGACGAAGGCCTGCCCGTGCTCGAGCCCTACCTGAGCGCCAGCGTGAAGATCAAGGAGTCGCACGAGATGAGCTGCCCGATGATTCATCTCGATGCGAATCACAAGCTGACGCAGCAGTTCGTGGCGCTCTACGAATCGCTGGGCTGATTTCGCTGGCGATCGATTCGGTCGGGCGCAGCAGGGTGCGTTCGGCGCACCGACGGGTCACGTGCGCGGACCGCTTGTCCTCGGTGCAGCCGGGCCTTCATCTGCGTTGTGCCACATCGCCAGTCCGATGACGGCCAGCAGCGCGAACACACCGGTCCAGGCCAGCGTGGGAGGTGCAGACCAATCGACGCGCCGCACGCCCGCATCGGCGAGCAGCAGCCCCACCAGTGGAAGCAGACCCCAGGCGATCTGGGTGCTGCCCTGGGCCCGCCAGTCTGCTGGCGTGGCGGCGCGCCGCAGGCACCAGGCAGCCACTGCCGGAGTCAGGAAGACCACGCTGTAGAGCTGTGCGTGGAAGGTGTCCAGCGGCCACGGCCAATAGCGGGCCGACATCTCGGGCTTGAAGAGATGGGCCAGGCCCAGCGCGAAGCAGGCCGCAGCCTGCATCGCCAGAACAAGCTGCCAGCGCTGGGAAGGGCGTTGCCCGACGGGCGTCTGGCCGCGCGGCCAGAGCAGGTGCAAACCAGCGTTCACGCACACACCCACGTAGAGCACGAACCAGATCCATGCCGGGGGGCTTGCAAAGTCGAAACGCGACAGATGCAGGAACGACAGTGCCGTGACCACTGCCGTGAAGACAAGGATCATCCAAGTTATCGAGCGCGCCGGAGCCCAGCGTCCGATCGCGACCTGCCAGACCGCTGCAACCAGGGCTGCGCTGTACAGGGCGCCCAGGAATCGCTGATTGAAGGGTTTCAGGGGCCAGGGCCAGACGCCGGTGACCGCGGCCACGTCGAGCAGCAACCCGAGGCCGGCGATCGTGAGCACGGCCACTTCGAGGGCGGTGACGCTGCGCAGCAGCGGTGTGATCGGTGGGTTGATCGGGACCGCGTCGTTTGTGCGCACTGCTGTCGGCCCTTTGCGAAATGCCTCGCCGCCTTTTTATGCAGCCAGTCTGGGCCGGAACCCCTCGATCAGCTTCGCCGGGCCTGACATCCCGCAGCATGCGAAAAGGGCTGGCCTTCAGGTACGGCTGGAACTGCTGCCCGGTGCAAACCGGGAGATGACCTGCCTGGCGAGCGATTCCGAAGCCACCGAGCGCTCCAGGGGCGAACGCGACAGTCCGGCCACGTCGTAGTGCATGTTCTCATACACCTCGGCGGCGGAAGGATAGGTGTTCAGCAAGGCAGTCAAGGCGGCTTCGGGCAGCGGATTCGACAAGGATGCCTTCAGCCTCCCGACCACCATGCGGTACTGGTTCGCATCAACCGGGGCGGAGCTGCGGTCGATGCTCTCGAGCAGGTGCGCGAGTGAGAACGCGGTGTGTATCGAACTGCGGGTTGACTCGACATTGGGCGAAGACATGGATGACTCCCTGGGGCCTGTGGGGCTGGCTGCCCGATGTACATGCGGTTCGTCGGCAGAAAGTCAAGGGTGCCGGGTGCGGCACACGTGTGCGCTGCAGGTGCGGTGCATGACCGTCAGGGCATGGCGGATCGCCTCGGGCGCCTTCGGTGTGTCTGCTGGGACGACAATCGGAGGCACATCGTCCCGATGGGCCTGTGGTCGTGCGTCGACCCAGGCGGATCGGCACCTGTGCCACTCATCAACCAACCAGAGATCGACATGAGCGCTGACAAAGACCGCGGTATTCGCAGAGAAAAGCAGAAGCGGGCCAAGGAACTGAAGAGACAGGCCAAGCAGCAGAAGCAGGGCACCCCGGAACAGAGCACCTCGAAAGGCTAGTTGCGGGTCACGGACGGGCCGGTCATTCGGCCCGTTTGCCGGCGGGCGCCGACCATGGGGCGGGCATCCTGGGCGGCGCGTCCGGGGGTCTCAGTCCGACGGGAATCCGTCGCGCTGCCAGGGCGGAAGCGGGGCCCCGCAGTCACGACAGAAGGCCGCGCTCGGAGAGTGCCCTTCGCTCAGGCAGTCGTGGCACGTGCGCGTGGTCGTCGACTGCGCCACTCGCCTCGAGGTGAACTCCGCGCTGACGATGCCGGTTGGCACGGCCAGCGTTCCCCAGCCGAGCAGCATCATCACCGAAGCGAGCAGCCTGCCCAGATCGGTTTTCGGCGTGATGTCTCCGAAGCCGACCGTGGTCATCGTGGTGATGGCCCAGTAGATTCCCACCGGGATGCTGGTGTAGCCGTTGTCCGGGCCTTCCACCACGTACATCAGCGTGCCCATGACCACCACCACGAGCATCACGAAGGACATGAAGACGAAGATCTTGCGCCGTG
Organism: Rhizobacter sp.; assembly: GCA_017986065.1. Taxonomy (GTDB): domain Bacteria; phylum Pseudomonadota; class Gammaproteobacteria; order Burkholderiales; family Burkholderiaceae_C; genus PBB1. The sequence goes on along the minus strand of JAGNWJ010000026.1, from coordinate 16,547 downwards.
ATGCCGCCAGCGCCTGGCCCAGCGCTCCGAACTCGGCGACATAGGCGCCCAGCTTGAAGATGCGGAAAAGCCTCAGCAACCGCAACACCCGCACGTCGATCAGCGCATGGAGCCCCGGCACCAGCACGGCGAGGTACGTCGGAAGCACGGCCAGCAGGTCGATGATGCCGAAGGTGCTGCGCGCGTAGCGTGCGGGGTGGCGCACGCAGACCAGGCGGGCGATGTACTCGGCGGTGAACAGCAAGGTGAACCCCCATTCGAGTACTCCCAGCGTTGCCGCGTGGCGCGCATGCACCGCAGCCATGCTGTCCAGGATCACCACCACGACGCTGGCCAGGATGCAGCCGATCAGTGTCAGGTCGAAGTTCCGCCCGGCGCGCGTGTCGGCCTCGAAGATGATCGTGTACAGACTCAGCCGCCAGCCCGCGACGGGGCGCCCGTAATCGATTGCAGCGGCCTGGATCGCGCTCGGTTTCGTGTTCATGGGCGAGCATCCTAGGGCAAGGGTGACCTCGCTGAGACGATTCGCGTGCCGAGCGCCGGCGTGCCTGCATCGGCTCTCAACGCGTTGCTGCGGGCTCCGTCCGATCCGGCCTGGATCGGCGACAGCGCAGGCCGCCTGAAGGGCGAACTACGCCAGTGCCTGCTTGCTGGCCAGAACGGCCGCTTCGGCGCGGCTCGTGACGTTCAGCTTCTTGTAGATCGACCTGATGTGGTCGTTCACCGTGAACCACTTGATGCCCGCCAGGTTGGCGATCTCCTTGATGGTGAAGCCCTTGCTGAGGTAGGTCAGAACCTCGTTCTCGCGCGGCGTCAGGTGCTCCTGGTCGACCTGGGCCGAACGCTCGAGCGTCGAGGATCCAGGGCTCTGCAGGGCCGGTGTCTCGCTCGATGCGCCCGGGTTGTCTCCGCTGCCACCTTGCCTGAAGTGCGTCAGCAGACGGCGGGCGATCGCCGGAGACAACGGTGGCTGGCCGCGCACGATCTTCTGCAGCTCTTCGACCAGCACCTCGAAGCGGTCTTCCTTCAACAGGTAGCCGTCGGCACCGCATTGCAGGGCCGGAAACAGGTGCTCGTCGTCTGAATACAGCGTGGTGACGATCTTGGTGGCGGGATCTCGGGACAACTCGGCCAGCAGCTCCAGGCCGTTCCCGTCGGGAAGTTCCAGGTCGACCATCATCAGCTTGAACAGCCCGCCGGGGGCGCTGCCTGCCGATGCTGCGGTGGTCTGCGTTTCACCGATCAGCCGGCGCGCCGACTCGAGATCGCTGGCCTCGGAGATCAGCAGTTGATCGCTGAAGCTTTCCCGAACGACCCGCGCAAGGAAGCTGCGGGCCACCGGGTTGTCTTCGACGATCAATACTCTGACGGCCATGGGTGTGAGTCCGATTCGCAGTGCGGCGCATGCTAGCAGCAGGCCCGCACCGAGAAGCCTGCGCATCGCTGAGCGTTGCCGCGAGCTTAACGAAGGGGCGAGTGATCGACTCCTACAATCGTTGCAATGCGTATCCTGATCGCAAACGACGACGGTTATCTGGCCCCAGGGCTCGCGGCACTGGTCGCAGCCTGCGAAGGGCTGGGGCACATCGATGTCATCGCGCCGGAGCAGAACGCGAGTGGCACCTCCAACTCGCTGACACTGAATCGTCCCCTGACGGCCTGCACCGCGGCCAACGGGTTTCATTACCTGAACGGCACGCCGTCCGATTGCGTTCACGTCGCCCTGACGGGCCTGTTCTCGGATCGACCCGATCTGGTGGTTTCCGGGATCAATCAAGGCGCCAACATGGGCGACGACACGATCTACTCGGGAACCGTTGCAGCCGCGATGGAGGGGTACCTGTTCGGGATTCCGTCGATCGCGTTTTCGCAGGTCGACAAGGGGTGGCTGCATCTGGATGCGGCAGCGCGTGTGGCGCGAGGGGTGATCGAGCAGGTGCTGCGCGATCCACCCGCACGTCGCCCCTTCCTGCTGAACGTGAACATCCCGAATTGCGCCGACGCGGATCGGCTTCCGCGTTGCATCACCCGTCTCGGACGTCGTCATGCGAGCGAGCCGGTGATCCGCCAGCAGAACCCGCGAGGCGAGACGATGTACTGGATCGGTGCTGCAGGTGATGCACGTGAGGCAGGAGAGGGCACCGATTTCCATGCGACCACGCACGGTCGCGTGTCGATCACGCCACTCCAGGTGGACCTGACCGACCACGTGGCATTGCCTGATTGGCGGGCGTGGTTGACCTCGTCCGAGTCATCGTGACCGAGTCATCGCGTCGCAGCAGCAAGTTCCCGCTGCGGCTGGAGCACATGGTGCGCGCGCCCAAGACCTGGGTCGGTCCCGCAGTCGAGGCGAACGATGCAGCGAAGTCCGGCAGCTCCGCCGCCCCCGGGCCCTCGACCCAGGCGCGTGGCCGGTCTGCTTCGCTGCAAGCCGGCAACTCCTCGGCACGTCATCGCCCGGCCGGGCTCGGACTCGATTCGGAAGACGTGCGGCGCCGGATGGTCGAGCGGTTGCGTGTCGGCGGCCCGTACCACGCGCATGTCCTGGATGCGCTGGCGAGCGTTCCGCGGCATCGATTCATCGATGCCGCGCTGGTGACGCAGGCCTACGAGGACACCAGCCTGCCGATCGGCCATGGGCAGACCATCTCCAAGCCGTCGGTGGTCGCACGCATGCTCGATGTGTTGATGGACGGCGTGACCGCTCGAGCTGCCGGTCACCTCGGTCGTGTCCTCGAGATAGGTACCGGTTGCGGCTACCAGGCGGCGGTGCTCTGCTGCCTGAGCAGGCACGTGGTGTCTGTCGAGCGCATCAAGGGGCTGCACGACAAGGCGCGCGATCTGGTCGCACCGTTGCGGATGAACCAGCTCCGGCTGGTCTACGGCGATGGCATGCTGGGGCACCCGCCCAACGCACCCTACGACAGCATCATCGCCGCCGCATGCGGTTCATCGGTGCCCGAAAGCTGGCTGACTCAACTGGCCGTTGGCGGACGCCTGATCTCTCCGGTGGACGGTGCGACGAAGGGGCAGATGCTGGTCGTCGTGGATCGTCACGAAGGGGGATACCAGCGAACCGAGTTCGAAGCCGTGCAGTTCGTCCCTCTAAAATCAGGGTCCATTTGAACGAGGTATCCGCCCGGATGAGAACGATGAACGAGGCTCGACGACACGGGGCGGGTCTGTTGGCCGCTGTCTGCCTGGGATTGTTGTTGACGGCGTGCGCGTCGAGGCCCAACCGCGCGCCTGTCGAGGATCGACAGGCCTCAACGAAGGCCCCCGCGCCGGCCGCGCCGGCAAGCAGTGAACCTCAGGCCGAGGTGCCTGCCGCCGCTGCTGTCACCGACAACGCTGGCAAGCCCGGCTACTACACCGTCAAGCCGTCGGATACCCTGCTGAAGATCGCCCTGGACAACGGCCAGAACTGGAAGGATCTGGCGCGCTGGAACGGCCTCGACAACCCCAACATCATCGAGGTCGGACAGGTGTTGCGGGTCATTCCGCCTGGCGCCGACTCCGCGACGCCAGCAGCCCGGCCGGTGGCCGCGGCAAAGGTTGAAAGCAAACCCCTCGATGCTCGAGCCCCGGCTCCTGCACCGACGACGGTGCCCGCTGCGGCCGGTTCGGGGGCCGCAGTGGCAGCAGCGCCTGCAGCGGCCAGCGCTGCGGCTCCCGCGGCGGCCGTCGTCGCCCCGGTCGCTCCAGTTGCGCTGCCTTCGGGCGATGAGGCGCTCCCCTGGATGTGGCCTGCCAGCGGCCCCGTCACCACGGCGTTTGACGAATCCAAGAGCAAGGGCCTCGCCATTTCAGGCAAGGCTGGCGATCCCGTACTGGCCGCGGCCGACGGCCGCGTGGTCTACGCGGGATCGGGGCTCCGGGGTTATGGCAATCTGGTGATCGTCAAGCACAACAACACGTACCTCACCGCCTACGCGCACAACCAGACGCTGCTGGTGAAGGAAGACCAGGCGGTGCGACGCGGGCAGAAGATCGCCGAGATGGGGTCGACCGATGCCGAGCGGGTTCAGTTGCACTTCGAGATCCGCAAGCAGGGCAAACCCATCGATCCCGCGAAGCTGCTGCCTTCACGCTGATCGCAGCCTGCTGCCTCGTCCGTCCGGGGGCCCGCAGTCGGGTCGAGGCTGCTGGCCCAAGAAGATCAAGACATGACATCGAACTCCGAATGGCTGAGTGTCGAATCGCTCGACCTCGAAGGTCAGGGCGTGGCCCACAACTCCGAAGGCAAGGTGGTCTTCATCGAGGGCGCGCTTCCAGGTGAGCAGGTGCAGGTCAGCGTCTTCCGCCGCAAGAACAACTGGGAGCAGGCTTCCATCTCCGCGCTGCGTCGGGAGAGTTCGCAGCGAGTCACCCCGGGCTGCCGCTATTTCGGAGTCTGCGGTGGCTGCAAGATGCAGCATTTCCAGGCCGGCGCGCAACTGGCCACCAAGCAGCGAGCACTCGAGGACGGCCTGTGGCACCTTGCGAAGGTCAAGCCCGATCAGGTGCTGCGACCGATCGAAGGGCCGGCCTGGGGCTACCGCTACCGCGCCCGGCTTTCGGTGCGCTACGTTGCGAAAAAGGGCAAGGTGCTGGTTGGGTTCCACGAACGCAAGTCAAGCTACGTGGCCGACATGGGCAGTTGCGAGGTGCTGCCTGCACATCTGAGTGCGCTGCTCAGTCCGCTGGCCGAACTGATCGGCACGCTGGACCAGCGCGAGCGGATCCCCCAGATCGAAGTGGCGGTTGGCGATGACGCCACTGCACTCGTTCTGCGGCACCTCGAGATGCTGAGTTCGGCCGACCAGCAGCGGCTGCGGGATTTCGCGGCTTGCCATCGCGTGCAGTGGTGGTTGCAGCCGCAAGGTCCCTCGACGGTCCACACGCTGGAGGCTTCGGTGGCGAGCCTCTCGTACAGCCTGCCCGAGTTCGGCATCACGATGCGATTCAAGCCGACCGACTTCACTCAGGTCAATCATCAGATCAACCGCGTGCTCGTGGCCCGCGCCATGCGGCTGCTCGATCCACAGCCCGACGAACGCGTGATCGACTGGTTCTGCGGCCTGGGCAACTTCACGTTGCCGATCGCGACTCGAGCGCGCGAGGTGCTTGGAATCGAAGGCAGCGAACCGTTGGTCGAGCGGTCGCGAGAGAACGCCGCGTTCAACGGCTTGTCCGCCACGACCCGATTCGCAGCCAGCAACCTGTTCGAGATCGATGCGCCGGCGTTGGCCGCGCTTGGTCATGCCGACAAGTGGCTGGTCGATCCGCCGCGCGAAGGGGCATTCGCCCTGGCCAAGGCCCTCGCCGACGTTGCGGAGAATCCCGCTGCGGCTCCCGGCTACAGATTGCCCAGGCGCATCGTCTACGTCAGTTGCAACCCGGCCACGCTGGCTCGCGATGCCGGCTTGCTGGTGCACCAGGCCGGATATGTGTTGTCAGCTGCGGGAGCCGTCAACATGTTCCCGCACACAGCCCATGTCGAGAGCATCGCAGTGTTCGATCGCGAAGGATGACCAACCAAGAAAAACGGGACCCGAAGGCCCCGTCTTTCAGTGTCCTGCCGACAGCAATCAGTCGTTGTTGCCGCCAGCGATGCCCAGGATCGCGAGCAGAGACTGGAACACGTTGTAGATGCTCAGGTACACGCCCAGCGTTGCGGTGATGTAGTTGGTTTCCTCGCCGTCCCTGACACGCTTCAGGTCGTGCAGGATGAAGGCCGAGAAGATCCCGATCGCCAGCACCGACAGCGTGATCATCAGGGCGCTCGATTGGATGAAGATGTTTGCGATGCCGGCCACCAGCAGCATGATCATGCCGATGAACAGGAACTTGCCCATCGACGACAGGTCGCGCTTGATCACGGTCGACAGCGTTGCCATGCCCAGGAAGATTGCTCCTGTGCCTGCAAACGCCATCATGATCAGGCTTGCACCGTTGGACAGGCCAAGAACGGCGCCGATCATGCGCGACAGCATCAGGCCCATGAAGAAGGTGAAAGCCAGCAACACGGGAACCCCGGACGCCGAGTTCTTGGTCTTCTCGATGGCATACATGAACCCGAATGCGCCGCCCATGAAAACGATCAGGCTGATGCCCGGGGTCATGAGTTGGGCGATCCCGGTCGAGACTCCGATCCATGCGCCCAGCACCGTGGGCACCATCGACAGGGCCAGAAGCCAGTAGGTGTTGCGAAGGACGCGGTTGCGCTGCTCCACCGATGTGATCGAGCCGACATAGCCGGCGCGCAGTGTTTGGTTCATACAGGACTCCCGTGGAAATGAGACAGGCGGTGAGACTCGCCGGCCGGATTCTAGTTCCCCGCCAAGCGCGTCGCACTGATGGGGAGAGCGGCCTCCGCGCCAGTGGCAAGGTGGTTCCGAATCGCGCAAACCACGGCGGATACAGTCGGGTTTTGGCTTTTTCAAGGTGGTGCGCCATGATCTCCAGACCTGCTCTGACCCTGGCCGACGTGAAACGCATGGCCGCGGCTTGCGAACAGGAGGCAGTCGCTCACCAGTGGGCCGTGTCGATTGCCATCGTCGACGATGGCGGACATCTGTTGTGGTTTCAGCGGCTCGATGGTGCCGCGCCTGTCTCGGCGCACATTGCGCCCGCCAAGGCAAGGACCGCCGCGCTGGGACGCCGCGAGAGCCGCATCTACGAGGAGTTGATCAACGGGGGGCGGGTGTCTTTCCTCAGCGCACCCGAGATCGATGGACTGCTCGAAGGAGGTGTCCCGGTGATCGCGGACGGGCATTGCATCGGCGCGGTGGGGGTCAGCGGAGTGAAGAGCAGCGAAGACGCGCAGGTTGCCAAGGCGGGCATCGCGGCCCTCGGCACCTGACTTTCGGAAGGGGCGTTCGGGGTTTGACTGCTGGTCACCCATTACAATCCGGAGGTTTACCCGAACACACCCGCCCCCAGCGAAACCCTTCCAAGTTTCCCACCGGATTCCGACTCGCAGCCCGCGCTGCGGGGCAGAGCTGGGTGCACCAACGGAGATTTCCTTGTTGCCCGTCCTGCCCCCCGCAATCCTTGTTCTCGCAGACGGCTCCCGGTTCATCGGCAATTCGATCGGCTCTCCAGGACAGACCTGTGGTGAGGTGGTTTTCAACACCGCGCTCACCGGCTACCAGGAAATCCTCACCGATCCCAGCTACTGCCGCCAGATCGTCACGCTGACCTACCCGCACATCGGCAGCTATGGCGTCAATGCCGAGGATGTCGAATCGGATCGGGTCCACGCTGCCGGTCTGATCATCAAGGACCTGCCCGTCCTGGCGTCGAACTTCCGCATGACCGAGACGCTGCCGCAGTATCTGCAACGCGAGGGCACGGTGGCGATCGCGAACATCGACACACGCCGCCTCACCCGGCTGCTGCGAACGAGTGGCGCACAGAACGGCTGCATCCTGACCCTGAACGTCGGCGAGACGCTGGCGGAGGCGCACTTCGAACAGGCCCTGGCTGCCGCGCGTGCGGCTCCCAGCATGGCCGGACTCGATCTGGCGAAGGTCGTGACCTGCGGCGCTCGTGCCGTCTGGACCGAAACCGAGTGGGCGCTCGGCCTGGGCTATGCGAGCCTCACCGAGCCGCGCTTCCACGTCGTCGCGCTCGACTTCGGCGTCAAGCGCAACATCCTGCGCATGCTTGCCAGCCGCGGCTGCAAGGTGACCGTGGTTCCGGCTCAGACACCGGCGAGCGAGGTGCTTGCGCTGAAGCCGGATGGCATCTTCCTCAGCAACGGCCCGGGCGACCCGCAGCCTTGCGACTACGCCATCGAAGCCACTCGCGCATTGGTCGAAAGTGGCATCCCGACCTTCGGAATCTGCCTGGGGCACCAGATCCTGGCGCTGGCCTCCGGAGCCAAGACCTTCAAGATGAAATTCGGCCATCACGGTGCCAACCACCCTGTCAAGGACCTCGACAGCGGGCGTGTGAGCATCACCAGCCAGAACCACGGCTTTGCCGTCGACGAGACCACTTTGCCGAATAACCTGAGACCGACCCACGTCAGCCTGTTCGATGGCACCTTGCAGGGCCTGGCGCGTACCGACCGTCCGGCGTTCTGCTTCCAGGGCCACCCTGAAGCATCGCCCGGGCCGCACGACATCGGCTACCTGTTCGATCGCTTCACTGCGTTGATGGAATCTCAGGCAAAGAACGCTGCAGTGGCTGGAGGTCAACATGCCTAAGCGCACCGACCTCAAATCGATCCTGATCATCGGCGCCGGTCCGATCATCATCGGCCAGGCCTGCGAATTCGATTACTCCGGAGCCCAGGCCTGCAAGGCGCTGCGCGAGGAGGGCTACCGCGTCATCCTCGTCAACAGCAATCCGGCGACGATCATGACCGACCCGGAGATGGCCGATGCGACCTACATCGAGCCCATCACCTGGCAGGTGGTCGAGAAGATCATCGCGAAGGAGCGGCCCGATGCCGTGCTGCCCACCATGGGGGGCCAGACGGCGCTGAACTGCGCACTCGATCTGCACAAGAACGGCGTGCTGTCGAAATACAACGTCGAGATGATCGGCGCCAACGAGAAGGCCATCGAGAAGGCCGAGGACCGGCTGAAGTTCAAGGACGCGATGACCGGCATCGGCCTGGGCTCCGCGCGCAGCGGAATCGCGCACTCGATGGAGGAAGCCCTCGAGGTGCAGCAGCGCATCACGGCGGAGACCGGCAGCAATGGATTTCCGATGGTGATCCGCCCCAGCTTCACGCTCGGCGGCACCGGTGGCGGCATCGCCTACAACCCGGAGGAGTTCGAGGAGATCTGCAAGCGCGGCCTCGACCTGTCGCCGACCAAGGAACTGCTGATCGAGGAGAGCCTGATCGGCTGGAAAGAGTACGAGATGGAAGTGGTTCGCGACAAGGCGGACAACTGCATCATCGTCTGTGCCATCGAGAACCTGGACCCGATGGGCATCCACACCGGCGACTCGATCACGGTGGCGCCGGCCCAGACTCTCAGCGACAAGGAATACCAGCTGCTGCGTAACGCGAGCATCGCGATCCTTCGCGAGATCGGCGTCGACACCGGCGGATCGAACGTGCAGTTCGCGATCAATCCGAACGATGGCCGCATGGTCGTCATCGAGATGAATCCCCGGGTGTCTCGGTCGTCGGCGCTGGCCTCCAAGGCCACCGGATTCCCGATCGCCAAGGTGGCTGCCAAGCTGGCCGTCGGCTACACGCTCGATGAGCTGCGCAACGACATCACTGGTGGCGCCACACCGGCCAGCTTCGAGCCGAGCATCGACTACGTGGTGACGAAGATTCCGCGTTTCGCGTTCGAGAAGTTCCCGGCTGCGGACTCGCACCTGACGACGCAGATGAAGTCGGTCGGTGAGGTGATGGCGATGGGCCGCACCTTCCAGGAAAGCTTCCAGAAGGCGCTGCGGGGACTCGAGACCGGCATCGATGGTTTGAGCGAGCGCAGCACGGACCGCGACGAGATCATCGAGGAGATCGGCGAGGCCGGGCCCGAGCGCATCCTGTACGTGGGCGATGCTTTCCGAATTGGCCTGAGCCTTCAGGAAATCTTCGAGGAAACCGCGATCGATCCCTGGTTCCTCGCGCAGATCGAGCAACTGATCCAGACTGAGCAGGCGCTGTCCGGCCGGTCGCTGGCGAGTCTCTCGGCTGACGAGTTGCGCTTCCTGAAGCAGAAGGGTTTCTCCGATCGTCGACTCGCCAAGCTGCTGGGCACGAACCAGCATCTGGTGCGCGAAGCCCGCTGGTCAGCCAACGTTCGCCCGGTGTTCAAGCGGGTAGACACCTGTGCGGCCGAGTTCTCGACGCAGACGGCGTACCTCTACTCCACCTACGACGAGGAGTGCGAGGCCGAGCCGACCGATCGCAAGAAGATCATGGTGCTGGGGGGCGGGCCGAACCGCATCGGGCAGGGTATCGAGTTCGACTACTGCTGCGTGCATGCCGCGCTCGCGATGCGTGAAGACGGCTACGAGACCATCATGGTCAACTGCAACCCCGAGACGGTGTCGACCGACTACGACACCTCGGACCGCTTGTACTTCGAGCCGGTGACGCTTGAAGACGTGCTCGAGATCGTTGCCAAGGAAAAGCCGGTTGGCGTGATCGTTCAGTACGGCGGGCAGACACCATTGAAGCTGGCGCTCGATCTCGAGCGCGCCGGCGTGCCGATCGTCGGCACATCGCCCGACAGCATCGACGTGGCCGAGGACCGCGAGCGCTTCCAGAAGTTGCTGAACGAACTCGGATTGAAGCAACCGCCGAACCGCACCGCGCGCACCGAAGAGCAGGCGCTGATGCTGGCGAAGGAGATCGGTTATCCGCTGGTGGTGCGTCCGAGTTATGTGCTCGGCGGCCGCGCGATGGAAATCGTCCACGGCGACAAGGACCTCGAGCGCTACATGCGCGAAGCCGTCAAGGTCAGCGAGAAGTCGCCGGTGCTGCTGGACCGCTTCCTCGACGACGCGATCGAGGTCGATGTCGACTGCATCGCCGACGGCAGCGATGCCGAGTCGGGCGTGATGATCGGCGGCATCATGGAACACGTCGAGCAGGCCGGCATCCACTCCGGCGACTCGGCCTGTTCGTTGCCGCCGTACTCGCTGCCCGTTGCGCTTCAGGACGAAATGCGACGCCAGACCACGTTGATGGCGCGCGCGCTGAAGGTCAAGGGGCTGATGAACGTGCAGTTCGCCATCCAGGGCGAGGGGGCCGATGCCGTCGTCTACGTACTCGAGGTGAATCCGCGTGCATCGCGAACGGTTCCCTTCGTGTCGAAGGCCACCGGACTCCAACTGGCGAAGATCGCTGCGCGGTGCATGGTCGGCCGCAAGCTGGCGGAGCAGCAGCAGAAGAATGGCAAGGTGCCTGCCGAAGTCATCCCGCCGTATTTCAGCGTCAAGGAGGCGGTGTTCCCGTTCAACAAGTTCCCGGGCGTCGATCCGGTGCTTGGGCCGGAAATGCGCTCCACGGGCGAGGTGATGGGTGTCGGCCGCAGCTTCGGCGAAGCGATGCTGAAGAGCCAGCTGGGCGCGGGTTCGCGGTTGCCGAACAAGGGCACGGTGTGCATCACCGTCAAGAACAGCGACAAGCAGCGGGCCGTGGTCGTCGCACGTGATCTGCACGCGCTGGGCTTCCAGATCGTTGCGACCAAGGGCACGGCCGCCGCGATATCAGACGGCGGGGTGCCCGTCAGGGCGGTCAACAAGGTGAAGGATGGCCGGCCGCACATCGTCGACATGGTGAAGGCCGGAGACATCCAGCTGGTCTTCACGACTGTCGATGAAACCCGCACGGCGATCGCTGATTCGCGCCACATCCGCCAGGCGGCCCTCGCGAACCGGATCACCTACTACACCAGCATGGCGGGATGCGAAGCGGCGGTCGAGGGCATGAAACATCAGGATGATCTGGTGGTGCTTTCGCTGCAGGAACTGCATGCCGAGTTGCACTAAACTCATCCGATAGCGCGCTAATTCATCCCCTACAGCCGCCGCTGGAGCTTCCGGCGGCGGCTTCATTTTTGTCCCGGGTTACCCATATGCAGACCATTCCTCTCACCCAACGCGGTGTCGACAAGCTCAAGGATGAACTTCAACGTCTGAAGAGCGTGGAGCGCCATGCCGTCATCCAGGCGATTGCCGAGGCGAGGGCGCAGGGCGATCTGTCCGAGAACGCCGAATACGAGGCTGCGAAGGACAAGCAGGGCTTCATCGAAGGGCGCATCCTGGAGATCGAGAGCAAGCTTGCGGCCGCCAAGGTGATCGATCCGTCGACGCTGGATGCCGAAGGCAAGGTCGTCTTCGGTGCCACTGTCGATCTGGAAGACGAATCCAGTGGTTCGTCGGTCACTTACCAGATCGTCGGTGATGACGAGGCAGACCTGAAGCTGGGACTGATCTCCATCAGTTCGCCGATTGCCCGAGCGCTCATCGGCAAGGAGGTCGGCGACATCGCCGAGGTGCAGGCGCCCGGTGGTGTCAAGAGCTACGAGGTCATGGCCGTCCGTTACGTTTGAACAGACACGTGACGATGCTGCGCCGCTGGGCTGGCTGGGTGTCGGGAGTATGGGGTGGCCTGCTCCTGGGTGTGGGGTTCATAGGCGCGCCAGCCGGATTCGCCGTGACAACCGCCGAGATCGCCGGCCGCAGTGCCGGACGCATGTTTGCCGTCGAGGCTTATGTGAGCCTGGCAGTCGCGGTGATCGTGTTGATCCTGACGCGCAGGTCGGCAAGCGTTGAACCGGAGCAGCCCGTGGTCCCTGCGCTCAACACCGATGTGCTGCTGGTTCTCGGTACGCTGTTCTGCACGGTTGCCGGGTACTTCGTGATCCAGCCGATGATGGCCGCCGCCCGTGCCGGGCAGGGAGGTGGCCTGTCATTTGGAGCGCTGCACGGCTTGTCGGCAGGATTCTTTGCACTGAAGGCACTGCTGGTGCTCTTGCTGGCGTGGCGGCTGGCAGCACGCTGAGCGGCCCGGCTGCTGCACTTTCGCGCCAGCCGGATCCGCTCGAAAGTCAGTCGACTGCCTTGCGCTTGATGCTGGTCACGCGTTTGCGGGCGCGCTTGATCTCGCCGCCTGCCGCAATGCGCTCATTGCCGAGAACCTTGATCTTCTTCACCTGGGGGCGGTGATTTCCGCTCTTGGAGAATTTCAGCAACTTGACGACCCTGGGTCCCGGCATCCGGTCTTCGCGCTCGTCCTTTTCCTTCGGGGGAACCGGGCGCCACAGCACGAGCAGCTTGCCGATGTGCTGGATCGCAGCGGCGCCGAGTTGATCGGTCAGTGTGGTGAGCATGGCTTCACGCGAGGTTCGTTCGTCTGAAAAGACGCGGACCTTGATGAGCCCGTGTGCGTTCAGCGCGGCGTCTATTTCGCGAATGACGGCGGGGGTCAGCCCGTCGCCTCCGATCAACACCACCGGGTCGAGATGGTGGGCGTCGGCGCGCTTTTCCTTGCGCTGATGGGATGTGAGGGTGATGGCGGGCATCCGCCTATTATCGGTGCAGCATGAAAGTCAAATCCAAAAGCAAGAAGATCAACAAGGCGTGGCTGCTCGATCACCTCAACGACACCTATGTCAAGCTGTCCAAGAAGGAGGGCTACCGCGCCCGAGCGGCCTACAAGCTCAAGGAGATCGACGAGACTCTGGGCCTCTTGAAGCCGGGGCAGGTCGTCGTCGACTTGGGCGCGTCGCCAGGTGCCTGGAGCCAGTATGTGCGTCGCAAGCTGTCTATCAGACAGGCCGACGCGGTGGGAGCAGGGTTGGGGCCGCTGAACGGCACGATCATCGCGCTAGACCTGCTGGACTTCGAGCCCATCGACGGCGTGGTCTTCATCCAGGGGGATTTCCGGGAGGATTCCGTCTTGGCACAGCTCGAGACGGCCGTCAGCGGTCGCCCGGTCGACGTCGTGGTTTCCGATCTGGCTCCCAATCTGACAGGCATTGCGAGCTCGGATGCGGCCCGCGTGACACACCTCATCGAACTGGCGGTCGAGTTCGCGACCCGGCACCTGACTCCGGGAGGCGCACTGGTTTGCAAGGTTTTCAACGGCGGCAACTACAGTGAACTCGTCGGCTTGTTCAAATCGACTTTTCGCACTGTGAAATCAATCAAGCCGAAAGCCTCTCGCGATCGATCTTCTGAAACCTTCCTGGTCGGAATGGGTCTCAAGGACGTGCGCAAAGTGGTCGAAGACTCCGTGAAGAGACCGTCGCAGGCGTGACACACCTGTGGCCGGAGTGGAGGCTTCAAAGGCCTCGCCTCACTTGAGTCGCATAAACTCGCCTCTATATACAGAGAACTTGGTCGGGTCCAGATTTGCACGCCGACGTCTGAAGTTGAAAAATTGGAGCCTCGGTGAACAATCAATGGTTCTCGAAAATTGCCGTCTGGTTGGTGATCGCACTCGTGCTTTTCACCGTTTTCAAGCAATTTGATCGAGGCGCTTCTTCTGCAGGCCAAATCGGGTACTCCGATTTTCTCGAAGAAGTACGCAGCAAGCGCATTCGCAACGTCACCTTGCAGGAAAGCCCGGCAGGCACGGAAATCGTCGCGACGACGACGGATGACAAGCGACTGCGCAGCACCGCGACGTATCTGGACCGCGGTCTGGTCGGCGACCTGATCAACAACGGCGTCAAGTTCGATGTCAAGCCGCGCGAAGAACCCTCGTTGCTGATGAACATCCTCGTGTCCTGGGGGCCGATGCTTCTGCTGATCGGCGTCTGGATCTACTTCATGCGTCAGATGCAAGGCGGTGGCAAGGGTGGCGCATTCAGCTTCGGAAAGTCCAAGGCTCGCATGCTCGACGAGGCCAACAACACGACCACGTTTGCTGACGTCGCAGGTTGCGACGAGGCGAAGGAAGAGGTCAAGGAACTGGTCGATTTCCTGAAGGATCCGCAGCGATTCCAGAAGCTGGGCGGCAGAATCCCGCGTGGCGTGCTCCTGGTCGGCCCACCAGGAACCGGCAAGACTTTGCTGGCCAAGGCCATTGCCGGCGAGGCCAAGGTGCCGTTCTTCAGCATTTCGGGTTCGGACTTCGTCGAGATGTTCGTCGGCGTGGGCGCGGCCCGCGTGCGTGACATGTTCGAGCAGGCCAAGAAGAGCGCGCCCTGCATCATCTTCGTCGACGAGATCGATGCGGTCGGTCGGCACCGCGGGGCTGGCCTGGGCGGCGGTAACGACGAGCGCGAGCAGACCTTGAATCAGATGCTCGTCGAGATGGACGGTTTCGAGACCAACCTGGGCGTGATCGTGATGGCCGCCACCAACCGGCCGGACATTCTCGATCCGGCCCTGTTGCGTCCCGGTCGCTTCGACCGTCAGGTGTACGTGACGTTGCCTGACGTGCGTGGCCGCGAGCAGATTCTCAACGTGCACATGCGCAAGGTGCCGGTGGGCCAGGACATTCGTGCCGATATTCTGGCGCGGGGCACGCCAGGGTTTTCCGGGGCAGATCTGGCCAACCTGGTCAACGAAGCCGCGCTGTTTGCCGCGCGGCGCGCCGGCCGTGTTGTCGAGATGATGGACTTCGAGAAGGCCAAGGACAAGATCATGATGGGCCCGGAGCGCAAGTCGATGATCATGCCTGAGGAGGAGCGCAAGAACACCGCGTATCACGAGTCCGGTCATGCTCTGGTCGCGCGTCTGATGCCCAAGACGGACCCGGTTCACAAGGTGACCGTGATTCCTCGCGGTCGTGCCCTGGGCGTGACCATGCAGTTGCCGGAGGGCGATCGATACAGCCTCGACAAGGAGCGCATGCTGTCGACCATTTCCGTGCTCTTCGGTGGGCGCATTGCCGAAGAAGTGTTCATGAATCAGATGACCACCGGTGCCAGCAACGATTTCGAGCGCGCCACATCCATTGCCCGTGACATGGTCACGCGTTACGGCATGACTGATGAGTTGGGTCCGATGGTCTATGCCGAGAACGAGGGCGAGGTCTTCCTCGGCCGCTCGGTGACCAAGACGACGTCGATGTCGGAAGAGACGATGCGCAAGGTCGATGGCGTGATTCGGCGCATCATCGACGAGCAGTACGCGATTGCCCGCAAGCACATCGAGGACAACAAGGAGAAGATGCACGTGATGGCTCAGGCGCTGCTCGAATGGGAAACCATCGACAGCGACCAGATCGACGACATCATGAACGGCAAGCCACCCAGGCCACCGAAGGACTGGACCCCTTCATCCAGTCGCAACAGCGGTCCATCGACCCCGGTTTCGGCCGACGGTGCGCCCGCTGCCGCCTGACGCTCGACGTCTGACACTCAAACGGGGCTTCGGCCCCGTTTTCGTTGCCGACCCAGCAGATTTCACGGCACAACGCGCGTCCCCATGTTCTGGCAAACCTCGAACCATCGCATCGACCTGAGCTGGCCACGGGTGATGGGCATCGTCAACACGACGCCCGATTCGTTTTCGGATGGCGGTCAGTTCGCCGATGCGAACGCGGCGCTGGATCATTGCAAGCGACTGATCGACGAGGGCGCCGACATCCTCGACATCGGGGGCGAATCGAGTCGTCCCGGCGCAGCGCCCGTGTCCCTGGAGCAGGAGAGGCGCCGAGTGCTGCCTGTGCTTGAGGCTGCGCTCGCACTGGGGCGGCCAGTCTCGATCGATACAACCAAGCCGGAGTTGATGGCTCAAGCCTTGGCCCTCGGTGTCGACATCATCAATGACATCAATGCGTTGAACGCGCCTGGAGCGATCGATGTCGTCGCTGCGCATCGAAGCTGCGGTGTCTGCCTGATGCACATGCAGGGAGACCCGCAAACGATGCAGGCTCGCGCGACCTATGCGGACGTGGTGTCGCAGGTCCTCGAGGTGCTGGCTGCGCGGGTTGAAACGCTGCGCGGGCGCGGCATTGCAGCCGATCGCATCGTGCTTGATCCGGGCATCGGATTCGGCAAGACGGTCGAACACAATTTCGAGTTGTTGCGGCGCCAGCGTGAACTGCTTGATCTCGGTCATCCGTTGCTTGCGGGGTGGTCCCGAAAATCGTCGATCGGCGCAGTGACCGGACGCGAAGCCGGGGA